>NZ_JBHIOR010000008.1:8690-86712 GCF_042195605.1 Bartonella sp. AP88HLJMH | reverse complement strand
GATACTGCCTTTATGAGGGTTTGGCAGTTTCCGTTGAGGGGAAGGATGCACTCTTTTTAAGGCGCGGAGTGCATCCTCTTATAGATTGGATACTGCCTTTATGAGGGTTTGGCAGTTTCCGTTGAGGGGAAGGATGCACTCTTTTTAAGGCGCGGAGTGCATCCTTTCCATGGATTGAATGCACTCTTTGGAGGCTAAAGTGCATCCATAGGGAAAGGCATATTCCATAAGAAACAGAGATAACAAAAAGATTTGTTTTTATATTTTTATTGATAGGTTGCTGTATTTGCGAGGGCTATTCATTCTTTATTCTCAATATTTAAGATGATTATGTGATAAGGGTTGTTCGTCAATACAATCGTAAAAGACGCTGATGTATTTTTATAAAAATTGAGATATTTTTGTGCCTTTTTCTTGTTTTTTTTGTGTTTACACAAGATATGCACGGCTTTTCAACAGTTTGTTTTTTTAGCTTTGCTAATGGCGATGGCGTTGGCTAAACACTTCAATTGTTTTAACTGCTTCAATACCGCCTTAAAAAACAGTGCTTTATAATATGACAAAATAAGCTGTATAACTTTTGATTCTTAAGCGATGCTAGAAAAAGGGGAATGTTAGGAGAGATGTTGTCTATATTCTTAGTTTATCTCTTAAGGTAGGAAGATTAACATATTTTCTGGATCTATTTTTATTTGGCCGGATCTATTTTTATTCGGTTTGACGGTTAAAGAGCAATATCTGAATGGAATCACACTTGTCTCATGTTTTTATCTTCACGCTTTAGATTTTTTCTCATAGGGATTTTGTTTTTAATGGGGGATTTTGTTTTTAATGGGGGATTTTGTTTTTTAATGGGAGTTTACGCGACTCACATAAAACAGAATGTTCTAAATAGAATATATTTGTGTTGCACATTTACCTACTTGTTTAAAAACATTATGTGATCTTATCATCACAATTATATTGGTGATTGGAGATATTGGTAAATCTGATAATGGAGAAATCTCTTGTGAAGTGGATAAGCCTTTCTTTAAATTCTCATAAGGAAAAGCCAGCACATTATCATACTATTCGCGCCTCATATGATGACAGCCTTTGGCTCTTGAGCGTGTTCATAAGAGGCATTTTGATTCTTTATCTTTGAAATCTTTGAAGTGCGTTATTTCATATGTCTCTCATGTTTGTAATGTGGAAAAGACAAGGTGTTGATTGATGCAACATGAAATAAATTTAAAATGAGAGAATCCCTATGATATCTGCGTCTCTTAATTTTATATGGATAACGGGATATGATGATTATAAATCAATATGTTGTCGTGATACATCAACCTGTTGGGGGGCGATAAAGAAAGTTATCCAGTAGTTAAGTCATTCTGTTATGTCGTAAAACACGGTCATTTGAGGTTTGGTGATATGAAGCAAGCTTCCTTGGATATGTTTTAAGTGTTTTTTTAAGGGCGTGGTGAATCTTTAAGACAGAGCAAGCTTCTGTTGCGCCTTGAGTTTAGCGGAAAATCCTGAATGGAAGCCAAGAGTGAATGGAAGCCAAGAGGGAAGTGTATCCAAGCTGTTTGTAAATCAGATTGAGTTAAGAATCTTTGTTCTTTAAGAATGGAACGCAAGTCAATTTGACAAAAGAATGATCTATTTTGCGGGTAAACCTTATGGAGGAATTATCACAAAGCTCATAAGGAAGTGATTTAAGACAATACAGTCATAAAAAAGTACAGTTATAAAAAAAAGTCCTCCGTCGCAATCAGAGGACCAAAAAGTAGGAGAATTTTAACATTGACTCGCAGGACGTGTCAAAAAAGAATAAATTTAAAAGGCCGTACTAAATACAAAAAAATCATACTTAAAGAACCTACCATATTATACTTAGCAGAGAATTGAAAAAATAGCAATATAAAAAATACTTTTTACAAAAAATTTTGTCATTTTGCATTAAAACGTAATACTTTTTTCAATTGAATATTTGTTTTAAGACTCGATATTAATTAAACTATATTTAAAAATATTATGATACATGCAAGCATCTTGATAATATTCTTCAATCAAAAACGAATTAAGAGCCCCTCATGATTATAGGACTGATATGGGGGAAGGCTTTTTGTTTTTAAGAGTGTGGGGTGTATCTTAAGTATGTGTGGGGGGGGAAGTATTGTCCTTTTGGGTGGGGGCAAGGTAATGGAAATAGGGGCGAGAGCTGCTCAATGGTTGAGCCCGTGTGGGGGAGGTTTCTTTAGAGGGGGCGGGGCAACATGGGAGGCCGCTTAAAATGGCGAGGAGGGGGATTATTCAAAATGTTTATGGTTTGCATATCCCCAATGAAATGCGAGCAAGTCTAAACAATCTCGTAAATGATCGGCAAGGGAGTTTTGTTTGCGTTTTGAAGAACTTAATTCTTTTATCGCTTGTCCATGGCCGATAACGCGTTCAAGCAGTGAATAGCCAAGAATCCCCAGTTGAACTTTGATTGTTCTTAAATGATTGGAGGCTTCTATTTGACGTTCAATAGGGTGTGTGTACCCTTGGCTACAGGAAACCTTTTCACGGGTGTAGTCAAGGCTCATGTGGAGATCGGCTTGGCTTTGACGCCAGTAAAAATAAAAACGTTCTGCCGCTTTATATTGGGCTTTGCTGAGATGTCCTTTCGCATATAAAAGTGCAATGGGATGGCTTTGTGCATTGGCAATGGCATTGATGGTGCGCGGGTTGCTGGAACTTTCTCGATGATTGGGTTTAAAATAAGGATTACGCGTTTCAACAGGGATTTCTTGCGTCTTTAAATGACCAATGTGTTTTTCTTGATTTTGATGATCAAGCGGGCAGGTTTGCATATTTTTTTTCTGCTTATGGGTCATAGCATCTCCTTAAAAATTTTAATTTTGCTTCTCGTTTTTAAAAAATGTTGCTTGCTCTAGGCAAAAGAGGGGGATGAGAGGAAGACATGTGTTGGAGTGTGCCGTGTGGGTATGCGCTCTTGGGGTGACTTGGACTGTTGCGCTTGTGTGTGGGAGCCCCATGGATTTGGTTCTTGAAAAGAGGGGTGTTTTGTCGCATGGTGGATTTTCCTTGAATGACTTGATGGGGGAATGGCATGATGTTGCGCGGGCTTTTGTCTTTGAAGGGATTGGTGTTTAGCTGTATTGTAGCCTATGTCTCTGTGGCTGTTTATGTGGAAATGAAGGCTCTTGGGATGACGTGGGGCGTATTTTTACGAGCTATGGCGTTTTATGGCATTCCCGGTATTTTCCTTATGTTGGGTTATGAAGTAATGCAGCGGCGTGGTGTAACGAAGGGTTTGTTCCTCAAGATGGTGTTGTTGAGCTTCATTTTGGCTGCTGTCTCTGATTTTGTTTATAAGCAAGCTGAGCATTTTGGTTTGGCTCAGGTGTGGTTTTCAAACAAGTGGGTGTTTTATGTCCTTTTGGGCTTTGTCCTTGCTCTTATTTATAGAGGGGCAAGGCGTCTTGGGTTTAGGCTTTCATTCTTTGAAAAGGATTGATCTTTTGCTGCATTTTTGGCATGGTCTCTGATTTTTGCTTATGAAGGAGCGGGGCGTATGGTGGTTGCGCGGGACATATTTTTAAAGGGGCTGGCGTTTTGCTGCGTTGTTGGCATGGTCCTTGGTTTTGCTTATGAAGATGCGGGGCGACCGGCTATTACGTGGGAGGTGTTTTGGCAGGGGGTGGAGCTTTCTTGTATTGCTGGAGCTGTCCTTTGTTTTATTGTTGTGGGAGCAAACAGTAGAACTGTATCGTGGGGCGTGTTTTTGAAGGGGGTGGTGTTTTGCACCATTGCTGTAGTGGTTCTTGGCTTTGCTTATAAGGGAGCGAAGCGTTTTGATATATCATGGGAATTTTTAGTGATAGGAGCGGTGTTTGTTGCATTGCTGGCGCTGTCCTTGGTTTTGCTTATGAGGGTGCGGGGTAAATGGATATCGCGTGGGGTGTGGTGCTTCAAGTGGGTGGTGTTTTCTTGTATTATTGGCACTGTCGTTGGGTTGGCACATGTGGGAGTAAAGCATATGGGCTGGAGCACGCATTGGTTCTTGAACAATGGGGTGTTTGTGAGCAGTGTTGGATTCGTTCCTTTGTTTGTTTTGGAGGGGGTACGGTGTGTGCGTGTACTGTTGGGATGGTGCTTAAAAAGAATGAGCATTTTTCTTTCCCACGGGCATGGTCTTTGATGTTCTTTCTGTGAGGGGTATTTGATGTCGAACGATGTGATGTTTTGGCTGTTGCCTTGGTTTTTCTGCTTTTTTGCTCTTGCCTTGATTTTTATTTATAAGGGAGCAAAGCGTCGCTCTGTTACAGGGTGGATGTTTTGGAGATGGGTGGTGCTTTAGGGCGCCCTTGCCACCTACCTTGGTTTTGTTTATGTGGGCGTGGGCAGGCGCGCTGTTGATGGGGAGCTGCTCTTAAAGGGGGCGGTGTTTTCTTGCATTTTTGCAACTGTCCTTGGTTTGGTGTATCTGGGCGTCAAGAGTATGCCTGTTGCTTGGCAAGTGTTCTTAAAGGCGGTTATGTTTTGTTGCATGATGGGCTTTATCCTGTGGTTTGCTGCTGTGGGCATCAGAGATATGGATAGCATAAGGGCGGTATTCTTAAAGGTTTTGCTCTTGTCTTTATTGTTAAAAGTGCTCTTGGGGTTCTTTATACGCGAGCAAAGTGATACGGTGCTACAGAGGTCGTTGCGTGCTTTGAATTTTGTGCTGTTTTGCTGCATTTTGGCACTAATCCTTTTTTTTACCCGTCTGGGAGCAGAGAATCTAGGGTTGAGCTGGCTTTGGTTCTCGAATGATGGGATGTTTTCCTTTATTGTTGGATTTCTTTTTCCTTTGATTTATCAGGGTGTAAGGCGTGCACGTGTTCTATGGGCTTGGTTCTTAAAGTAGGGTGTGTTTTTTGTCTTATGGGTGTGATCTTTAATGGGCTTGCTGTGAGGGGTATGTGATGTCGAACGATTTGTTTTTTTTGCTGTTGTTGGTATTTTCCTACCTTTTTATTGTTGTCGTTATTAGTACTTATAAGGTTTCCAAGCGCTTCGATATTTCGTGGTGGCGGGCGGCGTTTTATTGTATTTGTGGTGTTTCCCTCTTTTTGAAGGAAGTGCTGTTTTATTGCATTTTAGGAGTCGTCCTTTTTTTAGCTCTTTGGGGGATGGAGAGTATGGACATACCATGGGGACTCCTGTCCTTGATAGGGATCGTGTTTGCTGCACTGTTGGAGTGGTTCTTGATTTTGCATATGAGGGGGCGGCGAGATGGGGTGGTGACGCGTTGTTTGTGGTTATTGAAGGGGGTGGTGTTTTGCGCCGTTGTTGGAGCGATCTTTTTTTGTTTGCGTTTGGGAGCAGAGAATCTAGGGTTGAGCAGGCTTTGGTTCGCGAAGGATTGGGTGTTTTTCATCATTTGTGGATTGATCGTTCCTGTTGTTTCTGTGGGAGCAAGGCGTGCGCGTTTGAAAGCGGAGGCGTTTTTAAAGAGAGTGGGGTTTATGGGGTATTACAGATAACGTCGAGGGAATGATTGTTCAAAAGAACAGCGATAGCGGTAGGTTTGGGGATCAAACCAAAGCCCTATTTTGCCTTCAAAATCACCAGAACGTTGTTTGGCAATATTCATAATAACGCCTGGGCGTTTTGCTAAATCTGCTTTTTCTTGTGCTAGAGAGGCGGCAAAGATTTTATCTTCCAACGACCGATTGCGCCAAATGGTGATGATGTTAAAGGCATTGGCGCCAATTTCTGAGGCGCCTTTAATGTCTTCTGTGCTGGGGATATCTTTATCCAGACCACCTTTGCGGGCATGGGCTACAAGGTGGATGTGCACATTGTTTAAAACAGCCCAATCAACCATTTTATAAACGGCTTGTTCTTGTCTTGCATAATCATCAGAGGCAATGCCAAGCCGCATCAAACTGTCGATGATAAATTGATCGCAGCCATAGCGCGCACGACAATAGTCAAAGACTTCAAGCAAGGTGTCAACGCTTGATTTGCCAACATGCTCATAAAGAATAAGCCCATCGTCTAAAAAATGAAGAATCCGTTCAATCGTTTCTTTTGTAGGCTGTTCTAAGCCGCCCGTTTGTTTGGTTAAACGGCGAAGCGATTGTTCTCCTTTCATTTCTAGAGACGCTAAGCAAAGGCGACTCTTTTGTGCAATCCAATGGGGAATACAGTCTGATAATAATTGGCTTTTACCTGCACCACTCGCACCGCTCCAGAGCGTTAATTCTGCTGGGCGGAAATGCAATTTGTCCTTCAGTTTAGGATAGGGAACCGTATAACCAAGATGTTTTTCAGGCTCTGGCCAAAAAAGCCCAATCACTTGATCTTTATAGTCTGAGGCGCGCCGTAAACCTTCTGGGGCAAAGCTTTGTGCTGAGGAAAAGGCGGCTTTTATGGTGGCTTTATCGATCCCTGCGGTTAAACAGTCATTGGCATCTTTGCGAGGTAAACGGACACGGTAGCAACGGTGGCGTCCAAGCCTGCTGGCAATCTCACGGGCTGCTTCTTCTCCGGGCGGATCCATATCGGTGGCTAAAAAAATCGTTTCAAAAGATTCTAAATGATCAAATTCATTTTCAATCCAGTTGTGTTTTCCTCCACTGCCTCCTCCAAAGGGAACAGAAACCGCCGGATATCCATAGGCGGCTAAGGATAGCGCATCAATTTCTCCTTCAGTGATAACAATTGTACGGTTTGTTGAAGAAAGAATGGGGAATGGCGCCTGTTGGGGCGCGTGCGTGGGTGCCTGTTGGGCCGTGTGCGTGGAGGCGGGGTTGGTTGAGGCGGTGTTTTGGGGCACGTGTGGGGCGGGGTTTGTTGAGGGGGTGTTTTGGTGTGCCTGTGTAGAGGCGGGGTTGGTTGAGGCGGTGTTTTGGGATGCCTGTGTAGAGGCGGGGTTGGTTGAGGGTACCTGCTGGGGTGTGTGTTGGAATGCTTGCTGAGGTGTGTGCTGGGTCGCCTGCTGGGATGTGTGCGTGGAGGCGTGGTTTGTGGGGTAAAGGGCTTGCCAACCAAATAAAATCGGTTCACATTGGGAGGCTGTTGGTTTGGTTTTTGCTCCCGTTTGCGCAAGCCGTTCTTTGACTAAAGCAAGGGTGCCGTCGGGTTTATAAAAGGGAAAAATGATTTTTTCGCCATCTTCTCCTATGCGGTAACGCTGTATAATTTCTAGAGGAATGCGGCGTTCTTCGTGGAGATAGGTTTTTACAAGATTCTGCGGGCTCTGCCCTGTAGGAACCGGTGGACGGCGATAGGAACGATGGGGCGCCATAAAGGGTTTGGGGCGTGTCAGATTGAGAGTCGCGCGTGCTTCTTCTAAGGCTTGAGAAAGGCTAATGCCTTTGACTTCACACCAAAGGTCTAAAAGATCTCCTCCTGTGCTTTCTGCAAAATCATACCAAAGTCCTGCTTTACTACCACTCAAGCAAATCGATAAACTTTGACCAGCTTCACCACGTGTGTTGCCTACAATCCAATTGTTACCTCGTTTGTGCCCTTGGGGAAGAAGCATTTCTGCTATTCTATCTGCTTGTGAGATAAGTTTTTGTTTGATTTCAAAAATTGTGCTCATGGTCATTCGTGATATTATTTTCGTTTTTCTCAAGATGTGAGAAGTGAGGACTCTGTTTTTGCTGTTCTCACCGTTTGATCTGATCGTAAAGTCTCGTGGTGCTATGGGGCTTGCCAGTTTACTTTGAGAGCTTCTTTGCCGCTCTTTTCTTGCCAATAGTTGCGAAACTTCTTGGCTTGCCAATGGGCTTGACTCTCACTCAAACCTTTTTGAAATGGCTGTGTTGATGTTTGTTTGCCAAGAGCATGGGAAGTGGCGCCTTGAGAAAAGGAGGAACGCGGAAAGGAGGAAGGATGCAAGAAGGTGGGGCGGATGCCTGTGAGGGTGTGGTGCATGTTGGAGTGTCCTGTTGGGGGGGTGTTGGGGCATGAGTTGGGGTGCCTGTGTGGAGGGGTGTTTTGTTACCAAAGAGTTTGCTTTTCATTGAAGTTTTTTGAAGCTGCTCTGTTGATGTTTGTTTGCCAAGAGCATGGGAAGTGGCGCCTTGAGAAAAGGAGGAACGCGGAAAGGAGGAAGGATGCAAGAAGGTGGGGCGGATGCCTGTGAGGGTGTGGTGCATGTTGGAGTGTCCTGTTGGGGGGGTGTTGGGGCATGAGTTGGGGTGCCTGTGTGGAGGGGTGTTTTGTTACCAAAGAGTTTGCTTTTCATTGAAGTTTTTTGAAGCTGCTCTGTTGATGTTTGTTTGCCAAGAGCATGGGAAGTGGCGCCTTGGGAAAAGGAGGAAGGTGGAAAGGAGGAAGGGGGTGAAAGAAGGGCGGGGTGGATATGCCTGAGGGGGTGGTGCATGCTGGAGTCCTGGTGTATTGGGGTGCATGTTGGGGTGTGTATGTTGGGGTGCCTGTGGGGGTCTTTTGCGTGGGGAAAACGCTTTTGTGATGAGAGCAAAATGGTCGATGTTGACGCGTTTTGCTGTGTGAATCGCCTATCCAAATGTTGTTTTGCCGCCTTTTGTTTTGTCCGATGCTGTTGTGGTTTTGAAGCATTTTTGTCCCCGCGCTTGCTTGAAAAATACGTTGTTTGTGTGATGTCAAAAATTGTCGTTATAGTTGATCAAACTGCGGTAAAGCGTGTCATTGTTCTCAGAGGTAAAAGATGAGGAGCTCCTTTGTTTTTGCTGTTCTTGCCGTTCGATCTCACGGCGAAACCAGTTGCGCCATGTGGCTTGCCAGTCTACTTTGAGAGCTTCTTTGCCGCCTTTGGCTTGCCAATAGTCGCGAAACTTCTTTTCTTGCCAATGGGCTTGGCTTTCACTCAAACCTTCTGAAACTGCCGCCTTGATGTCTGCTTGCCAATGCTCAGGAAGACGATGCCCTTTGGTAACTGAGGTTGTGGTTTTTTTGTTGGAAGAAGGAGGGACGGAGGTAGGAAGATTGCTGGGAGGAAGAGTGGTGGCAGATTTTGTTTTTTCCCCCGTGACAATTTGCGCGATAGGGGCGGGAGTGAACTCGGCTTGGGGAGCGTTTAAAGGGGAGGCGTTTTTTTGCTCCGCTTCTGCTTGGGCAGGCAAAGGGAGAGGTGAATCAAGAGCCGATAAGGGTGATGGATGATCGCTTTGTTCAAAGTTCTCTTCGCAGGAAAAACAAGGTTCTGTCTCATCAAACAAAATTTTCTTTTCTAAAACACCGTAAGGTGTTTCCTTTTCTTCTGCCTTTTGAGCTTTTGAGTTTTGTGCAACATCTTTTGGACTTTCGTTAAGCAGTTGTTGCATCTCTGCATTGATTTTCTTGCGTTTTTTTGCCGAAGAACGACCCGCAAAGGATTTTTGTTCAAGCAATTTTTCACGCTCTTGAAAAACATTTTCGCAACGCTTGTTCCATAATCCATTGGCTAAATTTAAAATCTTACCCTCTTGGATGAGCATCTCTAAAACATTAACAAAAGTTCGCTTGTCACAACCACAAAGACGCGCTAAACGTTCTTTCGATATTTCTAAAGGTCGGCCACGGGCATACATTTCATTGAGAAGAATCGTATAGATTCCAATTTCGTGTGCGCGCATCCCACGTACACCTCCTAGAAAGTCATTTTGATACCAACAAACATATGGAAGCCTAGACGATTCATAATGAGGAGTTTCTTGTTGATTAGCGTATTTCATACTGCAATCTACTTTCTTCTTTTTTATACATTTTTATTGATGATAAAAGCTCAAATAAGGATTTAACTTGTGTTGTTTTTGGCTCTGTTCGATGATGACTAGAGGCTTCTTTACGATGCTTATAAATGATTGGCTGTGCTTGAAGCGCATGCAAACTTACGGTTTAAGATTGCGGTGATGGAAAAAATAAAGAATACCACACATTCTCAACGTACTTGCTTTTGGGCAGAAGCTTTGGAGGTGGTCTTTTATATCCGGTAGGGTGGTTAAAGTGTTTTTATGATCTAAAAATAAAAAAAATTCCCCCTAAAAAGTAAAATTTGTTTCCTTAATTTTATCCTTTTTAGAGGATAATGCAAGCCCGTTTTATAAAAAGGACGTGTTTTTTTAAAAAGACGCGCTATATGGTGAAATTATGAATATCGATGGTTGGCGTCAAAGATTAAGAATCGCTTTGGAAAAAAGTGGGCGGTCAAAAAGATCTATCTCCCTCGCTGCCGGTAAAGGCGCGGGGTACCTTCATTCTATTCTTTCTGAAGGAAAAGAACCAACAATCGAATCTCTCTCGCGAATTTGTCACGAAATTAATATCAGTATGAATTATATTCTTTACGGGAAAGGGGCTAGCCCTGAAGATAAAGAATTTATAGAGCTTATTTCGAAACTCTCTCCGCAAGAGAGACAGGCGATTTTGACTCTTTTGCGGCGACCAATTGGCGAAGCTTCAAAATAACTTCCTTCTGTGCTTTTGAGTCAAGGCGACTCCAGTGTTTTATTAATATTATGTCACTCATTTTATCTCTCCTGTGTGTTTATAATTGCAATTTTGTAAGAACAAATAGAGAACAACAAAGGGGCATGAGAGGAACAAAGAATAATAGATTTTTCTTTACATATGTCATTTGAACCCCGTAGATATTTAAAATATATCTTTTATGAAGGATAAAATGGTTGACATCTCTCCTATAGAGGATATAAGACTAACGCTATATTTAGTCTTGTCAAGACAAGGCTATGCTTTATCAACTATCTAAAGGGGGAAATCATGAAAAATATTTCATTCGTTAAAGAGGATGAAATCATTGTCGTTTTATGCGAAGAGGAAAATCCTTGTACTTATGAAGGACCAATCGACGAAATCGAAGAAGTGCTCGAACTGATTGAAGAATGTGAAACTGTTTATAGAGTTTTACGACTCGATCTGACAACTTCTCATGCTGAAGATGTTACGGAACAAATCGCTGATTTTTATGTCGAAAATCATGAAATGAATGAAGAAAATACACAATTGCAGCCCTTCATTTTGAATAGTGAAGCTTATCATGCTTGTTTAAATGAAAGAGCGGCTTGCGATTATGAAGATAATCTCTATGGCTCTTATGAAAAACAGCATCGTTTACGCCCATGTGATGTCTTGACAGATTATTGGTGGTAAACATGCCAAGTTATCTCAAGACTTCGTATCAAGGGTTTCCACTTTATTATGCTGGCAACACGCGAAATTTAATCAGACTCGAACCACAAAAACACAACGCTATACTTTTTATATCGCAAGAGGTGGCTCAGTCTATGGCAAAAAAATTGGAGGAAGAATATTGCCGCCATGATTTTTCCGTCGTGCAGTAGCAGGGTTGAAAAAAGAAGCCGCAATGATGGGCCCAAGTGCTTTTTCATTGCGGTGACAATGGTGTGCGTTATGCTTTCGTTCTTGGGGGGGGGAGCTTAGGGGAGCCGCTTGGGGGAGAGCTTTGCGGGGATTTTCTTAGCCGATATGGAAAGGGGGGGCATGAAGAAAAGAGCCCTATATATGGGGAATTGCGGACGCTTGTGTGGGGGGGGAAGTTGCCGGCTGGTTCATTGGGGGATAAGGCAATGAAGGGGCAGCGGGTTATCCAGTGGGGTTGGAGTGATATGAAAGCATGCTGGAGAACAAAAATGAAGGCTTAGGGGGAAGAGAAGCAGCAGTACAGACAGGTTCCAACCTATAAAAAGGCACGTTCAAGGGGAAAGAGCCGGTTTTTGTGTTTTTGCGGCACGCAAGTAGGGAGCTTGGAATGATACGTAAAGCATGCTGGAAAATGGAAGGAGGTGTTTGACGGGGGAGGTCGTTAAAGCTTGTTTAGACATATTGGGACAATGGGGGTCTTCTGGGGGTTTTTGTGTTGAGTGCTGGGGGAGAGCGCCGCAATGATGGGCCCATGTGCTTTTTCATTGCGGTGACAATGGTGTGCGTTATGCTTTCGTTCTTGGGGGGGGGGACGACTTGGGGGGCTTAGCTGATATGGAAAAGGAGGGGATGAGAAACTTGTGGGGAGGAGGGATGTTGGGGGGAAGCTTGTTGGGGAAAATGTTGGTGGTTGGCTGGTTAAGAGGGAGGACGAGTGGGGGGAGGAGAGCTTGAAGCGTATGCAAGGCATATGCTGGAGGGGAGATATGAGGTGTGGAAAAGGGGCAGCCGTATAGCGTTGAGGAGATGTCAATCTTTAAAAAAAGTTCCGTGTAGGGGGAAGGAGTAGAGTGTTGGAGGAGGGGGAAAGTAGAGGGCTTGGAGCGCAGGGAGTGCAAAGAGCTTGGATATGAATGTGAAAGCATGTTGGGAAATGAGGGAAGGTGTTTGAGAGGGAAGAAGAGGAAGAAGCTATGGGGGCGCGGTTCTGACCGTTTTTGTATTGAGCCTTAGGGGGGCAATGATGGGCGAGAGGTTTTTTTATCGGGGAGAAAATATCACGCGTTATGCTTTCGTCTAGGGGGGGCGCCGCTTGGGAGGGGCTTAGCTGATATGGAAAAGGAGGGGATGAGAAACTTGTGGGGAGGAGGGATGTTGGGGGGAAGCTTGTTGGGGAAAATGTTGGTGGTTGGCTGGTTAAGAGGGAGGACGAGTGGGGGGAGGAGAGCTTGAAGCGTATGCAAGGCATATGCTGGAGGGGAGATATGAGGTGTGGAAAAGGGGCAGCCGTATAGCGTTGAGGAGATGTCAATCTTTAAAAAAAGTTCCGTGTAGGGGGAAGGAGTAGAGTGTTGGAGGAGGGGGAAAGTAGAGGGCTTGGAGCGCAGGGAGTGCAAAGAGCTTGGATATGAATGTGAAAGCATGTTGGGAAATGAGGGAAGGTGTTTGAGAGGGAAGAAGAGGAAGAAGCTATGGGGGCGCGGTTCTGACCGTTTTTGTATTGAGCCTTAGGGGGGCAATGATGGGCGAGAGGTTTTTTTATCGGGGAGAAAATATCACGCGTTATGCTTTCGTCTAGGGAGGGCGCCGCTTGGGAGGGGCTTAGCTGATATGGAAAAGGAGGGGATGAGAAACTTGTGGGGAGGGGGAAGTTGAGGGGGCGTTTCCAAAAGCTTTTGTGATTTCAGCAGCACAATATTTAAGGATGCTGTCATTCTTAGTGGGGAATGCATCTTAAAAGATATGAATGTTTCAAAGAGAATATGTTGCAAAAAAACACCTTAAAGATGAAGGGGAGAAATACTATGCCAATCATTATCGATTGTATTCAAGGAACAGAGGAATGGCAGCAAGCGCGTAATGGTTTGATTACGGCTTCGTTGTTTGAGATGGTTATGGCACGAACAAAACAAGGGCAAAAAACGTCACGCTATCAGAGTGTGATGATGAAATTGGCGGGAGAAAGAATTACCGGAAAAACCGTTGATGAAGGGGCAACACTTTCTATGCGACGTGGGACTGAATTAGAACCAAGCGCGCGACAGCTTTATGGGAAACTGACACATACAGAACCTGAATGTATTGGCTTTGTTTTGGCTGATGATCGCGGACAAGGATTTTCTCCCGATGCTTTTGTTGGAAAAAATGGATTGTTGGAAATTAAAACAAAAAAACCTGAAATTTTAATTCCTCATTTCATGCAAAAGGGCTTTCCAGCAGAACATAAAGCACAATGTCAAGGAGGGTTATGGATTTCTCAACGCGAATGGGTGGATTTAATGCTCTATTGGCCGGATATGCCTCCTTTGATTAAACGGGCTTATCGTGATGAAGCGTATATTTGCAAGCTTGAAAATGAAATTAGCCGTTTTAATGAGGCTTTGGAGAAGATGGTACAGCAAATTAAGAGTGTTGGGACAGGTTTTCATATAAGAACAGAAATTGCTTTGAAGGAGGGGGAAGAAAGGGTGCTTGGAGCGCATGCAAGACGTATGCTGGAGGGGAAAACGAGAATGAGACGGGGTGGGAAGGGATCTTGTGTAGCGTTGAGGAGAGGCAAAGTTCTATAAAAAGGAAAGAGCAGAGGGAAAAGAGCTGGTTTTTGTGTTGGAGGAGGGTGCCAAATAAGGGGGCGCAGGGAAGCAGGGAGCATAGCGAACTTTAGGGGACAGGAATGTGAAAGCCATGTTGGGCAATGGGGGGAAAGGGTGCTTGGAATGAAGACAAGACGTATGCTGGAGGGGAAAGCGAGAATGGGGAGTAAGGCTAAGTGTTCAGAGGTATGGAGGCTGTGATTTTGGGTGCTTTTGTGGTGAGTGTTGGGGGGGGAGCCGCAATGAAAGGGCTGAGTTGCTTTTTCATTGTGGTGACAATGGTGTACGTTATGCTTTCGTTCTTGGGGGGAGAGAGCTTTGCGGGGGCGTGGGGGATTTTCTTAGCCGATATGGAAAAGGGGGAGATACGCGGCTTTGGGAAGAGAAATGTTGGAGCGGGATGAGGAGGAAATGGTGGGGATGAAGGGGGCAGGTCGTTATCCTGTGACTTGGAGTGACACGAAAGCATGCTGGAGAACAAAAATGAGGTTTAGGGGGGAGGGAAGCAGCAGTACAGACAGGTTCCAACCTATAAAAAGGCACGTTCAAGGAGGAAAAGAGCCGGTTTTTATGTTTTTGCGGCACGCAAGTAGGGAGCTTGGAATGATACGTAAAGCATGCTGGAAAATGGAAGGAGGTGTTTGGCGGGGGAGGTCGTTAAAGCTTGTTTAGACGTATTGGGACAACGGGGAGCTTCTGGCCGCTTTTGTGTTGTGCCGTGTTTGGGGGCGCGATGAAAGTCCCCCATGATGGCGAAGTTGCCGGACAAGTGCTTTTTCATTGGAGAGGAAATGGTCCTTGTGGTACTTTTGTTCATTAAGAAAGAGTCGTTTGAGGGGCGTTTTTTTTAGCCGATATGGGAAAAGGATGTAGGGGCATGAGAAAAAGTCTGTGTGGAGTCAAGTGGGCTTATTGGGGGAAAGATTGGGGGGCGGGTTGTGGAAAAAATAGAGGGGTGGAGGAAAGGGGAGAATAAGAAAAGAACGGATAGAGACATTATAATCTTTATGTTTTTCTACACTACTTTGTTATAGAAAATCAAAAATGACCACACCTTGTGAATTCACTGTGGGGCTGATCTTAAAGCTCTTCAAAAGCACTGATCAATAGATACTTCTCCATATAACTTTGATAAATGATATTAGTATGATCCCGAAGATAAATGCACCAATATTTACCAAATATCCTTTTATACTGATGAAAATTAATAACCCTATACTTATTATTCCTAGTGGTATATTCCACGTAAAAAACGAAATTATATAACACATTATAGGTATTATTCCACAAATAATGAAAATTACATTCATGATACTACCAATTACATGCTCGGTATTATCTTGTCGTCTGTTCTCTTGCTTTCTACTAATTTCAGAAGCCTTGTCATTATCTTTAAAAGTTTTATGATAGAACTGATTGTAAGCAGCTCTCTTTTGAGGATCTTTAAGAACTTCATAGGCTTCACAAATTTTTCTGAATTTTTGTTCTGCTTCGGTACTAGAATTATGATCAGGGTGGTATTGCAGAGCTAATTTACGAAAAGCAGATTTTATCTGTTTATCGTTGCATGCGTAGCTTACACCAAGAATTCCATAATAATCGTCTTCATTTACTATCATTAAATACAGCCACTTTGTGTATTGCTCTTATTTTATAAGATCGTTTAATTGATCTCTTTTGAATGTATCGACATGTGTTATTTTTATGTTATAAATATGGTGAAAATTGTATTGAGTGGCATGGCTGTACTTGGGGCTATTGTCTCTAAATGAGAGGAGATACAGTTCAAAACGCTTAAAAATGCAGGGTGTTTTTAATATTTTAGAAATATTTTTTACAAAAATAGATTAAAAGAGAGACGATAAATCAAATGTAAAAGGGACGGCAATAATAGCCAAGGTTGTCATTATTGTAAATAAACAGGCAGGAACCTTAAATCTAAAACGCCAAAGTAAACTTATGGGAACAGACATTATCGTTGTTATTACGAATGCTACGATAAACCATTGCAGGAATAAGTTCATTATATTAATTTCATTATTAAAACGATTTTGATTAAGACGATTTTGTTTTAGTTCTTCCTCTGAAACACAATCGATAATAGAAACGCCATAATAAACAGGAAATTTTCCACCTAGACAAGCGCTAACAGAAAATTGTTCAAGCTCTAACCATTCTCTTTCGCGTTCTTTTTCTAATAGCTTCTTTTTTATTTTCTGTCTTATATATTCTTTTGAAATACAATTGATCGGAGAAGTACTTCCAACAAAAAGACCATCTGTTGTACATCCACTCGTTGTATGATGCGTGAATAAAACAGTGCTTATTGCTATAGCGAAGAAAATAAAGTGTTTAAACAGAGGGTATTTATTGTCGTTTGTTTCTGATGAGCTTTTATAAGTCATTTTTGTTAAATAAATCAATATGTGTTATTTTTGTGTTGAAAATATACGTAAAAACGTATTTAATAAAAATGGTTATAATGATCATAATGTGTCTAAATAAAGGTGTGGTACTGGCTAAAACCCCGCATATGTGGGGTTTTAGCTTATTGGAGGAGATATGACAGCAGAAAATATGCAGAAAATATAAGGGGATCTGTAGCCAAAATGGTTGTCCTAGGGTGGGGAGAGTAGGCAATATCCAAAATACTCCAAATGAAATATACTTGTTGTTGTACATTCACGCACTTGTTTTAATAAAGATATCTCGCTCTAAGCTCATTTCACAGCCATTTTATGCCGGCGTTCATAAATTTCATACTGGCGCCTGTGAATAATATCGTGAGGGGTATAACGGTCAAGCCCCGTAGATTATAAAGTCCGTAGATTATACCCCCAGAGATTATAAACATTGCGCACCCTATCTTTACTTTATGAAAAAGTAAGTTGGTACTATTTGGGGCCCGTTGCCAAAATTGCGGCATGGGCTGTAGCTCTTGAGACGATTCATAATCTCGTTTACTGGGAGGCTTCTTACGAAGAGATATGCTTTTCTTGGAAAGTTTCTCGCCATACGGATCTTTCTGCTTGTGAAGTGTAAGCGAAGAGGGGTGATTGATTTCAATAGAACAGAGGGAGAGAGCTTTTCGCTCTTGGGGCTCTTATGCAAGACGAATAACGCTATCCGTATCAATCAAAGTATTCGTATAAAAAAGATGCGTGTTGAAAGAGGGAGGCTTAGAGCACGTGGAAAACCATAGTGTATAAAATTGGTAATGAGGGATCTTCTTTGAAAAGGCAGGCTCTCAATTTTCTGCCATATGGGATGTCTAGTATATGGGGATGCCTGTCATATGAGATGTCTGTTATATGAGATGTTTGCCATATGGGATGTTTGCCATATGGGAGCGTGGGGTGCTTAGTGAAAGCTTTATTGAGGGGGATTTTATCACTGTTTGTTTTTTGCTTTTGGTAAGGGGTGGGGAGAATGGGAAAGGCGTTGAGTTGAGAGGAGGTTCTGGAAATGGCTCTGTTAGATCTGTTGTAAATGACGAATAGGATCGATGAAGCTTATTCTAATTTTTAGAGGGAATGCTTGTGTTGCTTGAGGTGGATAGAGAGGCTAGAAAGATAAGATTATTCATTTTGGGGCGGATAAAGGTATCAATGGGATATGTTTAAACAATGAGTTTATAATAATTCATTATTGAGATTTAATTTGAATTTCAATGAGAGCCCGAAATAGTGTGAGATGTTCTTATTTCAACCCTTCTTATTCAGACGCTCTTATATTGAATCAAGTAAAATCGTTTATTTGCATATTACAAACAGGGTGAGCTTGTGGGGAAAAATATTCAAGAAATAAAATATTGAAAAAATAAAAATGCCTATACCGTCTCAAGTGCTAAGAGTTGTTGCAATAGTGAGGCTTGGCAAAGAGAAGGAGTAAAGGGGGACAATCTTACAGAAATGAAAGAGAGGGAGAGGCAAGGAAAGGGGAGGGGCAAGGAAAGAGAGGGGAGGCAAGGGGTGGGGGATATTCTTTGGGGGGCGGTCAATTTCAAAAGCCGTTCGCAAAGCATTTTAGAGATTAAGCGTGGCATTGAGGCTCTTGATTTTGAAGCCATTGATTTTGAGGCTACTGATTTTGAGGCTACTGATTTTGAGGCTATTGAAGCGCATGGTTTAAAGGATGGAGGATTTGATGAAGCCGATGAAGGTTGGGGGAAAAGATTTAGGCTTATAGGGAAGACTTATAAGGGCAAGAAGAGAGAGGCAAAAGAAGAATAAAATGGTGCTGCGAGAGAGGATTGAACTCTCGACCTCTCCCTTACCAAGGGAGTGCTCTACCACTGAGCTACCGCAGCCCTTTTCAATCTTTGCGCTGTCTTGTGCCATATTGTCAGAAAATAGGCAAGAGAACATTTGTATATTCTTGCAAGAAAACGTATCTTATGTCATGACATATGTTTCTTATATGCTTAAATATTTAAGGTTATGAGTTGCTTGGATAGAAGCTCAACACTGTTTAAAAGGTTGCGCAATGACACAAATGCATCAAAAACAAAAACAAAATGAAATTAATCATCAAGATGAAAAAGCAAAACGACGTCAAGAAAGATTGGCACAACAATTGCGTCAAAACCTGAAACGTCGAAAAGAGCAAAGCCGAAAAAGAGCACAACCAGAACTCTAAAATGCAAAAAGCTCTAAAATGCAAAAAAATGTTTTTTAGTAAATTTTTGCAACCAAACTTCTCAATAATTTGTTCTCATAGTTAGAATGCGTTCTAAAACGATTAATAAAGCATAACTTCCCGAAGGGGGACAATCCTTTGGAAGGGCAGGCACAAAGGAAAAGAGGGAAAACACGATGGATTCTATTCAAATTGTTGGGGGAGAAAAACTTCAAGGAACAATTCCTATTTCTGGGGCAAAAAATGCTGCATTGCCTCTTATGATTGCGGCGCTGCTTACAGAAGAAACGCTCACTTTAGAAAATATTCCGCATCTGGCCGATGTTGAATTGCTTATTCGTATTCTCAATAATCATGGTGTTGGATATGCCGTTGATGGACAAGAGTTTAACGATGAATGTGTGAATTCAAGAACAATTCATTTTACGGCGCAAAAAATAGCTACAACACGGGCACCATACGAACTGGTGAAAAAAATGCGTGCAAGCTTTTGGGTTATCGGACCTCTGCTTGCACGATGCGCAGAGGCTTATGTTTCGCTTCCTGGAGGATGCGCTATTGGAACAAGACCTGTCGATTTTATCCTTGAGGGACTTAAAACTTTAGGCGCACAGATTACTATCGAAAATGGATATGTTCATGCAAAAGCGCTAAAGGGGTTAAAAGGTGCTCACTATCGTTTCCCTAAAGTCACTGTTGGTGGAACCCATGTGCTGCTGATGGCGGCGACAATGGCAAAGGGAACAACCACTCTTGAGAATGCGGCTTGTGAGCCAGAAGTGACAAATCTTATTCGAACCCTGAATGCTATGGGGGCTCAAATAACCGGTGAAGGAACAACAACGCTTACAATTGAAGGGGTAAAAAAACTCAACGGTGCTAGAGTACGCGTTATTGCTGATCGAATCGAAGCGGGAACATATGCAATGGCTGTTGCTATGACGGGAGGAGATGTCTTTCTTAAAAATGCAAATCCTAATCATCTCACAAAAGTGCTTAAGGTGCTCCAAAAAACAGGACTCGAGATTCAAATAGAACCTCAAGGAATTCATATTAAGCGAAATCCAAAGAACACCAAAATTATGCCCGTTGATATTAAAACAGGACCTTATCCTGCTTTTCCAACTGATCTCCAAGCGCAATTCATGGCGCTCATGACACGGGCTGAAGGAATCGCGCATATTACAGAGACGGTTTTCGAAAATCGTTTTATGCATGTTCAAGAACTCAATCGCTTAGGGGCACAGATAAAGCTTGATGGGCAGACGGCAACTGTCTATGGAACAGAGAATTTGCAAGGGGCTCCTGTCATGGCGACGGATTTGCGTGCTTCTGTTTCTCTTGTGATTGCAGCATTGGCAGCAAAGGGAGAAACAATCGTCAATCGTGTTTATCATCTTGATCGTGGATTTGAGAGATTAGAAGAAAAATTGGCTCGTTGTGGCGCAAAAATCCAACGTATCACAGTGTAAAGCTTTCAAAGTGTAAACCTGTTAAAGATATGCTGAATGCTTTGCGCTGTGGTTGAGGGGGGCGATTGCTTGGGGGCGTTTTAACACAATGTTTGCTTGTTGGGAGGGGCTGGGCTTGGGGCGCTGGGCTTGGCTGGTGCATTTTTAATGGTTTACTCTCTTGCTTGTGGAATTTTGGAGCCGTACATTCTTGATGATTTTCTCAATAGTTCTTTCAAATCTCCATTTTTCAAGGGTATGGCTTTTGTGGCTGCTGTTTTCTTTTCGGAATGGTTTTTCTTTCGTGTAAAGTTTTGCTTCTCTCACTCTTGAGGAGGCTCGTGATTATTGTCTAAGTTTCGTTCATGGCGCTCATGACGCGGGGTTGAGGGAAGCGCGTGAAATTACAGAGACGGTTTTCGAAAATCGTTTTATGCATGTTCAAGAACTCAATCGCTTGAGGGCACAGATAAAGCTTGATGGGCGAGAGGGCAACCGTCTCGTGGAACAGAGAATTTGCAAGGGGGGCCTCATCATGGCGACGGATTTGCGTGCTTGTTGTTTCTCTTGTGATTGCAGCCCTCTTACTCTTGTTACATTGGCAGCAAAGGGGGAAACAATCGTCAATCGTGTTTATCATCTTGATCGTGGATTTGAGAGATTAGAAGAAAAATTGGCTCGTTGTGGCGCAAAAATCCAACGTATCACAGTGTAAATCTGTAAGATGTCTCTCAAAAATGGCTTTGGGAGGGGGTGATATGTTGTTAGGTGTGCTTTTGGGAGGCTTGATCTCAAAAATAAAGGGTTATTAGTCCTCTCAATAAACGTGGGTTTTATTTCATGGTTTTGGAGTTTTTACGAGCGGGCATAAAAGTTTGAGAGGCGGGTGGGGCTCATAAAACAAACAAATAGAGACTGTTTTTAAATTTTATTGCTAATTTCATGAAATTACTTTATTGGTAAGAGAATGTTTTGGTCGTCTACGCAGCGATCAACAGGGAATGAAAGACCCTAAACTTGAGACACGTATTTATCCAGCTTTATGGATATCCCGGATTTCCGGGAGCTTTTGTTATGTCCAGGTGCTCTCTAGCACTAAAAGCAAAAGGCTGAGTCAAGTTTCAGCTCTTTCAACTCCCGGAATACCAATGCGAGGGCGCTCGCAACCGGCAGGGGAGCTTGAAGTGAAAGCTAAAAATCCACACTTTAACGATATTTCGATAGGCAGAAAAATTCGCTTTAAAAGAACAATGCTGGGAATGTCGCAAAAGAAATTAGGCAGCCAGTTAGGTGTGACTTTTCAACAAATCCAAAAATATGAAAAAGGCTCTAATCGTATAGGAGCTGGGCGTTTACAAGAAATTGCTGATATTCTCAATGTTCCCATTTCTTTTTTCTACTCCGATCTCTCGACAAAAGAAAATGCCTTGTATTGCTGTGATGAAGGGATCGCAAGTAAAGAAGAGCACATCCTTTTGAAAAGTTTTAGAGAGCTCAAACCTCAAAAACAGAAAGCAATTTTGTGTTTGATTGTCTCATGAGATAAAAACACTGTTTTAATTTTTATTGCTGGTCTCCAGAAATTATTTTATGAACAAGCACCAAGGTTCTCGTCGTATAGTGTGGTTGAATGGTGGAACCCAAAGCCTGAAAATCCAAGATGAAACATTAGCCTGCTTTATAAGTATCGCGAGATTCCGGGAGTTTTTGCTATGTCCAGGTGCTCTCTAGCACTAAAAGCAAAAAAGCTGACTGAACTCAGTGTTTTTGACTCCCGGAATACGCATAAGAGGCGCTCGCAACCGGCAGGGGAGCTTGAAGTGAAAGCTAAAAATCCACACTTTAACGATATTTCGATAGGCAGAAAAATTCGCTTTAAAAGAACAATGCTGGGAATGTCGCAAAAGAAATTAGGCAGCCAGTTAGGTGTGACTTTTCAACAAATCCAAAAATATGAAAAAGGCTCTAATCGTATAGGAGCTGGGCGTTTACAAGAAATTGCTGATATTCTCAATGTTCCCATTTCTTTTTTCTACTCCGATCTCTCAACAAAAGAAAATGTCTTGTATTGCTGTGATGAAGGGATTTCAAGTAAAGAAGAGCATATCCTTTTGAAAAGTTTTAGAGAGCTCAAACCTCAAAAACAGAAAGCAATTTGTGTTTGATTGTCTCATGAGATAAGAAACACTATTTTAAATTTTATTGCTGGTCTCCAGAAATTATTTTATGAACAAGCACTAGGGTTCTCGTCGTACAGTGTGGTTGAATGGTGTAACCCAAAGCCTGAAAATCCAAGATGAAACATTAGCCTGCTTTATAAGTATCGCGAGATTCCGGGAGTTTTTGCCATGTCCAAGTGCTCTCTAGCACTAAAAGCAAAAAAAGCTGATTCGAACTCAGTACTTTCAGACTCCCGGAATACCAATGCGAGGGCGCTCGCAACCGGCAGGGGAGCTTGAAGTGAAAGCTAAAAATCCACACTTTAACGATATTTCGATAGGCAGAAAAATTCGCTTTAAAAGAACAATGCTTGGAATGTCGCAAAAGAAATTAGGTAGCCAGTTAGGTGTGACTTTTCAACAAATCCAAAAATATGAAAAAGGCTCTAATCGTATAGGGGCGGGGCGTTTACAAGAAATTGCCGATATTCTTAATGTTCCCATTTCTTTTTTCTATACGGATCTCTCGACAAAAGAAAACGTCTTGTATTGCTGTGATGAAGGGATCGCAAGCAAAGAGGAGCACATCCTTTTGAAAAGTTTTAGAGAGCTCAAACCTCAAAAACAGAAGGCAATTTTGTGTTTGATTTCCTCCCGCTCTACGCTCTAAAGGATGCATATTCCTGACTTAAGGGCTGCTCTGTAAACAGTCCGGCTTCTGTTGGCGGGGGGGGTGACCTACTCCTGACCCATTCATGTGGTTCACTTTAAAAAGGGCGTTACGGGGCAAGCCATGCCCATTTATTACACACTCTAAAAACACTTAATATGGAAAGTTTTACATGCCTTATATCACGGCTCTAAACAACAAGGTTTTACGGCACAACATGATAAACCGCGCTTTTTTTTTCAGTGAACACTAATGCGTATTGTTATTGGTTTTTTTTTCTGTTAAGAAGCATATACAGTGTCGTAAAAGAGTTAAGTAAGAAATTTAAATAGCGCGTGAAGCATCAAAGAAACTTTGGAAAAATTCTTGAAAAAATTAGTTTAGGGGAGCTTTTTATAAAAGCCCGTCTTAGAGAGGCAGATAAGTCTTTCATCTTAAGATGGTTTGCTTTACGTTTCAAAACTTGATAAAAATTCAAAAATTTCGAAAAAATAGGAAGAGAAGCTTTTTCTGGTATGCAGGGGGGAAAATGGTCAATAAATTAGACAAAAAACAGATTATATTTTTAGCATTGCCACTCATCTTTTCAATCATTGTAGCTTTTTTGGTCAATATAACCATCAATAACATTACAGAAAATGGAACGACGCCTGATGCTTATTGGTTTGTAAGATCAAAGCCACTGGATATTTTAATCCTTATTGCATTTTCATGTTCTTCATTCATCTTATTACAAAAAAGGCATATCAGAAAAAATATCACTATTTCGTCCATGATCATCTTTGGTTTGTTTGCAACTTATTATAGTGCAAATGAATATATCAGACTTAGTCCATATGTAGGTCAAGATAATATGACATGGGCGGATGTTTTTCCTTTCTTTGATAGGATGGTTTTATGGGGTGTTGTTATTGGCTTTATTATCCTTGGTTACACGATAAAACTGTCATTACCTAAAGCTTCACCTTTGAAAATTTCAAAAAATACGATCTTTGGTGGTGTTCAATGGATGAGTATGAAACGCCTTGAAAAGATTTTTCCTCGTGATGGCGAAGTCGTCATAGGAGAGCGCTATAGAGTCGACAAAGATATTGTTAAAGATGTCCCTTTTAATCCTAAAGACAAAACAACATGGGGAAAAGGTGGTCGCCAGCCATTGTTGACATATAAACTTAATTTTGATTCAACTCATATGTTATTTTTTGCTGGTTCTGGTGGTTATAAAACAACCAGTAATGTTATTCCAACTTGTCTCAAATATTCCGGTCCACTGATCGTTTTTGACCCTTCAACTGAAGTCGCTCCAATGGTAAAAAAAACAAGGCAGCTGTCAAACAGAAAAGTATACGTTCTTGATCCTCATGGTTCTTCAACGGAAACTTTTAATCCTTTAGATTGGCTGTTAGATGAAAATCTACCCCTTTATGAAAGAGAAGCGGGGTTGGTTGAAGTTGCTAGACTCCTTCTTTCTGAAAACGACAAATCAACTTCGACTGATCAATTTTTTGTATTACAGGCACATAATTTGTTAACAGGACTACTTGCGCATATTGTCTTTTCTGATGAATACACATTAAAGGAAAAAAACTTAAAAACCCTTCATACGATCATGTCAATGCCAGAACCATCCGTGATTGGAAAATTGCAATCTATACGATCAAATTCTCCATCCCAATTTATTCGTGAAACCCTTGGGGTGTTTACAAATATGGCTGAACAAACTTTCTCAGATGTCTATTCTACTGCTGCAAAAGATATACAATGGCTTTCACTCTCTAACTATGCAAACCTTATCAGTGGTCATGATTTTAAAACTACCGATATAACAAAGGGAAATATTGATATTTTTCTAAATATCCCCTCAAAAATTTTAAAATCTTATCCAGGTGTTGGGCGTGTCCTTGTTGGCTCTTTTCTCAGAGCTATGGAAGCCGCTAATGGTAATTATGCAAAAAGAGCGCTCTTTATTTTAGATAATGCTGATCTTTTAGGATATATGAACATTTTAGAAGAAGCACGTGATCATGGACGCAAATATGGTATATCTCTCATGCTTTTTTACAAGTCTGTAGATCAAATAGAACACTATTTCGGTTCGTCAGGCGTTATGACATGGTTTGAAAATTGTGCTTTTGTAAGCTATGCCGCAATAAAAGATATTAAAACTGCTGAAAATATATCTAAGGCATGTGGTCAAATGACCATTGAAGTGAAAGATTCAAGCAAACCTCTAGGAGGATTCCATACAAGAGGGACAGAAAATATAAACACCCAGCATAGACCTTTAATATATCCGCATGAAATAACACAAGAAATGCGAAAAGACGAACAGATTATTCTTATGCAAGGGCAACCACCTGTTCGTTGTGGACGCTCTATCTATTTTAGACGTAAGGATTTAACAGCTCTTACTAATGAAAATAGCTTTTCTTCTTAATAAAGCATCTATTTTTTAGTTAAAATGAATAAAATATTGTTGTATTTTTGGATGATATAATTAGAGATAAATTATTTTTATAGTACATTTTTATAATATAGTGGCTTGAAAATGGGAGAAAGTCATAAACGATCTTTCTGCTAAGAATACAAACACCAAAAAAATCAAGACATAAAAAGAGTATCTTATCAATTATAATGCGTGGGGTGTTCAAGATAATACGTAGAATATTGGCTGTAATAGTTAAAAAGTTGCTTTACGCAATCTTCCTTATTTTATTATTCATTCGTAAACCAGTTTTTGCCTTCTTAAACTTCTTTGTTGGTGGCTTGGTTTTATTCCTATTTTTCTTTTTTGGGGATACACAGCGAGAGTTGCACCCTATGAACACCAAACAGCAATGGTCATTGGTTTTGTTATCATGATATTTCTTTGCTTGTTTGCTAATGATGTCTATGAAAGGTTTTTACTACGAGCTAATACGTCTAGCATCTCTTGATTATGATCTTATACTTATTTCAATAAATAGCGCTCACTTCGTTCGTATATAATTTAATCAAAAATGAGAGGTTATCTGCCTCTTATAAAAATACAAATAAAGACTGTTTTTAAATTTTATTGCTAATTTCCTGAAATTGCTTTATAAATAACACTGTAATTTTGGTCGTATACGCAACGACCAAGAGGGATTCAAAAACCCCTAAAATCCGAGCGTAAAAATGAACCTACTCTTGTGGGTGTCCCGGGATTCCGGGAGTTTTTGCTATGTCCAGGTGCTCTCTAGCACTAAAAGCAAAAAAGCTGACTGAACTCAGTGTTTTTGACTCCCGGAATACGCATAAGAGGCGCTCGCAACCGGCAGGGGAGCTTGAAGTGAAAGCTAAAAATCCACACTTTAACGATATTTCGATAGGCAGAAAAATTCGCTTTAAAAGAACAATGCTGGGAATGTCGCAAAAGAAATTAGGCAGCCAGTTAGGGGTGACTTTTCAACAAATCCAAAAATATGAAAAAGGCTCTAATCGTATAGGAGCTGGGCGTTTACAGGAAATTGCTGATATTCTCAATGTTCCCATTTCTTTTTTCTATACGGATCTCTCAACAAAAGACAATGTCTTGTATTGCTGTGATGAAAGGATTTCAAGTAAAGAAGAGCACATCCTTTTGAAAAGTTTTAGAGAGCTCAAACCTAAAAAGCAAAAAGCAATTTTAAGATTAAATTTTCGTTAGAATCAAAAAAAAGATTAAAGAGGCTCTTGCTAAATAATAAATTATTATATAAAGCTTTTTCTAGAGAAGGGGGTTAACATTTCTCCTCCCCCCCCCGCAGAAATGTCCAAATAAAACCTCCTTCTCATCGTTTTAAAAATCACGAAAAATTTTATCCTTTATCCTTTATTTTTTTTAAAAGAGTGACTTATTTGTGCTAGAAAAGTTGCTGTATTAGGCAAATTGGAGGGCGGGGTGTTTTTAGTAGGGATTTGGGAAGGGCTGGAAAAGTCGTCTTGCCAAATAGAGTTCTCAAAAGGAAATCTTGGAAAGAAACTATCAAAGGGGTGGCTTAAAAGAAGCTACCAAAAATCCGGAACTTCAGGCTTTAAATGAGGACCAATCCGTACCGCCGAGACCTTTTCTGCTAAACCTGTGCGATCTGAAATCTCAACCGCTAAACCACAAAGGGTGGCAGGACCACATGCCGGTTCAAAACGATCTTGCTTCGTCTTATAAAGAAAACGGTGTAAGGGTTCTTCTTTATCCATTCCAAGAGAGGAGTTATAATCTCCACACATGCCTGCATCTGTTAAATAGGCGCTCCCACCTTCTAAGATCTGCGCGTCAGCCGTGGGAATATGCGTATGTGTGCCAACGATAACACTTACACGACCATCAAGAAAATGGCCAAAACATTGCTTCTCGCTTGTCGTTTCTGCGTGAAAGTCAAAAATAATCGTATCGGCTTGCTCCATCAACGAACAGGCAAGCAGAATATTTTCCGCTGTTTCAAATGGATCTTCTACTTTACACGGCATAAAAACGTTGCCCAACAGATTGGCGACAAGAACACGGGCGCCATTTTTTGCCGTAAAAACACCAGAACCTTTTCCAGGAGTTTCTTTCGAAAAATTGGCAGGGCGTAAAAAACGATCACTCTCATGGGCATACTGCAATGCTTCTTTGTGAGAAAAAGCATGATTACCTGTGGTGACAACATCAACACCGGTTATCAAAAGATCTTGATACGTTTCTTGTGTGAGACCAAAACCACCAGAGGCATTTTCACCATTTACCACAACAAAATCAAGCTGCCATTTCTCAATCAGTTGAGGAAGGTGTTCAAAAACAGCTTTACAGCCTGTGCTACCAACAATGTCACCTAAAAATAAAAAACGCATAGGCGCTTTAATCACATTTTAACATTTTAAGAAACCTTTTTCTGTAAAAATTCCTTGTACCTGTAGATCATATTCTGTCGGAGGAATAGAGGAAACCTCCTGACATGAAAATCCTATGCCCCATAATATCATTTGATGCCCTTGTTTTTCAAGAGCTGCAACAGCACGGTCATAGTATCCTCCTCCATAGCCAAGACGGTGACATTGACGATCAAACGCAGAAAGCGGAACAATAATATTATTGGGGGCAACAACGTCATTGTCTGCACCCGGACCAAAGGTGCCAAAACGCATGGGCTCTAAAATTGTGCTGGGCGAAAATGCACGGAAAATCATGGTGGTGGAATCAAGAACTGCTGGTAAGGCTAAATGCCCACCGCGTAACGCTACAGCATCCAGTAAAGGACGCGGGTCAATTTCCGATTTAATGGGCCAATAGCCTGCTAAAATGAGGCGTGAAAAATCGGTTCCCTTCTTTTCAAGGTATTCAATAAAGTGGCAACAAGCACGCTGCGAAAAGAGTGCACGCTCTTCTGTTAAAAGAGCATCACGACGCGATAAACCGTTTTTGCGTTGCTGTGTGCGAAGGGATGAAGCAGATTCATAGAGGGGATTATTTGTCATTGTCTCGTCAATTGTTTTATAAGATGCTGATATTTTATCCATTGTTGGCGTTTTGTAAATCTCTGTTAGGACAAGAGCTGTGCTCATGAAAAAAAAGCATGAAAAAAAGTGTGTGCTCTTTAGGGGGTATTTTGGTGCGACAAGCCGCTTTTGCGTTGCTGTGTGCGAAGGGGTGAAGCAGATTCATAGAGGGGATTATTTGTCATTGTCTCGTCAATTGTTTTATAAGATGCTGGTATTTTATCCATTGTTGGCGTTTTGTAAATCTCTGTATGGACAAGAGCTGTGCTCATGAAAAAAAAAGCATGAAAAAAAGTGTGTGCTCTTTAGGGGGCATCTTGGTGCGACAAGCCGCTTTTGCGTTGCTTGCGTGCGAAGGGATGAAGCAGATTCACAGAGGGGATTATTTTGTCAGTGCTGTTTGTTTTATAAAATAAAGCCTATCGTAATTTTTATTTCTTGAAAAGAGAGTATCGTCATTGGTCTTATGTAAAAGGACGCTCTCAATTTTAGCTGGAAAAATTTGATGTAAAAAAGTTATATAAATAAAGGGTGATCCACAACAGCCGATGGAAAAAGCTGATCCCGGGAACCTATACAAATAGGTGGGCGCCATATGAAAAAGCCCACGGGCTTGATCAGGGACAGCTCCCTTGGAGATCATTAAGGTCTCAGGAATACGTTATTTCCTGTCGAGAAGCGCAGAACACCCTCCTTAATATAAAACAATTTCAGAGCTTCTGCTAGAGATAAAATAACTTCGCTCTCTTCTTTTTCATGAAGTATTTCAGGAGAGATTGATGATATTGTCGGTGGTTGCTCGAAATGGCTGTATGATGGATGGCTTATTCAAAGTAAAAAAGCAAAAAATATGAGTGGGGGTGGGTGATTGAGTGACGCAGAACGGTTTATTGGCAATGGCTTGATTGGCTCTTTTGGGACAGTACTTGATTTTTATGTTTCGTGGTAATGCTTGGAGG
The DNA here is from genome assembly GCF_042195605.1 of Bartonella sp. AP88HLJMH. Classification (NCBI taxonomy): domain Bacteria; kingdom Pseudomonadati; phylum Pseudomonadota; class Alphaproteobacteria; order Hyphomicrobiales; family Bartonellaceae; genus Bartonella; species Bartonella sp. AP88HLJMH. The sequence continues at coordinate 57,414 of NZ_JBHIOR010000008.1, read as the reverse complement.
AGTTTTGAAAGGAATATTTCTTATTCAAGGATGTTGGTTGAATTGGTGTTGCACCTTTGAAGTTTTTGCTTTGTGAAGCCATATTTCAGGGCTGTTTTATCAACTTTGAGGGGTGGAGGAGAGCCGATACGGTATGTGCTTCTATATGGTTGAAGCTCATAAATAAAAAACAGACGGTGATAGTTTATTAGAGGCGCTAAGCGATGTTTTAAGCTTTTTTCAAAAAGTATTTTTTGAGGATCGTGTTTACAATTTTTTTTATCCATGATGGAAGGTGTGAAAAGAAGAAACGGCGTGAAGAGGACTTAGGCGTGAAGCCCGTATGCTTGCTATGAGAAGAAATTCTGTAAGGGGCATATTGGAAGTGTTTGGACGCTGCCTGTAATACAAAAAAAGTTCAAATTCAAAAAAGGCACTGTCAATTGTGTGTGGGGGGTGTGGTTATAAGCAGGGGCAGTTTATTGAGTGGAATGTGAAGCCGGCTTGCGTCTTATCTAGGTTTGAAAGGATGCCGTAAAGTGTCTTGTTCTTGAATGGTTTTAAAGAGCTTGGGGTGATTGTTCGTCTAGCAGAGCTTGCACGCGCTTTTGAATCCTGCGCATTTGTGGAGTGTAATCCAATGCTGTTTCATCAATCTTAAGAGCCAAGTTTTGAACGCTCTGTTGCTTCCATGGTAATGGCTAAGTTTCAAAAAAAGACACTGTCAATTGGGGGGGGTTATAAGCAGGGGCAGTTTATTGAGTGGAATGTGAAGCCGGCTTGCGTCTTATCTAGGTTTGAAAGGATTCCGTAAAGCGTCTTATTCTTGAATGGTTTCAAAGAGCTTGGGGTGATTGTTCGTCTAACAGAGCTTGAACGCGCTTTTGAATCCTGCGCATTTGTGGATAGTAATCCAATGCTGTTTCATAAGCTTTAAGAGCAAGTTTGGGACGCTCCGTTGCTTCCATGACAACGCCAAGTTCAAAAAAAGCACTATAATTGCGCGGCTCAAGTTCAAGAGCATGGTTGAGATCAAGCAGGGCAAGTTTGAAATCGTTCAGTTGAATGTGAATCCAAGCACGCCTTACCCAAGCTTCAGCATGAGTAGGTAAAAGTGCAAGAGCATTATCAATATAATCAAGCGCAAGTCCATAATCGTCGCTGTTGAGTGCATTTTCAGCCCATGACATTAAAAGATCAATCGTCTCACTCCCCGATTGGGACCATAAATGTTGAAGTTGTTGACTGATCTTTTTCGCTTTAGCAACATCAGCACAATATTTCAATTCTTTGAGTAAACGTGAAATTTCTGCTTCTTTGCGTTGCTTAACTCTGTCAACATGGGAAAGCTGCTCTTTGTCAAGATCTTCAAGAATAACCGCCGAGGAATCAGAATCGGAGGGCGTTGAGGAAGGGGGAGGAGAATTGGGAATAAGATCATCTAATGGTAAAAGCGATTGTGGAGAAGGCCGATCTTCAGGAAGAGAAGGAGGATTTTGCCCATAGCTCGAGGGAACAAAACAAAAAACACCAACAAAAAAAAGAAAAAACGCACGCTGAAAAATACAGAAAAAACGCAGCTGAAAAAATCGAAAGGCTTTTAAAAAAATAGAAGAATCCATAAAAACAAGCCCCCAAAAGATAAATCACCAAATATTATCAAATACTAGACTTGTAATCAACGGACTTATAACCAAAAAAACGCAAGAAAATCTTTTTAAGCCTACAATCAAAGTAGGCATAAAAACATTGATCCTAAAGAAATTAGTCCTAAAAGAATTAGCCCTGACGTGCTCTAAAACGTGGGTTCGTTTTATTAAGAATATAAACACGACCCTTACGACGCACCAAACGATTGTTACGGTGGCGCTCTTTTAGTGCTTTAAGCGAATTTTTAATTTTCATCATATTCACCGTTTAAATAGTTTACGTAACACAATACTATAATACAATATTAAAACACGAAAATACAATATTACAACCCCAATAGACTGCTTACTCTATGAGCATTGCATTGCGATATCGTACTTGCATGATAACATCACACGATACACTTTTTCACTGTGATCACAAAAAGAAAAGCGCACTCTTAAGGTACGCATTAACCACTTCATTAGCACAACGATAAGTGAAAATTGCAAAAAAGTAAGAGAGATTTAACAAGAAGTCTTATTCTTGTCAAGGGTATATCCCTTACAAATTCCTTAGGGTGTGTTAAGGGTTGGCCTTGAAGGTAAAAATTTTCTCGTAAAAAAAAAGGACATAAAAAAGCACAAAGAGTGGAAAAAAGTAAAAGCTTCCTATTTGTGAGAAAATAATCCTGTTTTTTCGTAAAATATCATCGTTTAGTAAGGCTCATGTAAAATTTATAACATGAGGTGTTTTTTGTTCGTGTGTGAGGATATTCTTAAGGCTTATTCTTAAAACCTAAAAAATAAACCGCATGATGATGACGAAGATGATGAATTGATAAGGATAAATTTCTATTGTTCAGAGAAAACATAGTAAAATAAGAGTTTCGCATAGTCTTAAGGTTTTCTCATTGCAAATCTGTGTATCTTTAAGCATAGCATTCGCTGCTTGCATATCACAAGCGGGATTGATCTATGGTAAAGATACTTGAAGATAAGGAATAAAACGGTCTTTTATGAATGCTTTCAAATGCTAAGAGTGTTGTAACATTGGAGACTGGCAAAGCGGTATGATGAGGTTGGCGTTTACGCTTCATAAGTTTAAAGAGGGTGGTGCACTATGAATGTTTAAGCTATTACCGAGAGCTTTCACTCTATGACGGGGGCTACTGTTGTGAAGTGGTGGCAATGTGCATTGGCCAAGTGTTTCTTTAAAACAAGTGCGTAAATTGGCAACACAAGTGTCTTCTGTTTGAGGCTTTTTATTTTACGTGAGGGGTGAGAGGATGTTTGGTTTGGGAATGGATAAGCTTAGTGCTGTAATCATATCCTGTAATTATATCTTTGACGTGGAGATCAGGGACGGAGCGGAGCGCTCGGTACTTTTAATGAGGGATTAAATCTGTGCTGTTAGAGTGAAAGATTATGCATAAATTTCTCTTTTAAGGCAATAGTTTATGATTTTTTGCAACCCAATTATTTCTACGTGGGTGGAGTGCTGGATATTGTCAAACGGAGGGGGAATTCAAATTATCCGGTGAGGGAACCAGTATAGTGAGAATATACTTTGGCTCTTGAATGTGGATAGTTTGAATTCCTTTTAATATCCATGCTGTAGAAAAATTTGACCTTCCCAAGGGTGGTCTATGATGATGTTTATTGAAAGAGTGAAAGGTTCACATTGTCTGGCGATAAACGTAATAAAAGCATGTCATAATACCAATTTATATACATGTTGCAAATGCCAAAGAGAGCTGACGTAATGATCATTGGTATCCCGATCGATAGGGGTAATGACTCTCTTCCTACTGCGAGGTATGTTAGACAAAGAATTCCTGCCATTAATAAAAAGCCTATCGCTAGGATTTTCGTTACGAAAACAATGGGTTTACGAAAGGTTAAAAGAAAGAGGAACAACATATGTCTAAATGGACCCCCTTTACGTTTTTGAGGAGGAACAGACTGTGCCTCATTTAAAGTTGCTTCCTTATTTTCATTGTTTTCATCTTTGAGTTTGTTTGAAGAGATACCCTCCATTATTTTCCCCTTTTGTATGGTATTTTTGCTATAAAAAGATCTAAGTTTGTGCTGAACGTTAATCACATATTAAGATAAGATACAAGCGAAATTATTTTATTATTGTTAGAAGTGAAGTATTTTTTCGCATAATGAGCGTTTTAAAGGCAATGATAGTGTTAAAATAATAGTATTAAAAAGTATAGTTTAGCTTTATCAGGATAATAAAATAAACATTTATATTTATAAATTATTAGGTGCTCTTGAAAGAAGCTTGGATTGAGAAAAATTGTGGGAACTTCATGAAGCGCTGGTCTGTTGGGGGTGACGAATGTCATTGCTGAGCAGGATTAGAGAGTTACAGACAATCTCTTATGGGTGGTTAAGAATATGCGTAAACAAAGTGCGTTTACGATAAGGGGAGTTCATAAAGAATTGTGCGAGATGCAATAAAGAGATGCCATAAAACCAATGCGCATTATACGGTGGTGATGCACCTTATAATTCATTGTTTTAACAGGATTAAAAGGTAGGAAAATGGATGCGCTGAAAAGAGAGGGGGCGTGAGAGAAGAAAAATTGATCTGAAAAGAAGAAACTTAAGCCTTTGGGGAGAAGTTCAGGAAACCTTTTCGAGGAATGTGTTGGGGGGAATTAACGAAAGGAGAAAATCTTCTATCCGTTGAAGGAAAAAGAGAGAGGAGAAAAAGAAGAAAGTTGCTATGCTGGAGGGGGCTATCGTCTGGCTGATATTGGGCCGAATTCTCGAGAGTTGTTTGGGGAGAGTAATACGTTTTACCTCTTTGCAGCGATTTTATGGAAAACAAAACGATGCTTTTGTGAAAATGCTTTTGTGAAAAAATGAACATAAGAAGAGAAGCTAGAGACAATAAAAGCGCAATCATGGGGATTGGTATCTATGGGGTGCAATAGATCAGTCTATTTCTTAAAGATTGGCATTAAAAGAAAAATGAAGGGGCTGCGTATGTTATAGGGGAATATTTATGCTGTGGGAGGTGGAGGGGTAGTGAAATTGGGGGCTGGTGGATTGTTTTTAGCCGTGGGGGGATATTTTTGAGAAAAGGAAGAGGAGAAGAGCTAGGGGGTGGAGTTGAAGGGTTGGGAGCGCTTGTTGTGCTGCTTGGATATCGGTGTGGAGTGAAGCTTTGTTTTTGAGGGCGGATGAGATGTTCGTGTAGGATGAAGCGGTTTGGAAGGGGAAGAGGTGATGTTTTTAAGAGAGAAGGAGCTTGTAGGAGGGCTTCACGCCCTTTCAGGGGCGAATTAAAAGGTTAGGGGGGGGGGCGCTTTTGAAGCCGCTGGATATCGGTGTGGGGGAGAGGTTGTTTTTTCAGTTCATTTGGGGGAAAAGTGTGAAAAAGTATTTGTATATATGTGGGCTTAAGATTTGTTGGCTGGTCCCAGTAATTGGATGATATGCCCCATTTTGCGGTTGGGGTGAACAGTGCTTTTGCCATATAAATGGATCGATGTGCGCTCTTGCTTCAGAAAATATTTTAACGTGCTAAAATTGTTACCAAGAAGATTGGTCATTTGGCAATCGCTATGGCGATAGGGACTACCTAAGGGAAGTCCGCAAATAGCACGTATATGCTGTTCAAATTGTGAAGTTATGCATGCCTTTTGTGTCCAATGACCAGAATTATGGACACGCGGTGCTAATTCATTCACTAAAAGATGACCATTCGTTAAGACAAAAAGTTCAATACAAAGAACACCAACATAATCGAGGGCATCCATGACTGTTACACTGATTTCTTGAGCTGCTTTTTGCACGTCAAGTGGAATATGTGATGGAACAAAGGACTTATGAAGAATACCATTTTTGTGTTGATTTTCAGGGCAGTCATAAAAAATATGTTCTCCTTGTTTTGTACGTGCCGAGAGAACCGAAATTTCCGATAAAAAAGGAACTATTTCTTCCAAAATACAAGGCTGTTCTTGAAAAGTCCTTAAGGCTTCGTCAAGGGTTTGTTCATCTGGGTGATCAAGCTTGATCTGGTTTTTCCCGTCATAACCAAAACGACGCGTCTTTAAAAGACCACGTCCGCCTAAGGTATCAAGAGCGGAAAGAATAGAAGAAGAATTGTCAACAGCGTGCCATAACGCGGTGCCAATCCCTTGATCACGCAAAAATTGCTTCTCAAAAAGTCGATCTTGCGTGATCTCTAATGCTTTGGAAGAAGGATAAACAGGCTTACTCTTTTCTACATATTGAACCGTTTGAAGCGAAAGATTTTCAAATTCATAGCTGACAACATCACACTGAGAAATAAAATGATCTAAAGCTGATATATCGTCATAGGAGGAAACAATATGGTTGTTTGCTGTTTGAGCGGCTGGGCAATCGGCTTCAGGGCAAAAAATAACGGTTCGAAATCCTAATTCTGCGGCCGCTATGGCGAGCATCCGCGCTAATTGTCCCCCCCCGATTAAACCAATGACGCTGCCTGGAGGTAACATGGTGAAGGGAGTGGTGTTGGACGAGGTGGTGTTGGAGGGAGTGGTGTTGGACGAGGTGGTGTTGGCTGAGGAGGTGTTGAAAAACGGTGCCATTTTAAACCTCCGTTACAGGCGTTTGGGCGACATTGGCTGTTTGTTGTTGACGCCAATCTTCTAATCGTTGGGCGAGATCATGGTCATAAACGGCCATAACGGCTGCGGCTAAAAGTGCTGCATTAATTGCGCCTGCTTTGCCAATTGCTAATGTGCCGACGGGTATCCCTGCTGGCATTTGCACGATTGAAAGCAAAGAATCTTGACCAGAAAGAGAGTGAGAATGCACTGGAACGCCAAAAACAGGAAGAGGAGTAAGGGCTGCTAACATACCTGGAAGATGCGCTGCACCCCCCGCACCGGCAATTAAAACTTTAAACCCTGCTTCTTTTGCTTCTTTTGCAAATTGATAAAGGCGTTCAGGAGTTCGGTGTGCTGAGACAATATGCGAACTATGAGAAATACCAAGATTCGTCAAAATATCTGCACTATGGCACATCGTTTGCCAATCCGATTGGCTCCCCATTAAAATCGCCACATCACATGATTTTTTCATCATTCTCTATCCTTTTCAAAGGTTCAATGCGATTCTTTATCATTATTTTTTTAAAGTTTTATATTCTTTTTGCAAAGCCAATTGATGACAGAGAAACAGTTATTTTTCAAATAAGGTGGAAAGCTAAAAATTTAAAGGGGATCTCGAGAGATGAAAAACTAAAGTATTGAAGGCATGAAGCACTTCTTGTGAGCGGGGAGGGTAATGTCACGGGGTGGCGTGGGACCCATGAGGCTGTTGAGCTTGCGGTATTGTCTTTTATTTAAGATAAGAGGGAAAAGTGTATTGGGGAAAAGCCATTGATTATAAGTTTTTTTTTAAAAAATGTCTTATTTTTTATTTGCTAAAATAAACAAGATCACCATATGATATAAAATCTGTTGCAATTTGAAACATTGCTTATGAGAAAAAGAGATTTTTATGTCAAAAATGTGTTGCAAAATGAGGATATTCTTTTGAGAAAAAAAGAGATGTATATCTCTCGATTTCAAAGCCTATTTATTTTGTTGTTCAAGTGATTCTTTTGTGAGTGGGGGATATAATCTTTATAGGGGATATAATCTTTATAATTGTCGATATATCTTTAACAATGGCTGATATAAGGGGAAGCGAATAATCAACGCTTTTGTGCTTTTAACGCTTTTGTTGAGATGTGCTTCTGAGCGATTATATCGTTTTTTCACTTAAATATAATGGCAATATCAATCGCGAGTGACGAATTGTGAATAATAAATCCATGGTCTCTTTTTTGCCCAATTTTGTAATATGGTGAACGCTGAAATAAATAAGAGTTAAACAACGGATGTAAAGGAGATTTAAAAGCTATGTTTCTTCCATTTTTAATCGCTTTAGGTACTGCAGTAACGACTATGTGTGGTAAAAAAAATATAAGTTATGCTTTGTGGGCAATTTTATTCGTTGTCATTCTTCTCACTTTCAATCATCACGCAACTTCTACTTTAAATTTATCTTTTTGAGAGAATAGCCATGGAACATGTTGAACAAAAAAATCCTCACTTCGTCATCTTTATGAATACGCTAGGACTCTTTGGGTTATCTATTGTCTTGGTGGTGGCTTTTTATTATCAATTGGTAAAGTTTGAGTTACCTTGTCCCCTTTGTTTGCTGCAGCGCGTTGGATTGATGCTGGCAGGTTGTGGGTTCTTACTCAATATTCACCATAAGGTGAAAAATACCCATTATGGTATGGTTATTCTTGGTTGTATGGTAACCAGTGCTGTGGCAGCACGGCAAGTGTTTTTGCATATCACACCCGATGATTTAGGATATGGTTCAACGTTCTTTGGATTGCATTTTTATACTTGGGCTTTCATTATTTCTGTCCTTTGTATCTTTGCTGTCTCATTTGTCATGATTTTAGGCGAGTTGGCACACAAGTTCAAAGAATTTTCTCCTTTTCCAGTCTTGAGTAAAGCGGCAAGTTTTTTATTTGTGTTTTTGATTGCGGCAAATTTGATTTCTACCATACTGGAATGTGGTGGTGGACAGTGTGCCGATGATCCTGTAAGGTATGAATTGTTATCAAATTGGTTCCCTTCACAGTCTTGAAATTTTTTAATAATCCCTCATCATAATTTTTATTGTTAAAGAGGCGGAAATATTTAAGAATCCGCTTCTTTTTTATTTATTGGGAAGACATTTTAGCAAGATTGTTCGATAATCTGATCTTTTATACCAACGCTGGCTTTTATGAGCGCTGGCGATTGATATTTTTTTTAGCGAAGACTTGTATTGTGAACCTTTTATGCTGTCTTTTGAGAGAGATGAAGGGATTGATTGGCTTGGAGGCGTTTGTAGAAGAAGCCCCGGACTTTTGAGCCGCGTGGGTTAAGAAGCCTCGTTTTTTAAAGGTGCATTAACGATAAAAATTTTTTGTTCTTGATTTTTCTTAACATTGTGTTAAATTGATCTTTGTATTCATTTTGGTGCTTCTAAAGCGTTTTTATTGCTTCTAGAGGGATTAATTTAAAATTTTGAAAGTTATGTGAATAATTTTCTGCAGAGGTTTGTTTATTAGAGGCAAACCTTTTTTTTTTATCTAAGTTTTAGATGTTTTCTTTCAGTGTGAAGCCTTTTTTAGAAAAAGGTAAGCGTCTTGATGATGACTCTCTTCTTTATTAATATATTGATTTATAATAATAAATAACCATTTTTTTACCGTGAAGCGCGTTGCTGAATATAATAAAATTTTTCATCACCAGTTCTCTCATATTAAATCAATTAAAATTACTTGGCTTATACATCATAAGTGGTGGGGCGTGCATGTGGGTCAAAACTGTACAAGAAAGGCATGCCTTTAATGAATTATCTCTTGAACCGAAGGCTGTCTGCAACATTGGGAGCTGGCAGAGTTTTTGTGATGATGCCGGCCTTGTTCTTCCATAAGCGTAAACGTGTTTTTCCATACGCGTAAAGATAGGGGAGGGCTGAAAGGATTTTATATACTTCATGGGGGCTTACCATTTCTTTACGGGCGGCGTTTTGCAAAATGGGTGTGATGAGCGTTGAGAGATCTTTCTTTAAAACAAGCGCGTGAATATGCAACACAAGTCTATTCCTTTTGGTGCGTTTTGTATTACGAAAAAAATTGATTTATAAGAATGAGTTATCGTTGTGGATGTTGAACGAGAAAAACGAAAAGCTTCTCTTATTTCAAACTTTCTTATAGTCAATTAATTAAATGTGCTCTTCTACGTTACAAAAAAGCACTGGGTGTAAATAAAAATTCTTTTAAAAGTCGTAAAATGCTTCTTATGCCCCCTTTTGATCGTTAGAATTTTTCGAAAAATTTTATGCTGCTCAATACAATAATAGGGCGGTTTATATCTATGATTTAAGTGAAAATAGGGGGAGTTAGATGAAAAGGGAGGCGAGATTTTAATGACAGTTGTTGAAAACGTTATTGTGTAATGCATTTTTTACAGATTTTCTGCTTTCTGTAAATACGTAAAAGCGTAAAAACGGAAATGTGCAAAAAAGGAAGCTGGGACTTTATGCGTGGTGTATGATTTTATCATGGCATGGAATGTGGAGAGATAAATGGGGAAAGAGTTTCTGTGAATGGAGTGGTAAGCTGGGATGAAGCGGAGGGAGATTGAAGGGAGAAGAGAGTGTGGGGGCGGAATAGGAATGAACAGACTAGAGGGGGTAAGAGGCGGTGGTGCGAAGGGATGCGTGAAGGATGGTGTGAAGGAGATAGCGCTTTGCTTTTATGGTACTTGATGAAGTGGTGTCATTTGAGGGGAATCTGAAGTCCGTGGGTGGGTGATCTGAAGTGTGCTTGGGGGAGATTGGCTAGGCAAGAAGCTGGGGTAATACTATTGTTTATAGAGTGGTGCGGTGTGGAAGTTTCATTTGGCTTTATTCTGTAAATACGTAAAAGCGTAAAAACGGAAATGTGTAAAAAAGGAAAAGGCTTTATGTCGTTAGAGGCGTTGTGGTTAATGATACGCAATGTATAGGGATCGTGTTTTCGAAGGTAGGAAGAACAACATAAATGGAAAGAGTGGCTTAGAGGAAGCGTGTGAAGAGAGAAAAAATGGGGAAGGCTGTATGGGAAATGCGTAGAGTATGAAGTGTGGGGCAGTGAAGCATGTTGTGAATGGTGTGTGAAGAATGGAGAAGGTTTTTGAGAAAAGGAAGGGCTTCTGGCGTGGGGGGAGTGGTGTTTATCTGAAGGGCACATGTTTAAGGTGTGGAAGGTGAGGAAAAGTTGGAGAGAGGATGATTGTTCGTAAGTTGTGGAGGGATTAGTCAGAGGTGTTGGGAAAATGCTTTAGGGGAAAAAATTAGCGTAATTTCTTGTCACACTGAAACCAAAATCATCATAAAAATTGAAGGAAATTAGCGGGTAAAATTGGTGGAAAAAAAGTTTTGATTCTTAAGGTGTGGGATGACGTTTTTTGAGAACATGAGAGAGTAAACTTGAAAAACCTTTCCCTTTTTGTGGAATTTTTATTCACAAACTTAAGAAAATAGGATATGAACGCTGGAAATAACGCGCAGCTTAACAAAATATGTGCACTGTAAAGGAAATGTTTGTTTATGTCAAAAGAAGAAGTTTTAGAATTTTCTGGTATCGTTACTGAACTCTTACCTAACGCGATGTTTCGTGTGAAACTGGAAAATGATCATGAAATTATTGCCCATACCGCTGGTAGAATGCGGAAAAATCGTATACGGGTGTTGGCCGGTGATAAAATCATGGTGGAAATGACACCTTATGATTTGACAAAAGGGCGTATTACATATCGCTATAAGTAGCCTCGTGGGTGGCTTGCACTTTTTTCTAAAAGCTATCATATTATTTCTATTATTTTTTAACAGTTTTTTAGTTTGCTTTTCATGAGTGAAAAAAGGGGAGTGTTTGAAGAGCCTTGAAAAACTGTAAAATCGATGCGGAAAAAGGATAAGGAGATCAATAGCGCTTAAAAGGGAGGCTAAAGGGGCGCTTAAAAGGGGGCGCTTAAAAAGGGGGTGAGAGGGAAGTCAATTTTGAAGGGGTGGAAATGAGAAATATAAGAGAGTGGGGGGAAAAACGTTTGGCAGATACTCTTACAGAAGAAATTCATTTGGTGCTTGCCTCCGCTTCGCCAAGGCGTTTAGCGCTCTTGGCACAAATAGGGATTGATCCCCAGCAGGTTTATGCAAGCGATATTGATGAAACGCCAAAATTAAAAGAACATCCTGCAAACCTTGCCAAACGTTTGGCAAAAGAAAAAGCACTGAAAGCCCAAAAAATTTTGCGCTGGTACAGTCAGAATGGTCAAGACGAGTTGCAGAATGGTCAAGAAAAATTACCTGGACAGAAAATGATTATCTTGGCGGCTGATACGGTGGTGGCTGTTGGGCGGACCATTTTCCCCAAACCAGAAAGCGAGGATGAGGCTTATGAATGTTTACGATACCTTTCTGGGCGTTCGCATAAGGTCTATGGTGCCATTTGTGCGCTCAATGAACGTGGAAAAATAACCGTAAAATTGGTTGAAAGTCGTGTTCGCTTTAGACGCTTAACCTCTGCCATGATGAAGGCTTACCTTGCTTCAGGAGAATGGCAAGGGAAAGCGGGTGGCTACGCTATCCAAGGAAAAGCAGGGGCTTTTGTTGTCCATATCACGGGTTCTTATTCTAATGTTGTGGGATTGCCTTTGGCTGAAACAGCCGATCTCTTGACCGCTTATCACTATCCACTTTTCACTCACTGGGCTGAACAAACGCATTAGAAAAACTTTAAGGTAAGATCAATGCAAGGTGAAAAGCAACAAAAAGAGAAAAGCAAAAATGAAAAAAAAGCAACAGAAGAAAAGTTAATGAAGAAGCCAATGACAAAGGTGTGCCAAGAACAAAAAGAGCTAAATTTGCAAAAAGAGACCCGTCCTCCGCATCCTTGTCCTATTTGTGGTCAGATGTCACAAAAATCTTCTTATCCTTTTTGTTCCACACGGTGCCGAGCTATTGATCTTAATCGTTGGCTTTCAGGCTCTTATATTTTACCACCCCCACCACAAGTAAGTGATGAAGAAGAATAAAGGATAGAAGAGGGAGGTGAGGATTTTATTAAAGGGTGTTGTGGTTTTGAAAGGGGGTGAGAATGGAGAAAATGCCCTGGAAAGTATGATGATGAGGTGAGCTAAAGGGATGAGAGTAGGGCTCGAAAAAATAACTGGGAAAGGGAGCCGTGGTGGGGAAATGAAAAAAAACTTTCTCACCCCCAGTTGTTTTCAAAGGGGAGTGAGGGGCTTATCAAGAAGAAAAAAGCTAGTTTCTTTTCATAATCTTCCAAGTTTTTCCATCAGACATATACATAATCTTTTGACCTGTGGTTATCTTTTGTGTGCCGTGAGTGGTGTGAAGCGTAGAACTGAAAGCCGCTAGATGATCTATAAAGATTGATTTCCACTTAAATGAATCAGGAGATGGCAAAAAGATATTGGGTGCCCAAGAACGATTTTTTGAACGAATAACGACAAGCTCTTTTTGTTTCAAAACGTTAGAAATTGTTTCTGCAGACAGATCTTTCTCATTGGAAATTTGTATTTCTGGTTTAGTAGTAGGCGAGGCTAAACCTCCAAAGTCGCTTATACTTGTCATGCAAAAGTTGGATGTACATGATGTTTGGATGAAGTCAGAATCTTGACACTTTCCTTGATTAGAAGCTTTCAGACTCCCTTCGTGTAGCTTGTTTTGTTTTATGCCTTGAGGCTCAAAAAAAATCGAACTTTGCGGACTTAAATCATAACAGGAGGAGAGATGTCTCTTCCAACGAGAATGGTCTTCAACAAAACTTGAAGATTTACGGAGTTGTCCAAATGTATTTGGTACTTCTATGGTCCCAATATTCACTTTTTTACCCGTTATAAAATCGACTACTGTCGCTGTAACTAGATTTCCATTTTTTTCAACATATAATCGATATCTGCGTCCCATCTCCCATGGAAAGTTAATTTCACATCGTACTCCTGAACCTTCCTGAGTAAAATGCTTACATGTATTACCCTTCCATCCCGTTGCATTCCAGATAGAAAAATGAATGGTACGGCCGCTCCTGTTGAAAAAACCAATTTGTCCACTTTTTCCATTTTGGAATTCAAATTTATTTCCCCAGAAATAGATGGAGTTAGGTCCACCATCGTAATTTACTTGCTGGGTGAAAACAAATAGATCAAATGATGCATTTTTAAGCCATTCATGCTCTATTGTAATAACTTTGCCGGCAAAAACGGCATAGCTTGGTTTACTTATCAGAAGGAATAAAAGTATTAAAATAACCTTTTTTACAGTATGGTACATACTCAAATCCTCTATCTTAATAAAAATAGTGTAACTTTATAAGTATTAAAGCATATATTCAATGTTTTGTTAAGTAAAATTAGAGAAAATACTTTAATGTTTACTCTAAACTATATGCTGTAAAGACTACTTTGTTTAAAGTGTTTTTGCATGCTCCTTTTCTGCTGTTCAAATTTAAGTTTAATGGTGGAATTTAGGGGTGATGGTTTAAAAAGGGGAGTGATGATGGGGGGTATAAGAAAAGTTGCGGTTTTTATTTAAAATGATAGCGTATTTTTTTTCTCCCTCTTGCTATGAGGCTTGTAGAAACCCATATTCTTTTTAGCACTATGGTTCTTCTTCATGCTGCTTTTTTCGCGGTGTTTTTTAGAGGCTGGAAAATCCTTTCTGGATGTTTCTTTTGTGGAATATTGGAGAGGTTAAAGTGTGGTGATGGCTTGAGATTTAAGGAAAAAAAATGAACTTGGAAAAATATAGCGAACGCGTGCAGGGTTTTTTACAATCAGCACAAAATAGCGCTCTTGCTTCTGATCATCAGCAGTTTATGCCGGAGCATTTCCTGAAAGTGTTGTTAGACGATTCTCAAGGATTGGCTGCATCGCTTATCCAAAACGCTGGTGGTGATCTTACTCTTATTCAAAAGGCGCTAAAAGAAGCACTTGATGCTTTGCCTAAAGTGCAGGGGGGAAATGGACAGCTCTATCTTTCGCAGCCATTGGCAAAAGTTTTCGCGCTGGCTGAGGATATTGCGAAAAAAGCCGGTGATCAGTTTGTGACCGTGGAGCGCATGTTGCAAGCGCTGATCATGGAAAAGACCGCAAAAACAGCCGATATTTTAACAAGTGGAGGATTGACCCCGCAAGCGCTTAATCGGGCAATTAATGCGCTGCGGAAAGGAAAAACAGCAACAAGCCCCCATGCTGAAGGACAATATGATGCCTTGCAAAAATATGCCCGGGATCTCACAAAAGATGCCCGTGAAGGAAAACTCGACCCTGTGATTGGGCGGGAAGAGGAAATACGCCGCACTATTCAGGTGCTTTCACGGCGGACCAAAAATAATCCTGTGCTTATCGGTGAGCCTGGGGTGGGGAAAACAGCTATTGTGGAAGGGTTGGCATTGCGCATTGTTAATGGCGATGTACCTGAAACTTTGCGGGATAAACAGCTTCATGCGTTGGATATGGGAGCGCTTATCGCTGGTGCAAAATATCGTGGGGAATTCGAAGAGCGCCTTAAAGCGGTGCTGGCAGAGGTGCAAGCTGAAAATGGTCAGATCATTTTGTTTATCGATGAATTGCATAATCTTGTTGGCGCTGGAAAATCTGATGGTCCTATGGATGCTTCTAACTTGTTAAAACCTGCTCTTGCGCGCGGAGAACTCCATTGTGTGGGCGCTACTACGCTCGATGAATATCGAAAATATGTCGAAAAAGATGCTGCTCTTGCACGCCGCTTCCAACCTGTCTTTGTACCTGAACCCTCTTTGGAAGATACTATTTCTATCTTGCGCGGTATTAAGGAAAAATATGAACAACATCACAAAGTGCGCTTGGCTGATAGTGCTTTGATTGCGGCGGCGCGTTTGTCTAACCGCTATATTACGGATCGCTTCTTGCCGGATAAAGCTATTGACCTTATCGATGAAGCGGCGGCGCGGTTGCGCATGCAGGTCGATTCAAAGCCGGAAGAACTCGATGCTGTTGATCGGCGTATTTTACAGTTGAAGATCGAACGGGAAGCTTTGAAAACAGATGTCGAGCCAACAGCAAAAGAACGTTTGGAAAATGTGCAGGAGGAACTCAAAACATTGGAACAACAGTCCGCTGAGATGACAAGTGCTTGGCAGGCTGAGAAACAAAAATTAGGGCATGCTGCTGATTTGAAAAAACAACTCGAAGAAGCTCGTAATGCTTTGGCTATTGCACAACGTGATGGACAATTCCAACGCGCTGGAGAGCTCGCTTATAGCGTTATCCCTGAACTCGAAAAACAATTGAGTATTGCGGAAAATGATGACCAACAAAATCATCTCGTTGAAGAGACGGTTACTGCTGAACATGTGGCGCGGATTGTTTCACGCTGGACCGGTATTCCTGTTGATCGAATGCTGGAGGCAGAACGGGAGGCGCTGTTGCGGATGGAAGATGAAATTAGCAAACGTGTGATTGGGCAGGGAGAGGCTGTGCAAGCTGTTTCTCGTGCTGTACGCCGCGCGCGTGCAGGGTTGCAAGATCCCAATCGTCCGCTTGGCTCTTTCATGTTTTTGGGTCCTACTGGTGTGGGGAAAACCGAATTAACCAAAGCTCTTGCCGCTTTTCTTTTCCAAGACTCCAATGCCATGTTGCGCATCGATATGTCGGAATATATGGAAAAACATGCTGGGGCGCGGCTGATTGGGGCACCTCCTGGATATGTTGGATATGAAGAGGGGGGGGTGCTGACCGAAGCTGTACGTAGAAGACCTTATCAGGTTATTCTGTTTGACGAAATTGAAAAAGCACACCCTGATATTTTTAATCTCTTGTTGCAAGTGTTGGATGAGGGACGCTTGACTGATAGTCAAGGACGTACCGTTGATTTTCGCAATACCTTGCTGATTATGACTTCTAATCTTGGTGCTGAGTTTTTAACTGCTTTGCCTGAAGGGCAAACAACCGATCAGGCAAAAAATGATGTTATGAATGTCGTTAAAGCGGCTTTCCGTCCTGAATTTTTAAACCGTATTGATGAGATTATTCTCTTTCAAAGGCTGCAACGTCACGATATGGAAGCTATCGTCGATATTCAGATAGAGCATTTGCAAAATTTGCTCAATGAACGCAAAATAACTTTGCAAATCGAGCCAGAGGTGAGAAAATTTCTTGCCGATAAAGGCTATGATCCGCTCTATGGTGCGCGTCCGCTTAAACGGATTATTCAAAAAGAAATTCAAGATCCACTGGCGGAAAACATCTTATTTGGAAAAATTCACGATGAGACAACGGTGAAAATTACAAAACAAGGAGATCGGTTGGAATTTTTGCCTGAAGATTAAGTTTGGAAAAATTCATGGTATAAAGGGCGGTGATAATCCTATTATGTGATAAACACCGCTCTTTGAAGCGTGCTGATTTAGAAAAATTCACGATGAGACAGCGGTATTTTATTGCAAAGCAAAGGGAGTGGCTGGTGTTTTTGCATGTTAAATCAGCGTTTTCGAATATCGTAGGATTCTTTTACTTCTGTTTGTCGTGAAAACTATTTTCTTGCAATGTTATAAGTGAAGTCACAAGCGGGATTGCTTTATTGCTTTGTGCGTAAAAACGTTAAAGAGAAATGCCGTTTATCCGCCGTAAAACATTGCTCTTTGAAGGGGTGTGGGGAGCTGATCTGAATTTGACTTAAGGATGTTTTATTGTTTGATATATTAGCAAATAACGTTGATCGTTGCTCTTTTTCCTAATCAGAAATCAACCACAAGATTGCTTTTTGTTTTTTCGGCTGGAGGTCTCTAAAGTTTTTCAAAAGAGTGTGTTCTTTTTCGCTATAGGTTTCTTGATCACGGAGTGGGGTATTTTCTTTTGTTGAGATATCTTCTTTTGTGGCAATGTCTGCATAAAAAAAGTTCATAGGAACTTCTAGTTTTTGAGCGATTTCTAGTAAACATTTGGCACTTACACGGTTTAAGCCTTTTTCGTATTTTTGGATTTGTTGGAAACTGACACCTAAATGGCTTCCTAATTCTTTTTGGGAAAGTCCTATTGAAATGCGTCTGTGACGGATTCTTTTGCCTATCAAAATGTCGATAAAATGTGGATTTTTAGTTGGCACTTCAAGCCCCCCTCCGGTTGCGAGCGCCCTCGCATTGGTATTCCGGGAGGTTGAAAATACTGAACCTAAATCAGCTTTTTGCTTTTAGTGCTGAGAAGCACTTGGACATAGCAAAAACTCCCGGAATCCCGGGATACCCGCAAAGCGGGATAAATTTATGTTTAGGTTTCGGGTCTTCAACTCCCTATTGATCGTTGCGTGGACGATCAAAATCACACTTTAAGTGATAAAGTAATTTCAGAAGATTAGCAAGAAAAATCAAAAATTTTCTATTCTATTTATGCCATAAAACACTGCTCTTTGAAGGGGTGTGAAGAGCTAGAATATTTGAGGGCAGGCCTTGATTTGTTGAGCCTGATGAAGTGTTGTCGTTTGAGGGGGGTGTCTGAAGACTGTAAGGGTACTAGGCAAAAAGCTGGGTTCGTTTATAGACTATTGTTTATAGAGTGGTGCGGGGTGGTGAACCTTTCGTTGGCTTTGTTCTTTAAAGATGTAAAAGCGTAAAAACGTATATCCGTAAAAGTGAAGTGGGGGATTTATGGATTTATATATTGTGCGTGTTTTTGGTCATGGTATGGAATGTGGTGCGAGAATTGGGGGGAAGTGTCTTCGTGAATGGAAGTTTAGAGGAAGAGTGCTGTTAAGTTGTTAAGTGTGTGATGGGAGAAAAAAGGGGGAATGGAGGATGAAGAGAGTGCGCATGGATAGGAGGAGAGTGTGGATAAGAGGTGGTGGTGCGAAGGGATGAAGGATGGTGGTTTAAGGAGATAGGGCTTGATTTGTCGAGCCTGATGACGTGCTGTCGTTTGAGGGGGACGTCTGAAGACTGTAAGGGGTACTAGGCAAAAAGCTGGGTTCGTTTATAGACTGTTGTTTATAGAGCGGTGTGGGGTGGTGAACCTTTCGTCGGTTTCGTTCTGTAAAGATGTAAAAGCGTAAAAACGTATATCCGTAAAAGTGAAGTGGGGGATTTGTGGATTATATATTGTGCGTGTTTTTGGTCACTTTGGGCTTTTGGGGGCGTGGAATGTGGTGCGAGGATTGGGGGGAAGTGTCTTCGTGAATGGAAGTTTAGAGGAAGAGTGCTGTTAAGTTGTTAAGTGTGTGACGGGAGAGAAAAAGGAGAATGGAGGATGAAGAGAGTGCGCATGGATAAGAGGAGAGTGTGGGTAAGGCGGGTGTTGCAAAGAGATGTGTGATGGATGGCGGCTATCAGAAGATAGAGCTTGATTTGTTGAGCCTGATGACGTGCTGTCGTTTGAGGCGTGGGTGGGTGTAAGCTTTATTTTGTGGGGAAAGCTGCTTTTTGACGTGGGATTGTAGATTAGTGCTGGTTGGGAATTTTCATTCTTTGAAACGTGGGGCGGAGGTCAATGTAATAATATGGAAGATTGTGATCTCATAATTTTTACATTCTTTCTTTTTTAAAGCAAATAAGCAAGAAAAATTAATATATTACTTGATATTAGAGTAAATGCTTATATCAAGAGGAGTATTTCTTTAAAAATTTTCACTTAACTTATTAAGCGATTTATTAGAATAAAAGACTCTTCTGAAGTTCATATCACCAATTGTATCGAAGGAAGTGTAACTTTAAGTGTAGAAAAGTTTAATATCGGATGGTTGATATGAATTTGTTTTTAAAAAAGAGTCCATTAGCTCTTTTTTGCTCTCTCTTTATTTCCAAAGTTGGTGATTATGCTTATGAAGTTGTTTTTATTTTACTGGTCTTAGAATTAACAGATAACACCTTTTTTACAGGTCTTGTGTATTTTTTTCGATTTATCCCTTTTCTCTTTTTTGGCCCTATAGGAGGTTGGTTAGCGGATAATTTTTCTTTGAAGAAAAATATGATCTTAAGTGAAGTTGTTAGATTATTAGCTTCATTGTTTGTTTTTATAACTTATATAACAGGTACGGCACATATCATTGTTCTTATTTTTGCAGCAATATGTACAACGATAGGAAGAAGTATTTTCCAACCAAGTTTTCAAGCTGCTATTCCCAGAATGTTTTCAATAAAAGATCTTACAAAGGCCAATAGCATTGCTCAAATTATCATGGAAACGGCAGCCGTCATTGGCCCTTTGGTTTGTTCCATACTGCTTTTTTTAGCAAATAAATCGGCAGTACTCATTTTTGATTTTTTTACCTATTTTATATCTATTATCATGTTATTTAATCTCATGAATTTAAATTCAAGCGAGAATAAATCATTCAATTTTATAAAAATTTATCGAGAAACAGCTTCATATCTTAAATATATTTCTACAGAAAATAATAATTTATTTATTACGCTCGTTGGCTCATCGTTTGCTATTCTCTTTACGGGTGCAATTTTAAGATTTTTAATTCCAGCTTTTGTTCTTTTTGTGGGGGGAGAGGAAAGCTTTGTGAGTTATATTTTTTCTCTCATGGCTGTTGGAACTATTGTTGGTGGTTTGTTATATAGTAAAATTATATTAAATATTACATCGTTGAAGCTCATGATATTTTGGCTTCTTTATGGGGTTATTCTGTTTGTTATGCCCTTCGCTGCAGAAATTTATTTAAAATTCCTTCTCGTGTTAGCATTTGTTCTAGGATTTATTGGTGCCTTTGTGGATATTGGTTTAGTCTCAGCTATTCAATTATATTCTCGTCGTGAAGATTTTGGTAAGAGCTTTGGAACCTTTTCAACTTTAGCAAACTCTGCGGAAGCAATGTCTGGCTTTATTGCTGGACTTTTGGCACTCGTGGGATTGTTAAGCTCTTTTTTAGCTATGTCCGCATTAATTATTTCCACCGGAATTATTGGCGTTGTAAAAATTAAGAAAAATAAAGATGTAACACCCCTTAACACGACAGTCGATGATGACCATTGATATATTTGATATCTCCATGCCTTTTCTTTTTTCTAAAGACGGTTCGCTCATTATCTTATTCATGAGGTAAAAACACTGCTCTTTGAAGGGGGTGATCTGAAACGAATGAGTGGTCAGTGGTGGAAACTTGCTAGGCAAGCATTTGAATTCTTTACAGACCGTTGTTTATAGAGTGGTACGGGGTGGATGAAGCTTTCCTTGGCTTTGTTCTGTAATGATGTAAAAGCGTAAAAATGTGAATCTGTAAAAGTGAAGCGGAGGATTTATGGGTTCATATATTGTGCGTGTTTTTTGTCATGATATGGAGGGGTGAGAAGGATTGGGGGGAAGTGTCTTCGTGAATGGAGGGGAAATGAAGGGTGCTGTGCGTTGGTTTATGTAATGCAACACACCATGAAAGTAAGTATACATATACTATATGCTTTACATGTGTTTTTTCGTACTTTTAACATATATATTTTGTGTCTTAAACATAAGCTTTGAGTACTATGAGAGATGGTGGTCGTTTTTTTAACAAGCGAGAAAGTGATTAACTAATGCTTGATAGTAAAGCAGTATGTTGTTAAGGCTATTCTTTGAAAGGAGGCTCTTATTTCTGGTGTAGGAGCTTCTCAGAAGAGAATGCAATTAATAGGGGAGTTAAGATGTCAAAATATTTATTTCCGTTACCGCTTGTATTGGTGGCAGGTTGTGCATCTATCAGTAATTATTCATCAAGTTATGTCAGTCCAAATATTACGAAAGATGATGTAAAATTAATTGCTAACGATTTTGTTCGTAATCTTAAAAAACCTTTACCGCCCGCTACAACAACACTTATTGTGAAAAAAAATAAAACAGAAGACAACTTTACTCCTGTATTTATTGATCTCTTGCGACGGAATGGATATAACGTGATCTATACAGATCAACCAAACAAACAGCAAAATGGTGTAATCTTGACTTATCAAATAACGCCAATAAAGACAGGTATCTTGTCTATGGTTTCTTATGATGAGGTTGGAGTAACGCGTTATTATATCCGCACTTATAATCGATGAAACCCCTTTGCCGGTTTGTCTCAAAAAAGTAGATAATGAAGAAATGTGTTTCAGGGGAAGTGTTGGGATTAAATTAATCAATAAAAATTTGCAGATGTGAAAATTACATATTCAGATGACAGTTATTCGTCGTCTCGTTTACAATTTCGGTGTTGTAACGAAGAAAGATGTCGTTTTATCTGTTTGCAATCTTTCATGTTCTGTCTCAGTTATATAGCGCTTTTATCGTTTCTGTCTTATAGAAAATTACTTTCTGTTCTACGGCTCTATATGCCAATCTAATAGTCAGATCTAAACAATCAAATTCATATGAACTCTTTACAGAAATCTGTTGTTTGAGATTGTTGGAAAGGTGTTTTGTTTTTATCAAATTGTCGCGTGGTGGTTTGGGAGTTTCCTTTGGCTGCGTTCTGTAAAGATGTAAAAGCGTAAAAATGTGAATCTGTAAAATGAAGCGGAGGATTTGTGCTTTGTGAGAGCTTTTATTATGGCATGGAATGTGGTGCGAGGATTGGGGGAAGTGTCTTCGTGAATGGAGGAGAAAGTTGGGATGAAGAGTGCTGTTAAGTTGTGAGTGTGTGATGGGAGAGAAAAAGGGGGAATGGAGGATGAAGAGAGTGTGCGCATGGATAGGGGGGAGAGTGTGGGTAAGGCGTTGGTGCAAAGAGATGCGTGAAGGATGGCGGTTTTTAAGGAGATAGGGTTTGATTTGTCAAGCTTGACGAAGTGCTGTCGTTTGAGGAGGGCGTCTGAAGACTGTAAGGGGTACTAGGCAAAAAGCTGGGTTCGTTTATAGACTATTGTTTATAGAGTGGTGCGGGGCGGTGAACCTTTCCTTGGCTTCGTTCTGTAAATGTGGAGAAGCGTAAAAATGTGAATCTGTAAAAGTGAAGTGGGGGATTTGTGCTTTCTGAGAGCTTTTATCATGGCATGGAATGTGGTGGGAAGGATTGGGGGAAGTGTCTTCGTGAATGGAGGAGAAAGTTGAGATGAAGAGTGCTGTTGAAGTGCGTTTTCTGGAGAAGAGTGTGTGGGGAATGGCTGTGAACAGATTGCAGAGTTGATGTGTAAAGAGATGTGAAGAGAAAAATCTCGTGGTGGGCGTTTATATTCTATGGGGAGCTTAACAATTATAGTTGCATCTATATTTGTATGGGGGATATCCGTGAAATGGGTGTGAGAAGCATTGAGAGGTGTTTTTTTAATAAGTGGGTGAATGAGCAATACAATGAAAGCCTATTTAGAGGGGAAATCCTATTTAGGGGAAAGCCTATTTTAGCTCTTGTTGTTTTAGACATTGTGTTTTGTATGAGGGGCATTTTGCAGAAAAGGTGTTTTGAGGGATGTGGCTCCCTTAAAGAAAAACACAAAAGTATCAAAAGAAAAATATAAAAACTTGACAAGGTAAATGTAAAAAGGTATCATAATGATACAATCGGAATTGTGCGTTTAAATCAGAAGAGATCTCTTGATAAAATTCTGTGAGAGGGGTGGGGATGTTTTTCCAAGGTTTTGGTGTTTTTATCCTATTTTGAAGTTTGTTATCCTATGATGTCGTAAACCGGTGTCGTAAACCGTTTTTTGAGATGTGGTGATATCAGGCGGGCAAGGCTTTAGGCTGAGGGGAATATTGGCAACGGATGTCGATTGATGGGCTTTTGTCTAATCAGAAATCAACCACAAGATTGCTTTTTGTTTTTTCGCTTCGAGTTCTCTAAAGTTTTTTAAAAGGGCGTGTTCTTTTTCGCTATAGGTGTCTTGATCGTGGTGTGAGGCATGTTCTTTTGTGGGAATATCTGCTGTTAAAAGGTCCGCATAAAAAAAGTTCATAGGAACCTCTAGTTTTTTAGCAATTTCTAGTAAACACCCCGCGCTTACACGATTAGATCCTTTTTCGTATTTCTGGATTTGTTGAAAACTGACACCTAAATAGCTTCCTAATTCCTTTTGAGAAAGTCCCATTGAAATGCGTCTATGGCGGATTCTTTTACCTATTGAAATATCATTGAAATGTGAATTTTTAGTTTGCACTTCAAGCTCCCCTCCGGTTGCGAGCGCCCTCGCATGAGTATTCCGGGAGTTTGAAAGCACTGAGCTCAGCCAGCCTTTTGCTTTTAGTGCTGACAAGCACTTGGACATAGCAAAAGCTCCCGGAATTCCGGGATACCCGCAAAGCGGGATAAATTTATGTACTGAGCGTTCGGGCTTTCAAATCCCTATTTGACCGTTGCGTGGACGATCAAAAACACAGATCAATTCATAAGGCAATTTCAGAAGATTGGCAAGAAAAATCAAAATAATTTCAAAGACTATAAGATTGGGTACTTTTTAAAAAAGTGCGAAATCTGGATTTTTAGTTTGCACTTCAAGCTCCCCTCCAGTTGCGAGCGCCCTCGCATGAGTATTCCGGGAGGTTGAAAGCACTGAACTCAAATCAGCTTTTTGCTTTTAGTGCTGACAAGCACTTGGACATAGCAAAAACTCCCGGAACTCCGGGATACCCACAAAGTGGGGTAAATTAACGTTTGAGTTTTCGGGCTTCAACTCCCTATTGATCGCTGCGTAGATGATCAAGGCACCTTTTGAGTGATAAAGTAATTTCAAGGGATTGGCAAGAACAATTAAAAGATTTGGAAAATGAGAGCATTTTTTTGTATCTTAAAAATTATCTCATTATATTCTTATGCCTTATGCAGTAAAATATTGTCATTTGAGGTAGGGTGAGATGGAGGCATTAGAGGCAAGGATATGCCGTCGAGGGACCTTCAAGCATATCAATAATTCGGGTATATCAATAAGGTGCTTTTTGTGAGAGTGTCTGGATATTGGAGGGTAGGGGTTATCTGTCCGTGTCTGGTGAAACAGTATTCTTTGAGGGGTGGTGAGAGGTGGTTGCCCAAATGCAATATACGCGATAAAAGTGGGATTGTTAACAGACTCTTGTTTATTGAGTGGTGGGTTAGTTTGGAAATTTCGTTTGGCTGCTTTCTGTAAAGATAGAAGAGCGTAAAAACGTGAATCTGTAAAAGTGAAGTGAAGAATTTATGCATTGTATGCTTTTGTCTTGACATGGAATGGGGGGAAAGGACTGGGGAACAAGTCTGCAAATGAAGTCGAAAGCTAGGATGCAGAATGTGAAAATTGGCACTGTGGGAGAAGCTTTTTGGTGTGTGTGTGAAGCTTTGTCTTTTGGGTGGGGTCTTTGCTTCGAAGCGGAATTGATCGGTATTTGTGGGAGCTTTCGCTCTTTGTGTTGGAGAGGGATGGGTGTAAGAATATTCAGAAAAGGCTTGCTTGTTGAATCCGTTGTTTGAGGGGTATGGTGTGCTGATCTGTCTGAGTGGTTGGTAGGAGGAAACTGCTACAAGATGTTGGATTCTTGACAACGCAGTGTAAGATGCTGGTGGAAAAGTTTCATTTGGTTGCTTTCTGTAAAGATGGAAAAGCATAAAACGTGAATCCGTAAAAGTGAAGTGAAGAATTTATGCGTTGTATGCTTTTGTCTTGACATGGAATGTGGTCGGAGAACTAGGGGACGCATTTGTGAATGGAGAGGGGAAAGCTGGGATGAAGAGGGGTATAAATCGCGTTGACTGGAGAAAAGTGTGTGAGGGAATATTTTAGGGCAGGGCTTATCTGTCTTGTCTGATAAAATTGCCTTCTTTGAAGTGTCGTGATCTGAAGCTTATATTTTAAGGATGTTGATATATTGGCGAGGGATGTTGATGGGTGTGCTTTTGTCTAATCAGAAATTAACCACAAAATTGCTTTTTGTTTTTTCGGCTGGAGCTCTCTAAAGTTTTTTAAAAGGGCGTGTTCTTTTTCGCTGTATGTGTCTTGATCGTGGTGTAAGGCATGTTCTTTTGTGGGAATATCTGCTGTTAAAAGATCCGCATAAAAAAAGTTCATAGGAACTGCTAGTTTTTTAGCAATTTCGAGCAAACACCCCGCGCTTACACGATTTAAACCTTTTTCGTATTTCTGGATTTGTTGGAAACTGACACCTAAATGGCTTCCTAATTCCTTTTGAGAAAGTCCCATTGAAATTCTTCTATGACGGATCTTTTTACCTATTGAAATGTCGTTGAAATGTGAATTTTTAGTTCGCACTTCAAGCTCCCCTCCGGTTGCGAGCGCCCTCGCATGAGTATTCCGGGAGTAGTAAAGTACTGAGCTCTAGTCAGCATTTTTGCTTTTAGTGCTTATCACACCTGGACATAGCAAAAACTCCCGGAATCCCGGGACACCCACAAAGTGGGTTCATTCTTACGCTAGAGCTTAGGGCTTTACTATCCCTTATTGATCGTTGCGTGGACGATCAAAATATCCTTTGAGTGATAAAGTAATTTCAAGGGATTGGCAAGAACAATTAAAAGATTTGCTATACGGTTATAGTGTAAAATAGGGATGTTTGGGGGGGTGGTAATCTGATGTTAGTAGGGGAATTTACTGGGGAAGAGGTTGGATGATAGTTTAAAACCGGTGCGGGGTGGAAGCTTTATTCAGCAGAGGAAAATTTGCTTTTTGAAGTCGAATTGTAGATCAGAGCTTATCTGGCGTGTTTGATTAAACACCATTCTTTGAAGTGTGGGATAGCTATATGAAATAATCAGCAGGGGAATCTGATAGACGAGAAATCAGCTTGTTGACAGACCCGTGTTTACAGAGGGGCGTGGGGATGGCGGTTTTTGAGTTTCATTTGGCTTTTTTCTGTAATGATGTAAAAGCGTAAAAATGTGAATCTGTAAAATTATGCGGAGGATTTGGGCTTTATGTGGGTTCTTGTCTTTTAGGGTGTGGTCTCATTTTTTATTGTTGATGGCTTGTTAAATTTTGTTGCTGATTTTCATGTCATTTTTTGTGTTTGAAGTATTGGTTTTTCTTTAGTTGGAAGGAACATGATGATGGTAGATGAACATTGTCTTCCCTTACGTCGAAAAGGGCGGAAAAAAACAACTTTGAATAAAACAACAAAGCGATTTAATGAAGCTCTTTTGACAGCCGCTGAGCAGGCTGGATATCACTATGGTGAGGATGGGCTGGTGTCTTATCTTCAGTATCATGCGTTGAATAATCCTGTTCCTTTTTTTTCGCTGCTGGCAAAAGTCTTGCCTCTTCAGGTTACGGGAGAAGCAGGGGGAGATGTTAAAACAGTTTCGCGTATTGAGATTGTACCAGTGAATGCAAAAAATAGCGAACCGGAGAAGCATGATCCCTCGGCAACTGAGGCTTGAAGCTACGAGAAAATGTTGGGTTGGGCACATGATGTTTAAGGGATATTGTCTTTGAACGGGGATGCTAGATGTTTGTCTGAAAGCTTATGATTGAAATTGCGGTGAGGGGCGTGTGCTTTAGGCGTGTGAGCTGTGACGTTGTTAAGCTTTGGTGGGGGAAGCATGAGGACGTGGACTGGAGGAGACTTCGGTGCATATGGTGTTTTTTGGGGGTACATGGCGTCTGGGGTGGTTTGTGTGAAGGGGTCGGCAAGATGCTTTTATGGCGATGCATGAGGGGCGCGATACCTGAAAGATGTTGGGGAGTGCTTGATGATATTTGCTGTTTTGGACATTTGGTGAAGATTTGGGCTTTTCTCGTTATTGAAGGTGTGGAGATATCAAAAACAGTTTCGCGTATTGAGATTGTGCCAGTGAATGCAAAAAGTAGCGAACCGGAGAAGCTTGATACCTCGATAACTGAGGCTTGTGATATTGAAAAATGTTAGGCTGAGGTGGGTGATGTGGGGTGATGTCTTGCAAGGGGGCTGCTTTGGTGATTGCCTATCTTGAGGGGATTGAAGCGGAGGCTATCGTGTTTGTGGGCGCTCGTGATATTGGGAAGGGGCTTTGGTGAATGATGCCGTAAGGGCCCGTGTGCTGGAGGGGATTTGGTGCAGGGTATTTGTGTGGTGGATATGGAACAGTGTTTTGATGGGTGAGGGGCATGAAACTTGAGAGAAGTGTTATGCTTGCCTGATGCATGTGTTTTGGTGGGGGTATCTTGGGGGATAAAGTGTGAGGATTGGTGATGCTTGAGAGGCATGATATTGGAGGATGTTGGGCTTTGGATATGCCTGAGAGCCATGTGCTGAGGCTATGATTTGGTTGGGGAGGATACCTTGCTTGTGGTTGGGGGATGACAGGCGCGGTGTTTGAGGGGGTGGGGCTTTTGTGCCTTGGGGGCTTGGGGCGCATAGGTGGGGTCAAGGGGATCTCATGCAAAAAAGTGAAATTTATTGAATATTAGGATGAAGAAAAGATAAAGCGCTGCTTTTGAGAAGGGCGTTTTTCGTTCAATTGCTCTTTTCGTTCAATTGCTCTGGGATCATTAAACTTGGGATAAGCAAAAGGGTGCAGCGCAATTATTGCTAAAGTATGAAAATTTATAATGACAACTGTTCAGAAAATTTCTCAAAAAATTGAGCAGAAAACGGCTCAAGTGGCTCTTATTCCAAAGCTTATTCCTGTCTTTACTGGAAATGCCGATGTGCGAGCCGCTTGGGGAGGACGCGGTTCTGGAAAAACACGTTCTTTTGCTTTGATGTCTGCTGTGGTGGGATATCGCCATGGAATGGCTGGAGAACGCGGGATTATTCTTTGTGCACGGCAATTTCAAAATTCTCTTAATGAAAGTTCTTTGGAGGAAATTAAACGCGCTATCGAGTCTTATCCTTTTTTACAAGATTATTATGAAATCGGCGATAAATATATTAAGTCAAAAGATGGACGGATTGTCTATGTGTTTGCTGGGCTTGATCGCAATATCGCAAGTATTAAATCAATGGGTCGCGTTTTCCTTTGTTGGGTCGATGAAGCCGAACCCGTGACAGAAACTGCTTGGCAAACACTTATTCCAACTTTGCGCGAAGAAGGAAAAGATTGGAATGCAGAATTATGGGTCACATGGAACCCATGCCATGAAAATGCAGCCGTGGAAAAACGTTTCCGAAATGTCGATAATCCTCATATCAAAGGGGTGGAAATTAATTGGCGTGATAATCCGCAATTTCCTGAAAAACTCAATCGTGATCGAATGGACGATTTGCAGCAAAGACCAGAGCAGTATAACCATATTTGGGAAGGCGAATATCTCCAAGCTGTCCAAGGGGCTTATTATCAGAAATGTCTTCTCGAAGCCGAAATGGAAGGGCGGATTACCACTGTTCCACGGGATCCTTTGATGCAGGTGAGAATCTTTTGGGATATCGGGGGAACAGGCGCAAAGGCTGATGCTACCGCATTGTGGGTCGCGCAGTTTGTTGGACGGGAAATCCGAGTGCTCGATTATTATGAAGCCCAAGGTCAACCTCTCTCAGAACATGTGGGGTGGGTCTTTCAAAGGGGATATGAAAAGGCTCTTATGGTCTTGCCTCATGATGGCGCAACAAAAGATCGTGTCTATAATGTGAGTTTTGAAAGTGCCCTTCAACAAGCCGGTTTTCAAACCAAAATAATTCCTAACCAAGGAACAGGCGCTGTGAAAATGCGTATCGAAGCCGTACGGCGGTTGTTTCCTGCACTATGGTTTAATCGTGAAACGACATGTGCGGGCAGAAAAGCGCTTGCTTGGTATCATGAAAAGCGCGACGAACAGCGCAATATCGGACTAGGAGCTGAACATGATTGGGCTAGCCATGGCGCCGATGCCTTTGGACTGATGTGTGTGGCTTATGAACAACCAAATGCTAAAGCGCGAAAAAAACCTTATCGCTCGTTTCACCATTCTCAAACTTCATGGATGGCTTTTTAATGAATAGTTCTACAGATTCTTCTTTTAATCAAATCGAAACGCTTGAAAATCAAGCTCTCTTTAAAAAACTCGTGGGTTGGTATCAGGATGATATTGATCATGTCGAAAAATGGCGAAAAAATGCCCAGGAAGATTACGATTTTTATAATGGGCGGCAATGGAATGAGCAAGACTTGGCTGTCTTGCACGAACAAAACAGACCCGTGATGACTTTTAACCGTATTGCGCCTTTAATTAATGCCGTGATTGGGGCTGAGCGCAATAATAAAAGGCAAGTGCAATTTATTCCACGACAAGAAGGAGCTGCCTTTGCAAACCAGATTTTGACAGGAGCAGCCGAATGGTTTCGCGATGAAGCCGACGGCGAATACGAAGATTCCGATGCTTTTCAAGATGCAATTATTTGCGGTATGGGCTGGACAGATACACGCCTTGATTATGAACAAGATCCCCAAGGAAAACCAATCATTGCGCGGCTGGATCCTATGAAAATGGTGTGGGATGCAAGTGCTGTCAAGTCTAATCTTATTGATGCTCAACGCTTATGGTATATTGATGAAAAACCCCTTGCTGTGGCGCAGGAAATGTTTCCCAATGTTCATTGGAGTGACCTTAATGCTGATTGGGTTAAACATCAGAGTTTTTTACATTCAACCAGCGATGGGATGACACAAAGTTATCAGTCCGAGAGGGGGTATCAAGGAGAAGAGGGGAGCGGCTATCAACGTCCTAAAATGGTGACATTGGTAGAATGTCGCTGGTTTGAACGCGAGGTGGTTTATAAAGTTCTCGAGCCTCTAAGTGGAAAGTTTGTCGATTATTCAGAGCAGGATTTCCAAAATTTAAGCAAAACCTTTCCTCATGTCCAGGCAACAAGGTTGAACAGAAAAATTGTCAAACGGGCATTTTTAGGTAGAAAGCTGCTTGAAGCGCCTGATAAGCCTTTGGTTCCACCCAATCAATTGGGATGGGAGTGTATTACCGGTACTTTTGATAAGTTAAGCCGACAGTTTTACGGAATTGTGCGCCCTACAAAAGATCCGCAACGGTGGGCAAACAAATATTTTAGTCAAGTAATGCATTTGCTCAATAGCCAATCAAAAGGCGGCATTATGGCAGAACGCGATGCTTTTGATGATGATCGACAAGCCCTCGAGAGTTGGGCTAGAGCCGATAGTATTACTTGGTTGAAAAGTGGTGCTGTGTCTGGGGGAAGAATCCAGCCTAAACCCATGGCACAATTTCCGCAAGGGTTTTTCCAATTGTTTAATGAAGCAAAGAGTGCTCTCGAACAGGTGACGGGGTTGTCTTCTGAATTTATTGGAACGCGAGCTGTCAATCAGCCTGGCATTCTTGAACAACAACGGCGACAATCGTCACTTAATCTTTTGGCTTCCTTTTTTGATGGGTTGCGTCGATATCGGCAACGACAGGGAAAAATTATTCTCTATCTTATTCAAAATTATCTGTCCGATGGGCGGTTGGTGCGTATTGCTGGTGATGAAAATGCCCAGTATGTGCCGCTGACACGCGAAATGGTGACAAGTTTGGAATATGATATTGTCGTGGATGATGCACCAACAAGTCTTAATGAAAAAGAGCGTACTTTTGCACTGATCATGCAATTGCTGCCTTTGATGCAAAATTTTACAACGCCTGAGATTATGCTCGATCTCTTACGCTATTCGCCTTTACCGGCTTCACTTATTCATAAAATTGCGATAAAGGCGCAAAACTCTTTTCAAGAAGAGCAAAATGCCTCAGCGCAGATGGGGGATAATGTGGGGACAGAGCAGATAATGCAGATGTTGCAGACAGCAAAGGCTCAACAATAGGGTGCTTTGTCATGCGTGACTTCTGATAAACGCCATATATCATAAATTGCTTATCGATTTTCGTAGTGCATGGGCTCCCTTTTCTTAAAAGAACTGTTTTGTAGGGCAGGACTGTTGGGAAAAGTAGGGTGGAGAGGGAGTCTTGCCGTCATGTGGGGTGGAGAGCATTGGGGGAATGCTGGTGCTAAATGATGAGAGAGCATTGAGGGGATAAATGCTTATGGAGCTGTTTTATCTGAAAAATTTGATTTTATTGTTTAAAAAAAGAGAAGGCTAATGTCATGGATCAAGAACACTTAACGCCGGCAGAACAAAACCAATTGAAACAAGATTTTCTGGTCTCAACACAAGAGAGAGAAAATGGTGAAATTGGAAGAGAAGAAAAAACTCTTGAAGATAATTTTCAAGGGCAAATGCATCAACAACAGGACTCTTCGCAAAAGGCTGGAAAAGAGGTTCAAGGGGGAGAAGATGCTCCACCAGATCCACAAAAAGACTTTATGGGCTATATGCAATGGTTGGGAAAAACACTCCAAAAAAAAGGGCTTTTACATGAAAAACAACAGCCTTCTCTTGGTTTGGAAGCAGAACAGTTACATGCGTTTTTTCAGCAGTCTGTTGCTAGTGTTAAACAAAAGCATGATGATTTTGATCAAGCAGCTGATTTTATTTATGAAACGAGGGCTAAACAGTTGGCAGCTTGTGCTTCGCTCTATCCTGAGATGGCCGATCCCAAAAATATTGATGCGTTGATTGGTGATGAGTTGAAGCAGATCTTGCGCGATTGTGCGCAAAAAAATCAAAATCCGGCTGAAGTGATTTACTCTATTGCACAAAAAATTGGCTACACAAATGTTCCCAATAACATGGGTGAAAATTTACAGGAAAGACACAATTCTGCACGTACTCTTGCTGCTTATAACGGTTTAACGCCAAATGGGCCGATTTCTTTGGATATGCTTGATAAAATGTCAGAAGCAGAGTTTAGCGCTTGGGTTGCTGATCCTAAAAATAAAGCCGCTTTTAATCGTTTAATGGGGGGAAGAGAATTTTAAAAACAAGAATGTGGCAGGTGTTTTTTGCGGGAATGTTAAGAGGCTTTTGGCGCAGAAGAATGCGGGAGTGTTTTTTGCGGGGAATGTTAAGAGGCTTTTGGTGCAGGAGAATGCGGGGGGTGTTTTTTGCGGGAACGTTAAGAGGCTTTTAGCGCAGGAGAATGCGGGAGTGTTTTTTGCGGGAACGTTAAGAGGCTTTTAGCGCAGGAGAATGCGGGGGAGTGTTTTTTGCGGGAATGTTAAGAGGCTTTTGGCGCAGGAGAATGCTAGGGGATTTCTTAAACACGGATGTGGAGAGGAGAGCTCTTATAAGGGGGAGGCAGACGCTAACAGAAATTAGATAAAACTCACAAACAACCTATTCACCATTTGAAATGAAATGTGGTGTTTTAACAACCGGCGCTTTGCCGGGTTTTTTATGTCAATAAAACTTTTAGAGGACAAAATGACTGTAACTTATATCGGACTTAATGACCCAATGGCAGTGCGCACATGGTCTAAATTACTAAACCAAGAAGTCTCAAAAGCACTTCCAATTGCACCGTTGATTGGAAATGATTCAAACAGTATCGTACAATTAAAAGATGAAACCACGAAAGCAAGTGGGGATGCTATTAGCTTTAATTTGCGTGTGCAGTTGCTAGGCGATGGGGTGAGCGAAGGGCAGACATTGGAAGGCAATGAAGAAGCTTTACAGTTTCTCAATGATCGCTTGGCAATTAATGAACTCGTTCATGCTGTGCGTGTCAAAAATGAGGGAACGATTGATCAACAACGAATTCTCCATGATTTGCGCACCGAGGCAAAAAATGGTTTGGTTGATTGGTATGCAGATCGTCTGAGTATGATGTTCTTCATTCAAGTTTGCGGGTATACCGCAAAAACAATTAACTTTGAAGGACGCACGATTACCCTTAAACCAGTTCATTATGGGTTTAATGCGCCAACGGCACCAACCAATAAACGTGTGGTACGTCCTAATGATAAAGCAAAAGATGAGGACTTAAAAGAAGACGATGTTTTTGATCTCAGCTTGATTGATAAAGCAGTTGAACGGGCTAAATTGGCAAATCCTAAAATTAGACCTGTGCGGATTGATGGCGAAAATGTCTATGTGCTTTATCTACATCCAACCCAAGTGACACAATTGCGAACCAATACTGATGCGGGGCAATGGCTCGACATTACTAAGGCAATCTATAGTGGAAGTCGTATCAAAAATCCGCTCTATGATGGGTCTTTGGGCATGTATAATGGTGTGGTTTTGCGCGAAGCTGAACATATTACCGAAGGGGTCGAAGCTGGAACCGCTAACAAAGCTGTACCAAATGTGCGGCGGGCTGTTCTGCTTGGTGCACAGAGTGCTGTGATTGCTTTTGGTAAAGATCGAGGGGCGACACGCTATAAATTGGTGGAAGAACTCTTCGACTATGAAAGAGAATTCGGGGTTGCGGCAAAAACCATTATTGGTATGAAAAAAACTTGCTTTACCTTGCCAGGCAGTACGCAAGGGGCTCAGGATTTTGGCACTATTGTCATTCCAACTTATGGAGCACCCGCTTAAAGCAAATTTTTGCTCTCTTCCCCCAACAAGAGGGATCTGTTGGGGGAAAAATTTAAAATGCTTCCAGAAACAAGGACAGGCTTATGACCACTTTATCCTCTGATCCCCAAAATCTAAACCTTACACATTCAGACCATTCTAAAACTTTTGCTTATATGGTCGCGCTTATTCAAGATGAAATTGACGATACAACAGCGGAATATTCCCTGCAAATTCAAGATTCAATTTTTACGGCTTTGCGTTTGTGTGAACGCGAACCCTTTTTCTTTAATGAAAAAAGAGAAAGGACGTTTAAAACACAAAGTGGTAAAACATGGTATGGGCAAGAAGAAGGGGTTTTTATTGAAGCAGAAAAGAGTTTGGAGGGCGTCTTTTTAGTAACAAAGAGTGCAACACCAACAAAGTTGTTCTTTAAGCCCTTGGAAGTGTTGCATCAACAATATGGTATGCATCCTGCGCTAGGAACGCCATTCTTTTATACCTACCTTGATCAAAAAATAGGACTCTTTCCAACACCAGAACATGTGGAAGCTGTACAGCTTTCTTATGCTCCTGTTCATTTTGCCGATGAACAGCTGAAAGAGGATGATAACCCTTGGTTGATTTATGCTTTTGATCTTATTAAAGCACGAGCAAAATATGAACTTTATAAAAATATTCTTAAAGATCCTGAATATGCCGCCGTTTCTTTCAGAGATTTTCAAGAACAGCTTCAAGCTTTGCGCATTGAAACATCGCGCCGAAAAGGTTCTTCAAAGATCCGCCCAATGCGTTTTTAAAAGACTTTTTTCCAAATCGTTTATGGCTGGCGTTGAAGGTTGGTTTGGCACTGGTGGCTGGTTTGTCACTTATGGCTGGATACACGCGTTGGGTGTTGATGGTGAAGGGCTGGTGGATGGCGTTGGGGTGGCCATTATTTATGGTATCGTTTTTTTTTGGTGCGTTAAACAACCTAAGGTTGTTTATTTTGTTGAATTTTATGCCTTTAGAGTTTTAAGGGCTTTTGTGGTTTTTTATCCATAAGCCTTGGTGTTTTGAATGGCACTGAGCTTTTCAAAGGTTTTATGGGGGGCTTTTGATGGCTCTTTCCCCCGTCATTGTGGGGGGTGATTTGCGGGCAGTTGATTTTGGTTTGGCGCTGGTGGATGGCGTTGGGGTGGCCATTATTTATGGTATCGTTTTTTTTTGGTGCGTTAAACAACTTTAGGTTGTTTATTTTGTTGAATTTTATGCCTTTAGAGTTTTAAGGGCTTTTGTGGTTTTTTATCAATAAGCCTTGGTGTTTTGAATGGCACTGGGCTCTTCAAAGATTTTATGGGGGTCTTGATGGCTTTTTTCCCAATCGCTGATTATCGACCCGATGTGGCGGATATCAATGGAATTTTTACCGATGAACTTGTTAATGTGCTCCCGGCTGATGGCTCCTATATCCCTATGCCAAGTTTTGAACCTTTATCAGAGCCTT
Source organism: Bartonella sp. AP88HLJMH (assembly GCF_042195605.1). Classification (NCBI taxonomy): domain Bacteria; kingdom Pseudomonadati; phylum Pseudomonadota; class Alphaproteobacteria; order Hyphomicrobiales; family Bartonellaceae; genus Bartonella; species Bartonella sp. AP88HLJMH. The sequence goes on along the minus strand of NZ_JBHIOR010000008.1, from coordinate 22,524 downwards.
GTCCGGAGCCAATCTTAGGCGCTCTTGCGGTTAAAACAAAAAATGGGGTTTCTATTATTGTCGGGACAAGAGAAAAAATCTTCTTGCTTGATAATACAACAATGAACTGGAAAGATATTAGCCAAAAAGGAAAACCTTATCTGGCTAATGTTGATGCTCCGTGGTCTTTTGCTTTGTTTGGTGATTTGATCATTGCGGTGAATGCCAATGATAAACCACAAGTGATTGATATTAACCATGATAAAACATTTAGAAATTTAGGAGGAAATCCACCACAGGCAGGGATTGTTCGAATCTGGGGAGATTTCGTTTGTTTGATGAAATTAACCGAGTATCCAAGAAGGGTTCATTGGTCTGGATTAAATGATGCTGAATTTTGGACCGTGGGGAAAAAAAGTTGTGATTATCAAGATTTTCCTGATGGCGGATTCGTCCAAGGGGCAACGGAGACAACAAATCCAATTATCTTTATGCGTTCTGCAATCTATGCCGGTTCTTTTATCCCTGGCTCTAAGATTATTTTTAGTTTCCAAAAAATCCACGATAAACGAGGCGCAAAAAATGCTGAATCAATTGTTTGTAGAGGCGATTTAGCATTCTTTGCCGATGAGGGCGGGTTTTATCAAATAACAAATGAGGGACAGATTATACCCATTGGGTTCGAAAAAGTCGATCGAACGATGACCGCAAAATCAAGGAAGGATAATCTGTACACTCTATCTGCTGCTATCGATGGGGTGTATAATCGTGTTTATTGGATGGTTGATTCTGATGAGAATCTTCATAAACGTATCTTGCTCATTTATGATTGGGGATTGCAAAAATGGACAAAAGCTCTCGTCGATATCAAAATGATATTGCCTATTTTCTTAGCCGGAACAACCCTAGAAGGTCTTGATTTTGTGACTAAGAATATTGATGACTTGTCCTTTTCTCTTGATAGTAAAGCTTGGAAAAATGAATCGCCTATTCTGGGGGCATTTGATCAACAGGGGAGACTGGGTTCGTTTTCTGGGTGTCCTATGGCTTGTGTCGTGACATCACAAGAAATGGGGCAGACAAATGGCAGGATAACACGGGTGAAAAATATTATGCCTCAAGTCAATAGTGGAAAGTTTTATTTGTCTGTGGGAATGCGCTTTCGACAATCTCTTGAAGAGGAAACTGTTTGGTTGCCAGAAAAACAGCCCTCTTATAATACTGGACAAATTCATTGTCGTGCAAGGGCACGGTTTTATCGCTTTAAATTGCGTATTCCTGAAGGGGTGAATTGGACTCATGTCACTGGATTTGATGTGGAATTGACGCGGGCCGGCATGCGATAGGCATGCCCTTTTGTAATACCATGCGATAGGCTCAAACCTCTATTATTAAAGAACAAATGCCCCATAGACTTCCCAAGCCTTTATAAACAAAGGCACAATGCGATAAGCTGTGTCTTTATAATATGAAGAACAAGGTGGTGCGTTATGTTTCATGCTTTTCTGCGATAAAGGAAAATAGGCTGCACCATAGTTTATTTTTATAAAGAAAAAAGTTCCCTCTTTGTTGTGACAAAGGGATGATGGGGCTTTTTTTCTTTTATTGTGCGGGGGGCATGGAATGCGTGAAGTATGCATGGGGATGCGTATTGCTCAAATGAGGGAAATGACAAAGCTAAAAGAGCTAAAATTATGATGCAAGAGAGTCAAGATTTATATTCTGCTCATCTGACAGAGCAGTGGCCATGGGAAAAAATAGCTCCCTATCAAGAGGCTCTCAATGCTGCATTGAAAAAATATGTTCAGCGCTTTCCGGATGATGTTTGTCTGGAAAAAATTGCTGAAGAAATCGCTACAGGACAAGCACAATTGTGGCTGGTCTTAAAAAATAAAATCCAATTTAGTGCTTTTGCAATTACCAAAGTTGAAATAACCCATACGGGAAAAAAATGCGTCGTTCTCTCTGATCTTGCTGGAGAGGGAGGGCTGAAATTGGTCAAGTTGATTGATGAAGTCGAAAAATGGGCGCGAACAATTAATGCTGAAGAAATGCACATGTTTGGAAGAACTGGATGGGCGAAAAAGCTCGCTCATCACGGATATTCTCGTAATCTTATTCAATATAGAAAGGTTCTGAACCCATGAGTAGAAAAACCACACCTCAAGTGCAGACAACAACACAAACAAATGCTCCACCTGCTTGGGCGGCTGATATTCTTAAACAAGCCAGTGCTGATGCACTTGGACTTTATAATAGAGGAATTGGCGGAAACGTTTATCAGGGAGACAGAGTCGCTGGTCTTAGCAATATGACAAAAAATGCGCTGACCGGTTTACAACAAGCAGCAGGGCTCTATAACAATCCAACGGTAACGCAATGGTTGAGTGCACCAACCAACAGCGCTACAAATCTTTCCGGTATGGCTAAGGGAAGCTGGATTGGAAGCAATAGTAAATTTAATACTGCATTGCAAAATGCTCTGAATAAAACGTCCGATGCAATTAATCAATCGATGTCGGGAGCAGGACGTTATGGTTCTGGGGCTCATACTGGTGTGCTGGCCGATGAGTTAGGCGCCTTGGCAACAAATGCTGCAGCACAGCAATATAATCAAGATATTAACAATATGATGAATGCAAACCAGATGATTGATCGCTCTCAGAATGATCAAGTTAATGCGGCAAATAGCTATTATCAAGGACAGAGTAACGTGCAAAGCAATGCTTTGAAAGGGGGCATGATTCAAGATATAAACCGCCAAAATGTCTTAGATGCTGAACGCCAAAAATGGTCAGAAAAAGATAATCAAGATTGGAACCGATTGCAAAGTTTGTTACAGGTAGGAACACAGGCTGCTGGAAATTACGGAACGACTTCAGGAAAATCCACGACAATGCCTTCTGTGACAAAAGATCCATTGCGTGATGCGCAGCAAGTGCTTGGATTGGTCGGAGGAATTTTAGGGCTTTGTGATGTGAGAGCAAAAGAAAATATTATCCCTGTGGGGCAGAAAAAGGGATATCCACTTTATACCTTTAATTATAAGGGAAATCCACAACGTTATCAGGGCGTTATGGCGCAAGACGTGTTGCGTGTGAACCCTGAAGCTGTTTATGTCAATGCGAAAACAAAGTTATTGCATGTTGATTATGACAAAATAGGCCTGAAAATGGAAAAAATGAAAATGGAGAAAATGCCGGCATCTAAAAATAAAATTGCGGCTTTCTTTTCTTCATTTTTTGCTCGTTTTCCCTTTTTGAAAAAAGAGTATCTTCTATGAGCTCGATTTATGATTGGTCAATTGTTGCATCAGAAAATGCTTATGTCGACGAGAATATAAACTGGGCAGAAGGGCAACCGCCAAGCACAGTCAATGATAGTGCTCGCGCTATGATGCAACGCATCAAAGAATATTTGTTGGATAATGGGGGCGGGATTGAAACACAGTTTACTGTCGATGTGAAAAATGAGAGAACGTCACTTCGTTTGGCAACAAAGTCTTTTTTTGAGACTTATATGGATGGCATTGTTGTGCGCTTTAAAGCACAAGGCGTCAACAGAGGAATAACAAATATTTCTTTAAATCAATTGCCGCCAAGACCAACTTATATGGCAACGCCAGAGGGTATTGTGCCTTTAAAGGGCGGGGAAATTCAAAAAGGGGGGCTTTATGAGATCGTCTATACGCGTGATATTGCCGGAAAAAATGCTGATGGCTGGTTTTTAACCAATCCTACTATAAAACTTCCTGAAATTCCGCCCTTTCCTCCTTTGCCTGAAACTTTTTCTTCTGGATTTATCGGGACTTTTGCTACAGAAAAAATACCCTCTGGATGGTTACTGTGTAATGGTAAAGAATATTCGCGAAGGAACTATGCTAATCTCTTTGCTGTTCTGGGAGAAACATGGGGAAAAGGAGACGGGAGAACAACATTCAATGTTCCCGATTTGCGTGGAATGTTTTTACGGGGGCTCGATAGTGGAAAAGAAATTGATAAAGGACGTCGCTTGGGAAGCCGACAAGAAGAGTCTTTTCAATCCCATACCCATGAGGGAAAAACAGATTCAACAGGTAACCACCAGCATAGTTATCCAATGATTGACGAAGTAGTTTGGGATATGAATCACGGTGAATATTATAGACATCTGGCTCAAGTCTACAATAAAGATCGGTTAACGAAGGCTGCGGGAGAGCATGAACATAAGGTCTTGTTGCAAAAAACAGGGGGGGATGAAACACGCCCCGTCAATATGGCGGTGGTTTATGCTGTCAAAGCCTGAGAATGAAAGCTGTGTGAGAGAAAGATAAAAATGCTAAAATGTTTGTTATGAAAAAAAGTCTTATTGAATATAAAGTCTTATAGAATATATTGTGTAGAAAGTTTTGAGGCGCTTTAGAAAAAACTCAACTCTCTTTATTTTTTGTGCTGCCTTTGTTGGATGTCTAAAGGTAAGTTTGCCTATTGTTCTTTAGAGGATCAAGACGGTGATTATTGAAGGTAGGGGGAGAACAAAAAAACTTTCTTTATTCATGGCGTTTTTTGCTGATGAATCAATATTTTAGCTCAAATGCCTCTCTTTTGTGATATCGTGATCCATTATTTCAAGTGCTGGGGTTAAAGCGCTGCTGTGCGATGACAAAAAGCCCCTAGATAATTTTATCCTATTATAGCGTAAAATACCGTCATTAAAACACTATTATTGAAGGTGGTGATATCAGTAAGATAGCTTAAAGTATTTAATACATTAGCAAATGTTATGGTGAGGATTTTCTTGGTTAAGTATTATGCAAGTGAATCATATAAATAATGAGCAGATATGGAGCCCCTTCAGAGGAGTTGGATTGTTTACAAACCGATGTGGGGCTAAAACCTTTGTCCTTTGAGGGTGGTGGAAAGAGGTTAACGGATATGTTTATTTAAAGCGAGAAAAAGCAAAATGGAGCGCTCCCTTTTTTGGCAAAGCGTGTAGGAAAAAAGCCCCTCTTTGTTTTCAAAATGGGTGCACTGTTGGCAAGAGCAGCAGGTTGGCGATGCGTTGTAGTACATGGTGAGGCATTGAACCCTCTGAGATGGCATTTTGTGCTTATCAGGCAACTTCTTGAAACAGGATGAGAGTGATACGAGAAAATCTATAAGACAATAGTTTATCCCGTTGTGTTGTAAAATACCATTGTTTGAGATGCGGTTAAAATTTTATGCATGGGGTGTTTTTCGTCTGTGCGTATTCCTAACGCAGCATTTTTTTGTAGAGTAACTCTGGACAGGGGATACATTACAAGGATGCGTTTGAAGGGGGAAGCCAAGTCAAATCTGTTAGATAAGAAGCCAGATTGTTTACAAACCATTGTTTATTGATTGCCATTATTTAAAGACCGGTGTGGGCTTTGTCCTTTTGGGAAAGGTTGATACAGCATGCAAGGTGACATGCATTTCTCTTTGGTTTTAGGTGGTAAAATCATCATTTTAGGTGGAAAACAGAGTATAATCTAAAAAAATACCTTGTAAAAATTTTCGATGAGGAATTTTTTTTCAAAAGCTTTTCATATGGTTTTCTGAGGTTTTCTGAGAAATGCAAGAGCCGTACAACGAAAAAAGAGATGCAAATGCCTTAATACGCGTTTAGCTTATCAAAAAGGGGGATATAATGGCACTTTTTCCATTTTCTATTGCTGATATTGATGATCCGGAATGTATTCGTGTGGTTCTTTATGCTAGCGGAAGAATGGGACATGCTCCTTTAAACGCATTGTTGAAGAAAGCATATGAAGATATTACAAAAATTGCAAAGCGCATGGATGCTTTAGAAAAAAAATTAAATGCTCTAGATCTTACCAATGTCGAACAGAAAAAAAATGAGAAAGAAGAGAAGCAAGACAGTATTAATAGTGTTGTGAGTGGTGGAATAACGACACCAAACAGTTTTGTGAGCGCACCAGAAATTAAAACAGAATCATCGTCCGCTGGAGACATATTTTTTTCTCCAATATACGAGGCGCCAAAAATAGACTACAGCTCTTTTATTTCAAAATTTACAGCACATAAACCGCTAGAAATACACAGTAGTGTTACTCAAAACATCAGTGTTGAGCATTCTAGAGAGATTTCTTCTTTGTTAGATAAGGAAAAATAGAATAGAGTGATCATAACAATATGTATGGGGTGAAGCTATAGATCAGATAAACCTAATTTATATCTTCGGTGGAGCCTGGAATTGCACTCTGTTTGAGATGTTAAAAAATGGTAAAAATTGATAGAGAAGCGTTGTTGCTGGATAAGTTGATCATGCGTTGTTGGGGAGAGTAGGGCGCATATTGAAATCTAAGGGTAAGTTTTTAAAGCCTACAGAGCAAGGAGCCATGCCCAAATAGAAACGCATGGCAAAAGAAGCTTTAAAAAGATAAAAAATCGTGCAATCATTTTAAAAAGCTTTTGGATAGAGCGTTTGATGATTTTAACTCTATAAAAAATTGCCATTTTTACGCTTTTTTAAAAGAGAAAAAGTGCAGTTCCTCGCAATTTTAATTTGTTAAAAATCCCATAAAAAGAAAATGTTAATTGCCAAAAGGACAAAAGCAGAAAAATGCCTATAAAAAAATCATGCGTATCGTTGTGTCTTTTCTTATAAAGAAGAGAAATGCTGTACTGTTGGAGCAGGCTTGAAGGCTAACGTTTCACTTGTTTTCTTATCAGACAAGATTGTACAAGCGGTTGTTGATTTGTCTTATCCTGTTTATGCTGTAAAGACTGTCCTTTCAGGTGTGATGATATAAGGCAAGTCTCTTTGTAAGAGCTTCCATGATACAAAAAGTGTTTTTTAAAGGGCGTGGCAAATATTTAAGGCAGGCTTATTTGTTGAGCTTTAAGTTTAAATCAATCACATACGAAAAAGCCAAATGGACCCCACTGCAATCTGGGCTGTTGATAAATCAGATTGGGTGAAGAATCTTCATCTTTTGAAGTGGTGAATGTAAGTTAAGAAAAACCAGCTTTTACAAGCGTAAAAGAACGGGTCTTATTATAATTATGGACTTAAATCATGTGTGTTTTTTCATGGATTATATTGAGATAAAGCTACAAAGTATTTTGATTTATTGGATACGTTTTTATTTTAGAAAGTGTATTGTTATAAACAGTTCTCCTCAATACGAATGTATCATTATTTATACTCTTTTTGGATATTTTTATAAATATAATTAAAAAGCTTGCAATACTATACGTTTTGTGTATAAGTATTTATTATTGATTTCTTTTGTATTTTATTTAGTTATATCTCTATTCATAAGCCGCGCCTTTAAATGGTGCGGCTTTTTTACTTTCTAATAACAGGGGCGCTATATATTTGTTATTGAGATGGCTTTGGATATTTTTCTCATTATTGTATTTTGTGATTTCATTTTGCAGTGAAATCTTTAAATTCTTGTGTGTTTTATCCCAATAGGGAAGATTCAAATAAAAATGCAGGCGTCTGGGTTTGGTTTCTTTGCTTTGGTTGGGGGGCGTTGAATAGTTAAAGAATCTTTGTGATTGTTTGACGGAGAATGATATGAGGTGAAGCATAAAATGGTGGCGCATTTGAAGGGCCATTATCATACATGCCAGCATGATCAAAAATGCAAATGTGTCTTTAACAGTGTTTGTTGATCTCGATTAGAAAGTCCATTCTTTTTTGTTAGGAGTTTTACATCTATAATCTCTTATCTTGTTTTAGCGACTGCTTTTTGAGGGGGCGGTAATAGAAGGCGTATAAGATTTTATATATGAAGTGTTTGTGTGGTGAATAACGGTAAATCCATTGAGCACTCCCATCTTTACGCTTATGTAGAGGCAAGCCGGGTACTATCAGTGTATTTGCTCGCTCGCAATTTTGCTACGGTCTTTGACACTTAAGACGATTCATAAGAGGCATATGCCTTTCTTATACAGTTTTTAATCCACATGCCAGTTCCGCTTGTAACTTGTAAGCGACATGGTTTTGGTTGATTTAACATAAACAGGTTTGGAATGAGAGAATCCTATGGTGTTCGGGTTTCTCATTCAACGTGCAAAACAATAAATACTCTTTGTAAATCAATGTGATGTGTTTTAACAAAGACGAATTGTTTATAGATCCGCATGGATGAAGAATCTTCGTCTTTAAAAGTGGTGAGAGAAAATCATCAGCCCTATTTTTTCATAAAGGGCATGAGAAAAGTGTTTCATAAGAATTATATACGATAAGAATTATACGGTAAAAAAGAGAGTCTTTTGACATAAGAGTCTTGATCGTTTGCGGCTATAACCTGTATTGTGTACACAGATACTTCTATCATTTTTTGCTGTAAAAGCTTCTCTTGGGATATTAAAGGGTATAATCTTTATGGAAAAAAGAATCCGAGCAAGACAAAAGGCTTATTTCAAAAGATTATATCGCAAGATTGCTTTTGTTTGCATAATACTTTTTTGTATAGTGTTTTTGTGTTTTGTTGTTGCAAAGGTGGTTAGTTATTTTTCTTCTCATAAAAAAGTAACACAACAAGCACCCGTTGAATTGGTTATTCCTGTTTTTGATCTACGCGTATATTGCAAGGAAATTTCTGCCTCCGTTATGCCCGATATGAAAAGAGAGGTTTATCAGCATTGTCTTAATTTGGAAAGTGAGGCCTATTTTGCTATTCGTGAAATGTGGGATAAGCTTTCTGATAGTGCTAAAAAACAATGTTTGACGAGGGTCCGTCCTGGGGATGGAAATTATTTTCTCTTACGAGACTGTTTTCTGAATGAAAGAGAAAATAAAACAGGCAAAAGGCGCAATTACTTTTAAGTTTTTATATGGAAAGTTAAAAGGATGCGAATTTTGATAAAAAGATAAAAGCCTCTTAAATGACTATCTGCCTCATGACCAATAGCAGCTTGATTTATTTATCTTGTTATATCGAACTTCTTATTTAAGGTGTGGCGACATAAGGTATGGATGGCCTCCTTGAAATGTTTAAGGGGGCGTGGTGGAGTTTCAGGAGGATTTGTTGCGCTTTTTTAAGGGAAATAACAAGTGTGGGAAATCCATTTCGTGATGGTTTTGGTGAATGGTATAATGGTAAACCATCATGAAATGTATAAAATTTATAAAGCAAGTTCATCTTTATGGTTTAAACAAAGAATAAGCCGGTACTATCTCACACTTTGCTCGCTCCCAATGGTGCTCTCGACAACCCTTTAGCCTTAGAGACGGTTCATAAGAGGCACTTTTAGTCTTTTTATCGTTTTTACTCCACGCAGGTTTTCCCACATGTAACATGCAAGAAAAAGAGATTGATTCAACAGCAAACAGATTGAGGATGAAAAATCCTACGGTATTAATTTTCTTATTCAACACAAAAAATATGAATTATCATTATAAATCAATTTAGTGTATGAATTTTATAAGTATTTTCATTGTTAACAGACCAGTGTGATTTGAGAACCTTCATTCTTTGAGGGTGTAAGTCAATAGACATGACAAAAATGAGTAAAAAAACATTCCTTTTATAAACATTTACGGCTTCTTCATGCGTAAAGCGCTGTGCTGGGTTTAAAAATGTGCTTGTTTTATAATTCTAGTTTTCTTTATCAGAAAAGATAAGTAAGGAAATACTTTAGGCCATTCTTATTGATAGGCTTTGAGGAGGGTATTTTTTTGAGAAGAAGCTGATTTTTAAAAAAGTGTGACATATTGGTCGTTTTTTTCATAATTTGATATTTTTTTGTATTTAAATATTTTGTTTTTAAGCTCAATTTGTTATAAATAAAAACTGTGATTAACTTAAAAACTCTATGGGTTAAAATAAAAATTGATAGTATCATTGACTTTTTTGGGAAAGAAGATTGATCTCTTGGTGATTATAGGGCTTGAATAATACTTCGTGTTAATCTATCTATAAAAGTTAAGAGGTTTTGTGAGGCGATCGTGGATTATCGCTCGCAAGGGGTTGCTTTAGCGATGAAGAGAGGCTATATTTATAAAATAAAGAGGTTCGCGCAGTGACTCGTTGGGATGGAAGTGCTTGTGAGTTAAATGCACGAGGGGGTAGAGAATATCGGCGTTTTTAGGAGCGGTGGTTTTAGAGCAAAAAAGGAAGCTTCTACTATTCTCTGGCAGGAATTTTTTCTTTGTCAGGTGTGTTATATGTGTGTTTTCCTTTTTGTTTTCCACAAGATAATTATTTTTTTTTAGTGAAATATGGTTTATTTTAAAAAAAACACTTGGCATTTTACGTGAACATCATTAGGTTTCTGCTGTTTGACAGAGAAAAAGGGAATTTTTGATTTACGATTTCCCTGCTGTTTTGTGATTTTCAAGAAAATATATGCTTTTATCAATATCAGTAGGGTTCGTTTGAGTGAAATAAACGCGGATAGCTTGATAATCGTATGTTAAACATGATCAGCATTATCAAAAGATAATGTAATGAGGAAGCGTCAATTAAGACACACATAAGACAAACACTCCAAAAAGGGATAAAGATGAGGCCACAACAAAATAGACGGGTACGCGGTCGCAATAATAACAATAATGGTAATAACAATAATAATCGTCGCGGTCCTAATCCGTTGTCTCGCAATTATGAAAGTAGCGGTCCGGATGTTAAAATTCGCGGGAATGCTCAGCAAATTGCCGATAAATACATAAGCCTTGCGCGTGATGCACAAGGTGCAGGTGATCGTGTTATGTCGGAAAATTATTTACAACATGCCGAGCACTATTTGCGTATTATTTTAGCAGCAGCTGGGCAAATGTCTCAATCGGTTCGGCGTGATGAAAATCGTGGTGATGAAAACGAAAATCGTGATGAAAACAATGGGCAAGAATGCGGTGAAATAAATCTTGATGGTGAAAAAAAGGATGCTGTCGAGGGTGATACAGATGTATTACAAATGTCGTCGCAAAAAAATGGCAATGGCCAATATGATAAAGCGCAAAATGGGGATGCGCGTGAAAACGCTTTAGAGGCTCTATCGGATGAAAAAACAGATCAAGAGCACTGCCTCTCTGAGAAAAATGTTGAACCTGTCAAAAAAATACGTCGTTCTCCTCGTCGACGTACTGTACGGACTCAAGATGAATCATCTCTTGAGCTTTCACTTACAACAGCAGAAAGCTCTAGCAATGGAGATGCATCAACAGCAACAAAAACAGCAACAAAAGAGGATTCTTCCTTGCCTGGATTAGGTGAGGGGATACAGAGAAAACCACGCCGTCGCCGAGTGGTCAATCTTGAGGCAGAGGAAAATATTTAAACCTTGAAGGGTGCTGTGTAAGCGCGCTTGTGTGGTGATGTTATTGGTATCATGATAATAAATTATAATATGCTCAAGAAGATTCTTGCGCTTTCTTTAGATTTTCACGGGCAGTATCAGGAACTTAACGAAGGCTGTTGACAGAAAAGATTGCCTCTTTGCTGAGATTTAAGTAAGGGGATACAGGGAAAGATGCGTCGTCGCTCAAGTGGTCAATCTTGAAGCAGAGGAAAATATTTAAACCTTGAAGGGTGCTGTGTAAGCGCGCTTGTGTGGTGATGTTATTGGTATCATGATAATAAATTATAATATGCTCAAGAAGATTCTTGCGCTTTCTTTGAGTTTTCACGGGGCTGTATTGAGACTTAACGAAGGCTGTTGACAGAAAAGATTGCCTCTTTGCTGAGATTTAAGTAAGCGGATACAGAGAAAACCACGCCGTCGCTCAAGTGGTCAATCTTGAAGCAGAGGGAAATGTTTAAACCTGAAAGGTGCTGTATAAGCGCTTGTGGTGATGTTATTGGTATCATGATAGTAAATTGTATATACTCAAGAAGCCTCTTGCGCTTTCTTTGGATTTTCACGGGCAGTATTGAGACTTAACAAAGGGTGTTGACAGAAAAGATTGCCTCTTTGCTGGGATTTAAGTGAGGAAATACAGAGAAAACCGCATCCGTGTATTTTAAGAGGCAGTTCTTTTATGAAGAACGCAATGTCGTTGTTTTATTTAATTCACACTTATATTTAATATTATTCAATGTATTCATGCCCATTTCGCGTTGGTGTTCATGAATTCTATTATGTGAAATTCATCGGCTATCTTTGCTTAATAAAAGATGTAAGCTGGGCGTTATTGCTTTAATTTTCAATGTTGCAACAGTTCTTCTTTTGATACCGGATCATTCATAAGAGGTATTTTTATTCATCCATTTTCTTGCTGGGATATGTAAAGAAATGATTTTGATTCAGTTTCTTACGAACAGATTTGAAAGGGAGAATCTTACAGTATTTGAGATTCTCGTTTGACATGCAAAATAAATCATCACTATAAATTAATATGTTGAATTTTTGCACTCAAGAAGAGGTATTTCTTGCACGTTTATTAGCTTTTCCCAAGTGATGTCATTTTCTTAAAATGGGAATGCGTTGACAGAAAGGTTTCTTCTTTTCCAAGATTTAAGTGAGGGGATACAGTAAAAACCACGCCGTCGCCGAGTGGTGGATATTTAAGACTTATCACATTAATTTATAATAATAATTCATTGTTTTGAATGTTAGGTGAGAGCTCCTAAACCCCTAGAATTCTCTCATTTGCAAATTTGTTCCATGTTGGATCAACAAAAACCATTCGCTTGCACGTTGCAAACGGGGAGAGCCCGTGTGGATAAATTTGTATAAGAAGGAATAAAAATGGCTCTTATGAACTCTCTCTAGCGCCAAGGATTGTGGGCAACATCCACGAGTTGGTAAAGCGTGTGATAATGCCGGCTTGCAGAAAATGTTTAAACCTTCAGAATGCTATGTCAGCGCTTATTGATGTTAGTTTTCTTAATGGGGCATTATCTTCGCTCTCTCTTTTGTTGTTTCAACAGAAAGAATGGAGACAAGTGCACCGGTGTGATAATTGTAAATCATAAATTTTGTTTGTCCATCAGGGGTTAAAACTTTCAGTACAATATTGTGTTCTGAGAGGCTTTGCGACAAAATCTGTGTTTTTTCCGGTAGAGAGAGCGTATGATGGATAACGTGTGGGTTTTTGCTGAGAGAGGAAGATAGCTCTGTTTGTTTTGGCGCTGATCCGGTTTTTATCACTTTATAAACAATTAAAAACAGTACGGTTAGAATAAGGAAAAGCGTTATTAAAACGGAAATAATCATTAAACCCATAAGTTTTTTTCTCACTCGTTCTACGGCAGGGTCTAAAGGGAGATCTTGAGGCAGAGAATTTTGCTCTGTGTGATGGTCTTTTGAAGGGTGCATTCGCTTATTATCCATCATGTCTTTCATTGATTATTTTTTTTGAGATCTGATGGGTTTATGCTTTTAAAGTTTTTTGTGCAAGAGGTTTGTGGAAGAAGAATGTAAAAGAGGAAGCGATGTTGGTAAAATATCTTCTTTGTGGACTGTAGACAGCTTGTCCTTTACGTTTTGGCTTTTAAGAAGAAAATTTCCATGGTTTGTTACAGACCAGATCAAGCTTACTTCTTGTTGATGCAAATTTGCATGTACGTTTATACATTGGGCAAAAATTTGTTGTCCATAAAGTGCAAACTTTTTTGTGGACGGGACCATGGCCTGTTCACAAGCTTGAGCCGTGGGATAGATTTTAACCATTGTATTGTTCGAATAGCAACTATTAAAATCATCTGTACATGAAACTAATAAGAGGATAAAAACAAGGGGATTCATCAATTATTTTCCAAATGACAGGTTGACAGAGCGGACTCCAATTTGTCAGCCTAGGGGCTTCTTCACTGTTAAACGCTTTCAAAGTTTTTTAGTTCCCCTTTGAGATGGGTTTTCCCCTTTGAGATGGGTTTTCCCCTTTGAGATGGGTTTTCCCCTTTGAGATGGGTTTTCCCCTTTGAGATGGGTTT
>NZ_JBHIOR010000008.1:0-8590 GCF_042195605.1 Bartonella sp. AP88HLJMH | reverse complement strand
TCTATAGTGAATTAATCAAAGTCATTGGCTTGCACGTCATAAAAGGGTGTGTGTGGGGGCTCTATGTCGGTGAGTAATATTTGAAAAAAGCCTAAAATGCCTCTTATGGACGCTCTCAAAGGTCAATGGCTGTTGTAACATGAGAGACAAATGGTATGATGATGCTCAGCTACTACTTTTATGAAGTGAAAAGGGGTATGAAGGTAAAGAAGGACGTGGCGTAACAAGGGGCGGTTTTGATGGTTCACTTTACGGGGGCTATTATATCTTATTTACAGATACTGTTTTGAAATGAGCGTGGATGCGCTGGGAAATATTAAAAAAGTGCGTGAATGAAAGACATAAGTGTATTCTGTTTTAGAATGTCCTATTGTACTTGAAGAGAATATCTCCATTATAGAATGCGATAAATAAAAGCGTAAAATATGTAATTTTCATCAATTAATTGTCGTTGTCGTGGATGCTTTAAGCCCATAAAGCTGAAGAGTGATGATGGATATTAGCTTTACTCCTTGAAATTTCATATTCTGCCAAAATAAAATTATATACGCATTGCGAAAATTACACAAAAAGAGATGGGTAATAGGCTCGCTTTTATTTTGCATATAAAAGCTGAAACGGTTTGCTCTTTATCGTTTTGGTTTCTGTTTTAAAATATGCCGGTTATATGAGGGATGGAAGTTGATTGACAGCGGGAATGGATTTTATGTGGCTTTCAGTTCTCATCGTTAAGGTTTTGCGGAACTATTGGGGGACTATAGAGGTTGGTTTAAAGAGGTTGGAAAATATCTTTGTGCTTAATAAACAGATGAGACATTTTGCTAAAAAAGGGGAAACTTCTCTTGTTCATTGTTTAAAATGCTCTTTTAAGAAAAAATATCAAAATAAGTATCAGGAACAGAGAGGCAATAGACAATTCCTTCTTGTGTCAATTTGAGGGAAGCTGAACCATTCACGGAAATGGGAACGATTTTTTCGAGAACGGCACTACCAAAACAGGCTTTTTTATTGTTTGTGGGAGGGATGCCGGATTCAAAATTTTCATGCCAAGTGATGATAAGTTGCGTTTTGCCATTCAGTTTTGTTTCAATTTCACAGCGTACACAGATGCTCCCCTTTTCTTGGGAAAGGGCTCCAAAAGAAAGAGAATTGACAATCAGTTCATGAAAAGCCAAACCGATATGCAAAGCGGCATTGGGAAAAAGATAAGGATCGACGCCTTCAAGTGAAAAACGTTCTGTTTCTTTCATAAAATAACCTAAAGCCTGCGTTTGTACCAATTCGCGAAATTGAGCACCGCGCCAATCGGAATCAGTGATCAGATCTTGAGAATGAGAAAGAGAATGAAGACGACCTTGAAATTTTCGTAAAAAAACCTGAAGAGATTCAGTATAGCGGGCGGTTTGGCTGGCAATACTTTGAATGATCGCTAGAAGGTTTTTAGAACGGTGACTGACTTCGCGAAGAAGGATTTTAAGCACTTGTTCACGGCGGCGTAAGCCGGAAATATTGACACCGGTGGTGATAATACCAATAATGTCTTCGTTATCATTGCGGTGGCAATCAATAGAAAATTTGTACCAAATCTCTTGTTTATTTGTATCTTCAAAACGTGCTTCAACAGTTTGCATTTTGCCACTGGCTAAAACTTGCAGTTTGATGGTTTCCATATTGTCTGCAAGGTCAAGCGAAAAAAAGTCGCTGTCACGACACCCAACCCGCCATTTATTGTGCAAATGGTGTGGCAAGTTTTCAGCCCATAAATAAACCAGATTTGTTGCCTGATAGAGAACGCAAATATCAGCACCACGAATCGCTTGCATGAGCGCACTCATATGAGATCTATCCATGGGAGGCTTTGAAAGAGGCGTAACGATCATAATTTTAAGATGTTACCCTGTTCTAAGCCGCTTTAGAAGCATTCTCTTGAAAAAATAAAGCTTGCGAAATAAGCGCTTTCACCATATCAGGGTTAAAAGGTTTGGTCACTAAAAAAGTTGGTTCTGGACGCTCGCCAGTGAGAAGCCTTTCGGGAAAAGCTGTGATGAAAATCACCGGTATACGGTCATTTTTCAAAATCTCGTTGACCGCATCAATCCCTGAACTGTTATCGGCTAATTGAATATCAGCCAAAATCAACCGTGGTTTTTTCTTATGATACATGATGACAGCTTCATCACGCGTGCGCGCTATTCCTACAACATGATGACCTAGGCTTTCTACCATTTGCTCAATATCAAGTGCAATAAGAGGTTCATCTTCAATAATCATTACTTCAGTGGCAATTTGTTGAGAAATATCAATGGATGCTTGGTTGAGAAGCTTGCGAAATTCTTTCGTATCCAGATTCATGATTTCGCTGGCGTCTTGTTCATGAAACCCTTCAACGGCAATGAGCAAAAATGCTTGGCGTGCACGGGGCGTGAGATAGGATAATTTGGCACTGGTTTTTTGTTCAAGACCAAATTGGGGCAGGGGTTCAGGGATGTTTGGTGTGGTTTGGTCAAAAAGATGGCAAAAAAGCCAATAGGTACCAATTCGGTCAGTGGAGGCTTTGGGAAAAATGGAGATGTCGGCAATGAGTGCTTCCAACATCGCTGAAACATAGGCATCGCCAGAGGATTGGCTACCGGTGACAGAGCGGGCAAAACGCCGAAGATAGGGAAGATGCGGGGCAATGCGCGTTGATAATGACATAATTTATAACTCCTTTGACCTTTCAAGCATTTTGTTGGTTGAAATTCTCAACCGATAAAAAAGTTCCTTGATTTGTATGGAACTTTTTACCGGCAGCTATATTTACAACCATAAGGCGAAAAATTCTTCGCGGTGCTACCAGTAATATATGGATTAGGGGGATGAAAAATGAACGACCGTGATGAAAAAAATCTCACCACACAATTTAGAGTTGGAGATGATCTTCTCGGGGTCAATAGCGAAATAGCACGGAAGTTACGTCAATTTTACATGGAAATTCAAGAAGAAGCACTGCCACGGTGTTTGCTTGAGCTTTTAGAGAAGTTGGAGCGCGCAGAGCAATTTGGCTTAAACAATGTGGAAAAGGTTTGAATCCTTTATGTCAAAGTGCGCGAAAAACTTTAAACAAGAACTCCTTTCTGTGTTGCCGGCTTTACGAGCTTTTGCTGTTTCTTTAAGTGGCAAGCACGATAAAGCCGAAGATTTGGTCCAAGATACTGTTATGAAGGCATGGGCTAAGCAAGATAGTTTTGAGATGGGAACTAATCTTAAAGCTTGGCTTTTTACCATTTTGCGCAATGAATTTTATAGTCAAATGCGTAAAAAGGGAAGAGAAGTTCAAGATACCGATGGCGTGTTTACTCAAAATGTCGCTGTTCATCCTGCTCAATATGGATCGCTTGATTTGCAAGATTTCAAAAAAGCCTTAAATTTGCTTTCTGCCGATCAAAGAGAAGCCATTATTCTCATTGGCGCATCGGGATTTTCTTATGAAGATGCTGCGGCTATTTGTGGTTGTGCTGTTGGAACCATTAAAAGCCGTGTGAGCAGGGCGCGTAATCGATTACAAGAACTTCTTAAAGTCAATGGTGAGTCTGATTATGGTCCTGATTCTTACTCAGCTGGAAGTACATTGTGTTCATTTAACGGCTAAAAAAGCATAATAATTATGATTGATAGCCTTGTTTTTTTTATTCCCGTTATAGCTATTACAGTAAAGTCAGTATCTGAGGGAATTCAGAAGTTTGGCGTGTATCCTTAGGAACACAAGAAAAGCCTGTATAAAACTTTCTCACGGGCTTTAGGTTTTATGTTCCATAAGGTTGCCTTCCTTTGTGCTGAAAAATGACGACTTTCAAGTTCGCCAATGGACATTCTATGACAACAAAAACAAATTTGATGCCTCAAATGCCTTCTTCTGATGCAACGATATCACGCTGGCGGTGGGGTGCGATTGTTGTTTCTCTTGTTATGGCTCTTTTGGCATCGGTTTTTATTATGTTGCTTTCAAATGCCGTTGATCGAGAAGTCGCACAGTTGAATACAAGTTCAGAATTGCGCGAACAGGCTGATTTGGTCCTTATTAGCCTGATTGATATGGCTGTTGCTGATCGCAGCTATGCAAAAACGCGCAAGGCGGAAGATAAAATACGTTTTGAAAATGCAGAGCGGGAGTTGGGGAATATTCTCGACTATATCGCACTTATTATTTATGCGCATCCGCAGTGGTATAAATGGTTTACGGCTTTTAAAGAAGAGGTTGAAGCACGAAAAGCCTTTATGAATGCCCATATGCGTGCTCTTGATGCGATTCCTTCTCAACCTTCTCAACCTTCTCATGCGGACTCTTTGGAAGTATCAAAGATTCCTGTAGCACGTTTAGCTCAATTGATGACAAGCTTTATTAATGGGGATGATGTGGTGCGACAAAAACAGCGTGAGGGTATCGCATTGATGCGGGCGGCTTTGACATTGGCGGCTATTGTTTCCGTTGTGAGTACCTTTATTTCTGCCTATTTTGTTATTAATCGTTTTCATCGTGATATGCGCTCTTTAAAATTGTATCAATTGCTGCTTCATAGTGAAAATATCGCTCTGGAAGCCCGCGTGAAAGAACGAACACAAGAATTAGAAAGAGCACGTAATCACGCTGAAAAAGAACGCCAACGGGTTGAAATATTGTTGCAGGATGCAAGCCATCGCATTGGCAATTCTCTTGGGACGGTGTCTTCTTTGTTGGGGCTCCAGTTAAACCGGAGCAAAAATGAAGAGGTACGTGCTGTTCTAGGGGCTGCACGTGATCGTATTCAGACAATTTCTACAGCACATCGTCGTTTGCGCTTAAGTGATGATATGGAAACGACTTTATTGGCAGAGTTTCTCAGCTCTGTTGTGCATGATGTCGAATTGGCAGTCCCTTTTGAATTGCGTGAAAACATCACCATTCACACCAACTTTAAAGATTGTCGCCTGTCTTCAAGAGATGCGACAACACTTGGAATTATCCTTGGTGAACTGCTGACAAATTCCTTAAAACATGCCTTTCCTGATCAACGGTCTGGTCATATTTATATCTCCTTTGGTCCCCAGAAAGATGGACAATTGATGCTCATTGTAGAAGATGATGGCGTGGGAATGAAAAGCCAAACTTTAAAACAAAAAACAGGACTTGGTCGTGTGGTCGTGGAACAGCTCTGTATGCAATTTGGTGAAAAACCTCTGTTTGAAACTTCTGCTTTAGGAGGCACAAAGATTGTCATTCCTTTGCCAAAACTTAGCATGAATAGTTCAAAAAAAAGCTCTGACTGATTTTTTAAAAGGGTAAATTTTTTCTTTTCTCGTGGTAAGCTGCCTTTCATTCATCGTGAATGTATGGGGAGGGCATCTTTTCACAAGAAGAAGGAAAAATACGGCTTCAGTAGCGCGAACACAGCACCATTCATATCAGATTGTCAATTGCCTTCAAGAGAAACAACTTTGCTTCTTTATCTTTTGGTGTAATGTTTGATTTTCTCTCTTGTTGTTTTTTTGCTTTGTTGACTCCGATGATAGGCTTTCAAAGTTCTCCTTGTCTGAGAGCTTTGAAGTGCTTAAGTTAGCCTTTAAATTTATTTTGAATAAGTGCTCCTTTAAGCCAATAATACTTATATTCGTAAGCTCTATTGCTTTGCAAAAAGATTGTTTTTTCAAGTTTTGTTATTTTTTGTAAGGCATGTGAAACTTTAAATATGGGGTGTTTTTGTAAAAGTGTGTAACGAATACTCTTAAGGTAGAACGTGCTCAGAAAGTTCATGAAACACCGTCCTTTAGGGCTATGAACAGCATACATTCAACAAGTGGAATCTATTCAACAAAAAGTCGGGTTGTTTATAGAATGATATGGATTTTAGAATCTTCATCCTTTAGCGGGCACCTCTTTGATTTGAGATTTTATTGCATGGCAAATAAGGACGGGCTATCGTTTTGATAAAATAAACAAGAAGAGTTAGCCTTTTGGGGTTTCATATTTTTCACTTTTCTATTGTGCGTAAACCTGAAAAGGGGAGGGCGTTTTATTTTTAATCATTGTGATGCGACCTTGGGTGGTGGCATCTTTCGGCGTATTCTTTAATAGATATTTAAAATGCGGAAATCTCTTTGAGAAAAGTAAGCGCTCAAGCATATTTTTTAGATGTTTTGAGTCGTAAAAATGCAGATGCTTTCATGCTTTAAGTCTCTTCGGAGGGTGCTATTGGGCTGTTGATCAAGGCATCAATGTTGTTTTTTTCTTGTAGGAATGTTTGTAGGTCTTGATTGGTTAAGGCTTTGCTATCCGGTATACGAATGCGCATGGGATCAACTTTGACGCCATTGACAATGATTTCAAAATGACAATGGGGTCCGGTTGCCATTCCTGTTGATCCAACATACCCAATAATTTGTCCTTGTCGTACTTTCACGCCTGGTTTGATGTCTGGTGCATAACGACTTTGGTGTGAATAACTGCTGACATATCCATTGGCATGTTGAATTTCCGTATGGTTTCCATAGCCGCCTGTTACGCCTACTCTTGTGACAATACCATCTCCTACAGCAATAATGGGTGATCCTTTAGGAGCAATCCAATCAACACCCGTATGCATGCGGACATAGCCTAAAATAGGATGTTTGCGTGGACCAAAGGGAGAGCCAAAAATGCCATTTGGTGTGGGTTTGCGCAGCAAGAAAGGCTTTGAACTTTTCCCTTCAGAATCATAATAATCAACGCTTCCATCTTTTAATTGATAACGGTAATATTTATAAGTTGTATTCCCAAAAGTTGCACTAATATAACGAATTTCTGGATCAGCGTTCTTGGATGATTCCTTTGCTTTCAAATTCTTTTTGCCGTTTTTGTTTTCTTTATCGCTTTGTGGTACAGCATAAAATATTTCGATCTGATCATTGGGTGTTATCGGACTTTTCATATCAACATTGGTGGCCAGCAGACGAATAAGACGATGAGAGAGAGATTGTGATATATTATGGCTTAGCAAAGCACTATAGAGTGCATCATAAGCCGTTGGTAATTGCGCGCTATTGATATAAGAATGTGGAATACCATTTTGAAAAGCCGTTTTAAGTGCTTTAGACATTTTAGGCTCTGTGCTTTCAATGAATTGGCCTTTATCATTCAGGGCAATGGTGAGAATATGATGCATCCCTTGATAGATACTTGCGCGTACGAGATGGTCTTCTTCACCAGCTTGTGTCACGATACCAATGCGTAAAAGGCTTCCCTCTTTTAGGGAATCGGAAAGGCTTATTTTTTCTAGCGTTTTTACAACCTGGTCAATTTGCTTTTTTGTATAACTGGTTTTTTTGAAAGCATCGGCTATCGTTTGTTTTTTACGAATAGGAATAATATCTTCAACATAGTTTTTCGTCAGATCGATACGGTGACTTTGAGGAGAAACGGTTACATTTTCTTGAACGATTCGAACTTCAGGGGATTCTGTGCCTTGGGAAGGGGAGGATACATCTTCTAATTTTAAAGGATCAATCAATGTGAGAACTGAAAGAAGTTCGGAGCTCTTTTCTAAAGTAAATCCAGCTTTTTGTACTTCTTGTTGTGCCTCTTCATCTGTCAATGTGTCGCTGTCATCAAAATCGAATTGATTTACCTTAAAATCATAGCTGCGTAAGGTGAGTTTTGTTTCAACCTTTGCTCCATAAATCTGCCCAGAATCTTCTTGTGGTGCGATATTTTGATTTTTCGTATCACTAGCAAGAATGCTTAAAGAATCAAATTTTGGATAGCTATATTTCTGGGGGCGATTTTCGGCTAAAGCCATACGAATCCATTCAAAATGTTGTGTTTGAATGACTTTTTCATCGCCTTTTTTTTGTAGAATCGATAGTTCAAATTGACGTTTTCTGTCAAAGCTTTGCCTTGCATGGGTGGGAGAAATACGATCACCTTTATAGCCATTGGCCTCAGGGTCTTGTGATTCTGATAGGTTTTCTTGCGTAAACCATTGTGGCGGTGTTACCAATCGCTGTTGTTCATCAAGAGCCGTAAAAAGTGCAATCCCCATAAGAATGCAGGAAGTGATTCCTGTCAGAATGGTTCCCGTAAGCCAACGAGCAGAGACCTGTCGGCGCGCAGGCCGCAAGCGCTTGACGACAAGAGCAGGGTCTTGTCCAGGATCGTTTTTTTGTTGTTCGTTATCCCACATAGATTTATAAGAGTACTTTTCAATATTAAATAAAGAAAGCTAGATAGATAGATAGCTTAGCATGCTTCTACAGGAATTTGATTCTTTTTACAAATTACAGATCATGCGATTCTCTTTATACAGCAATGTCTTTATAAATCGTATCTGCGCAGAAAATTTTCTCTATTAAAGTAGCAAAAACAAGCGTTATTGTGATTAACTGATTCCTAGGCAACTTCCTATTTTTATGCATTGCAATGGGGTGCTATATTTTACTTTAAAGGCGCCATGCTCTCTTTGAACTCCTTGCTGTTTTCATGTTTTATTTTTATGAAGGCAGATTTTGCCTATAATTGCTTGTTTCCAATAATGTCTTGAAATAGGATTTTTTGTTCAATATTTTATTGGTAAAGTTTGGGTTATTTTATTTAAAAAAA
>NZ_JBHIOR010000007.1:0-101645 GCF_042195605.1 Bartonella sp. AP88HLJMH | reverse complement strand
ATCGGTATTCGTCCAACGTCTAAGACGACGGTTACAGGCGTTGAAATGTTCCGCAAGCTTTTAGATCAAGGTCAAGCGGGTGATAATATAGGAGCTCTGCTACGTGGTGTTGACCGTGAAGGGATTGAGCGTGGTCAAGTATTGGCAAAGCCAGGATCCGTTACGCCTCATACACGTTTTAAAGCAGAAGCTTACATTTTGACAAAGGATGAAGGTGGACGTCATACACCATTTTTCACGAATTATCGTCCTCAGTTTTACTTCCGTACGACGGATGTTACAGGTATTGTTACGCTTCCAGAAGGAACGGAAATGGTTATGCCAGGTGACAATGTTGCGATGGATGTTTCGTTGATCGTTCCGATAGCGATGGAAGAGAAACTTCGTTTTGCTATTCGTGAAGGTGGTCGTACTGTTGGTGCCGGTATCGTCTCTAAGATCATTGAATAAATAATGCTTGTTAAAGGGGTGTTAAAAGTGTTTTAGTTTTGAGAGTTAGGGGTATAGCTCAGTTGGTAGAGCGGCGGTCTCCAAAACCGCAGGTCGCGGGTTCAAGTCCTGCTGCCCCTGCCAAAGAGGGATTTTACATATAAGGGAGTGGATTTTGCTGCCTTTTTCGCTTTTTTTGATATGGGGCTTGTTTTTTTGTGTGTGAAACGGTATTGAATAGAAAGTAAGGAAATTGCATAAGTCTGAAAGTTGGCTTTTGCGTTTTTTTCCTGTTTATTTTGTTCTATAAAACACAATGGGACTAGAGAGAGTATAGTGTGACGATGGCATCTAAAACCAATCCGATTACCTTTTTGAAGCAGGTTTATGCAGAAACAATTAAAGTGAAATGGCCTACACGTCGTGAGACGGTTATTTCTACTATTATGGTTTTGTTGGTAACTGCATTGGCTTCAGCTTTCTTTTTTATTGTGGATCAGGTTATGCATTTTGGTGTTTGGCGGGTTATTGATCTTCTGAAATATCTTTTTAGTTGAGAATGTAAGGAAGTGTGACTGTGGCAGCTCGTTGGTATATTGTTCAGGCATATTCAAATTTTGAAAAGAAAGTAGCGGAAGCTATTGATAAGGAGGCAAAGCAAAAGGGACTTGATCATCTTTTTGAAAAGATTTTTGTTCCAACAGAGCGTGTTGTAGAGGTTCGTCGTGGACGCAAAGTTGATACTGAGCGAAAATTTTTTCCTGGTTATGTTCTTGTTCGTGCTGAGTTAACAGATGAAGTTTATCATCTTATTAAGAATACGCCTAAAGTGACAGGTTTTTTAGGGTCGGATGCGCGTCCTGTTCCTATTTCTGATCGAGAGGTTGAACAAATTCTCAAACAAGTTCAGGAAAGGGTTGAGTCTCCAAAGTCCTCTGTATTGTTTGAGGTTGGAGAGCAAGTTCGCGTTGCTGATGGTCCTTTTGTTTCGTTTAATGGAATTGTTCAAGAGGTTGAAGAAGAGCGCTCTCGTCTTAAGGTTGAAGTGCTTATTTTTGGGCGTCCTACGCCTGTTGATTTGGAATTTGGTCAGGTTGAAAAACTCTGATTAAACTTAGAGTAGTTTTAATTACTTTAAGGAAGGAGTGGGAGGTGATTTATAGCTTTTGTCGGCTTAATGATCCGAACCACGTGACTGCAAGCGGGTAACGGGCAAGATGAATTGTCAGTATACCAGTGAAATTAAGGGCAGATTGTTATGGCAAAAAAAAGTATAGGTCAGCTTAAGTTGCAGGTTCCTGCAGGAGCTGCTACTCCATCTCCACCAATTGGTCCAGCTCTTGGGCAGCGTGGTATTAATATCATGGAATTTTGTAAGGCGTTTAATGCAGCGACACAAGAAATGGAAAAGGGGGCACCGATTCCAGTTGTTATTACGTATTACCAAGATAAGTCTTTCACCTTTTCTCTCAAGACGCCTCCTGTATCCTTCTTTTTAAAGAAGGAAGCAAACCTGAAATCTGGCTCAAAAGAGCCTGGTAAAGTGTCTGTAGGAAGCATTTCTCGCGATAAAATTCGTTCGATTGCGGAATCAAAGATGAAAGATCTTAATGCGAATGACATTGAGGCAGCAATGCGTATGGTTGAAGGTTCTGCTCGCTCGATGGGCTTGGAAGTGGTGGGCTAATATTATGGCAAAAGTAGCAAAAAGAATAAAAAATATCCGAAAAGATATTGATTTTAATGAACTCTACGCTTTAAAAGATGCCGTTTCAATGGTTAAGGAGCGTGCCGTTGCTAAGTTTGATGAAACAATCGAAATTTCAATGAACTTGGGTGTTGATCCTCGTCATGCTGATCAAATGGTTCGAGGCGTTGCTCATTTGCCTAATGGAACAGGGAGAAATATTCGTGTTGCCGTTTTTGCTCGTGGGGATAAGGCTGAGGAAGCTAAGGCGGCAGGAGCTGATATTGTGGGTGCCGAAGATTTATTTGAAAGCGTTAATAGAGGGACTATAGATTTTGATCGTTGTATTGCAACGCCAGACATGATGCCTCTTGTTGGTCGTCTTGGTAAGATTCTTGGTCCACGGAGTTTGATGCCGAATCCGAAAGTTGGTACTGTAACACTTGATGTCGCCGGTGCTGTCAAAGCTTCTAAAGGTGGTGCTGTTGAGTTTCGCGTGGAAAAAGCTGGTATTGTGCATGCTGGTATTGGTAAGGCTTCTTTTGGTGTTGAAAAAATCGTAGAAAATATAAAAGCCTTTGCAAGTGCAGTTATTAAAGCCAAGCCGCAAGGTGCAAAAGGTGAGTATATTAAGCGCGTTGCTGTTTCGTCGACTATGGGAATTGGTGTTAAAGTTGATCCAGCAACGGTTCGTTCAGAGCTAGTATAAGCTGATTTATAATTTTGTTTTGGGGTATGGGAATATCAAAATTGTATTTAAAATGCTGATTTTGATCAGCTCGCTATCTAAGCTTTATAGGGCTTAGGTTGTACCGGGAGAAATTCCGGAATATCCTGTCCGAGATTGTAGGTGATGCTTTTAAGTATCTTAATCAAAAAAACCTGCATGAGACTGGGGTAAAAACTGAGAGTTAAAAGACTTAAAGGGTTTGAGCCAAGGTTGCCTTTGAACGCTGTGCGTGAAAAAGGGGACAGGATCCTCATCGGTGACATGAAGTATTTTATGTTATCAAAGGTAACCAACAGGTTTGTTTTAAGCAAATCTGTTAAATGGAGAGAGACAGTGAATAGAGCGGAAAAACGCGAATTTGTTACATGGCTTAACGAGGCTTTTCGGAAGTCTGGTTCTGTTGTTGTTGCACATTATTCCGGTCTGACAGTTTCACAGATGAATGATCTGCGTTCGAAAATGGGTGAAGCTGGCGGTGCCGTTAAGGTCGCCAAAAACCGTCTTGCTAAAATCGCTCTTCAGGGCACGGAATCTGAATCGATAGTGGGTTTGTTTACTGGACAAACACTTATTGCTTATTCAGAAGATCCAATCACAGCACCGAAAGTTGCTGTTGATTTTGCGAAAAGCAATGACAAATTTGTCATACTTGGCGGTTCAATGGGTGCAACAAGTTTAACTGTAGATGCTGTGAAGTCATTGGCTTCATTGCCTTCATTAAACGAGTTGCGTGCAAAACTTGTGGGTATGATTTCTACCCCTGCGACCCGTATTGCACAGGTTGTTAATGCCCCTGCTGGTCAGGTTGCACGTGTCATTGGAGCATATGCTCAGGAGGATAAGGCGGCTTAAGGCTGTTTGTATTCACGTTTATGGAAGAGCTTTAATGCTTTTCTGTTTTTTTGAATAAGATTTAATAATGGTTCAAATCTTTTAATTGAAGGAATTTAAAAATGGCTGATCTAGAGAAGATCGTAGAAGACCTTTCTAATCTAACCCTTTTGGAAGCCGCTGAGCTTTCTAAGTTACTTGAAGAAAAGTGGGGAGTTTCGGCTGCTGCTCCTGTAGCTGTAGCTGCTGTTGCTGGTTCTGCTGCTCCAGCTGCTGAAGAAAAAACAGAATTTGATGTTATTCTTGTTGAAGGTGGCGCACAAAAAATTAATGTTATTAAGGAAGTTCGTGCTCTTACTGGACTTGGTCTTAAAGAAGCTAAAGATCTGGTTGAAGGTGCACCTAAGCCTATTAAAGAGGCTGCTTCTAAAGAAGAAGCAGAAAAAATTAAATCTCAACTTGAAGCTGCCGGTGCTAAGGTGGAACTTAAGTAAATTTAATTTTATCGGCGGGCATTTATGTTCGCCGATTTTCTTTCTCTTAATACAAAGAGGGAAAATAATGAGTAAAAAACTTTTCCCAATGGTTTCGTAACAGGAATGGGATAGGTTTGGATTACTTACCCCTTCATCATAGAGTCAAAGAGATAAATGGCTTATGTTGGTGGGGAAAGTTAATGATGCTCATTATTGAGTGTCAAGTGAACTGGTCTGCATATGCAGGTTAATGGTATAAGGCTTTCAAGGTTGGTCTACCTTGAAGAGTAAAGATCAAGGAGCGACGATGGCTCAGACTCACGCAATGATGTCTCAATTCAATGGTCGTAAGCGCGTACGGAAATTTTTTGGTAAGATTCCTGAAGTAGCAGAAATGCCGAATCTTATTGAGGTTCAAAAAGCCTCATACGATCAATTTCTCATGGTTGAGGAACCGAAAGGTGGGCGACCAGATGAAGGTTTGCAAGCTGTTTTTAAATCGGTTTTTCCTATTTCAGATTTTTCCGGTACAGCTATGCTTGAGTTTGTAGGTTATGAATTTGATTTACCAAAATTTGATGTTGAAGAGTGCCGTCAACGTGATTTAACTTATGCTGCCCCATTAAAGGTCATATTGCGTTTGATTGTTTTTGATGTTGATGAGGATACTGGCTCCAAAGATATCAAAGACATTAAAGAGCAAGGCGTTTATATGGGCGATATGCCTTTAATGACGACGAATGGTACCTTTATTGTTAATGGTACGGAGCGTGTTATTGTTTCTCAGATGCATCGTTCTCCTGGTGTCTTTTTTGACCATGATAAAGGAAAGTCCCATTCATCAGGAAAGCTTCTTTTTGCTGCTCGTGTTATTCCGTATCGTGGTTCTTGGCTTGATATTGAGTTTGATGCTAAGGACATCATTTATGCGCGTATTGATCGACGGCGCAAGATTCCTGTTACTAGTCTTTTGATGGCATTAGGTATGGATGCGTCGGATATTTTATCGACGTTTTATGATAAAGTGACTTATGAGCGTGATGGAGAAGGATGGCGAGTTCCTTATTCTGTGGATCGCTTTAAAGGAATGAAGCTCATTTCTGACCTTATAGATGCAGATAGTGGTGAAGTCGTTGCGGAGGCTGGTAAAAAATTAACAGTTCGTACTGCGAAGTCTTTGGTAGAAAAAGGACTTAAAGCGGTTAAAGTTAGTGAAGATGATTTATTAGGTTGTTATCTAGCCGAAGATATCGTCAATTACGAAACAGGTGAAATCTACCTTGAAGCTGGTGATGAAATTGACGAAAAAGTATTAAAAGTTCTGCTCGATGTTAGTGCTGATCAAGTCAATATTCTTGATATTGATCACATGAATATTGGCGCTTACATCCGCAATACTTTGAAGGTGGATAAAAATGAAAGTCGGCAGGATGCGTTATTTGATATTTACCGGGTGATGCGTCCAGGTGAACCTCCAACAATCGATACAGCAGAAGCAATGTTCCATTCATTGTTTTTTGATCCAGAGCGTTATGATCTTTCAGCTGTCGGGCGTGTTAAGATGAATTTACGTATGGATCTTGATTGTCCAGACACAGTTCGCATTTTACGCCAAGAGGATATTCTTGCTGTTGTTAAGATGTTGGTTGAATTGCGTGATGGACGTGGTGAAATTGATGATATTGATAATCTTGGCAACCGTCGCGTTCGTTCCGTCGGGGAGTTGATGGAAAATCAATATCGCATTGGTCTTCTTCGTATGGAACGTGCGATAAAAGAGCGTATGTCATCGGTTGAAATTGATACAGTTATGCCACAGGATTTGATCAATGCAAAGCCTGCGGCAGCAGCAGTCCGTGAATTTTTTGGGTCTTCACAATTGTCGCAGTTTATGGATCAAACCAATCCATTGTCAGAAATTACCCATAAGCGCCGTCTTTCTGCTCTTGGTCCAGGTGGTTTGACTCGTGAACGTGCGGGTTTTGAAGTCCGTGACGTACATCCTACGCATTATGGTCGTATTTGTCCGATTGAAACACCAGAAGGCCCCAATATTGGTCTGATTAACTCCTTAGCAACATTTGCGCGAGTTAACAAATATGGCTTTATTGAAAGCCCATATCGAAAAATTATTGATGGAAAAGTCACAAAAGAAGTTATTTATCTTTCAGCGATGGAAGAAGCAAAGCATTATGTCGCTCAGGCTAATTCTTCATTAGATAACGAAGGTCGTTTTATAGAAGAGTTTGTTGTTTGCCGTCATGCTGGTGAAGTTTTAATGGCGCCGCGTGATCATGTTGATTTGATGGATGTTTCACCAAAACAGTTGGTTTCAGTTGCAGCAGCGCTTATTCCTTTTTTGGAAAATGATGATGCGAATCGTGCGCTTATGGGATCGAACATGCAGCGTCAAGCAGTTCCTCTTGTACGCGCTGAAGCGCCATTTGTTGGGACGGGAATGGAATCTATTGTTGCGCGCGATTCAGGAGCTGCTGTGAGTGCAAAACGTAGTGGTGTTGTTGATCAAGTCGATGCTACCCGTATTGTTATCCGTGCAACAGAAGATTTAGATCCTTCAAAATCAGGCGTTGATATTTACCGCTTACAGAAATTTCAGCGTTCTAATCAGTCCACTTGTATTAATCAGCGTCCTCTTGTACATGTCGGTGATAGGGTAGAGAAAGGTGATATCATTGCAGATGGTCCATCCACGGATCTTGGTGATTTGGCTCTTGGGCGGAATGTTCTCGTAGCCTTTATGCCTTGGAATGGATACAATTATGAAGATTCTATTTTGTTATCCGAGCGCATTGTTGCTGATGATGTGTTTACTTCAATTCATATCGAGGAATTTGAAGTTGCGGCACGCGATACAAAACTTGGACCTGAGGAAATTACGCGCGACATTCCTAATGTTGCGGAAGAAGCGTTAAGAAATCTTGATGAAGCTGGCATTATTTATATTGGTGCTGAAGTTCAACCAGGTGATATTTTAGTTGGAAAGATTACCCCGAAAGGTGAAAGTCCCATGACGCCGGAAGAAAAGCTTCTGCGTGCAATTTTTGGGGAAAAGGCATCCGATGTTCGTGATACTTCTATGCGTATGCCTCCTGGGACTTTTGGTACTGTTGTTGAAGTTCGCGTTTTTAATCGCCATGGCGTGGAAAAAGATGAACGTGCGATGGCAATTGAGCGTGAAGAAATTGAGCGTTTAGCAAAAGACCGTGATGATGAACAGTCTATTCTTGATCGCAATGTTTATGCGCGCCTCACCGATATGTTGACAGGTAAAGTTGCTGTAGAAGGTCCGAAAGGCTTTTCGGGTAGTAAAAAGCTTGATAGTACAGTAATGGGGCATTATCCGCGATCCCAGTGGTGGCAATTTGCTGTTGAGGATGAAAAGCTTCAAAATGAAATTGAAGCTTTGCGCAAGCAATATGATGAATCAAAAGAAGCATTACAACGTCGCTTTATGGATAAGGTTGAAAAGGTCCAAAGAGGTGATGAAATGCCTCCTGGTGTCATGAAAATGGTGAAAGTTTTTGTGGCTGTGAAGCGCAAAATCCAACCAGGTGACAAGATGGCGGGACGTCACGGGAATAAGGGTGTTGTTTCACGTATTCTTCCCGTAGAAGATATGCCATTTCTTGAAGATGGGACCCATGCTGATATCGTCTTGAATCCGCTGGGTGTGCCTAGTCGTATGAATGTTGGACAAATTCTTGAAACGCATCTTGGTTGGGCATGTGCGGGGATGGGCAAGAAGATTGGTGCTTTGTTAGAGTTATATCAAGAGACTGGGGATATATTGCCGTTGCGTCAGCGTATTGAAAATCTTATGCCTGATGATAATCATAATGAACCAGTTCGTCAGTATGATAATGAAAGCCTTTACAAATTGGCATTGCAGATGAAGAAAGGGGTTTCAATTGCAACGCCTGTTTTTGATGGAGCACATGAGTCTGATATTAACATGATGCTGGAAGACGCAGGCTTAGATAGTTCAGGGCAGGTTACGCTTTATGATGGTCGTACTGGGGAGCCTTTTGATCGTCCAGTAACGGTGGGATATATTTACATGTTGAAATTGCATCACCTTGTTGATGATAAGATTCATGCGCGTTCTATTGGTCCCTATTCACTTGTTACGCAGCAGCCATTAGGAGGTAAGGCACAATTTGGTGGTCAGCGTTTTGGTGAAATGGAGGTATGGGCGCTTGAAGCTTATGGTGCTGCATACACTTTGCAGGAGATGCTAACAGTAAAATCAGATGATGTGGCTGGTCGAACAAAAGTCTATGAGGCAATTGTGCGTGGTGATGATACATTTGAGGCAGGTATACCCGAAAGCTTTAATGTGTTGGTAAAAGAAATGCGCTCACTTGCTCTTAATGTGGAGCTTGATGATGCGCGTGAACTTATTGCACAGCGGGCATTGTCTGATACGGCAGAATAATAATTCAAGGAGCGCACTAGAAAAAGGCTGCGCTCTTATTACTTTAAGAGGCTCAATAACCTTATTAAGGCTATACAGGTCATTTTTAAAAGTAAATGTATTTTAAAGAAGATCTGTTATAAAATAAATGAGATATTACAACAGGTTCTAAGAATCTTTGAAGGAGAACAGCATGAACCACGAGGTCATGAATCTTTTCAATCCTCAAGCGCCAGCGCAGACATTTGACTCTATTCGTATTTCTATTGCGAGTCCTGAGAAAATTTTGTCCTGGTCGTATGGTGAGATTAAGAAGCCTGAGACGATTAATTATCGGACTTTTAAACCAGAACGTGATGGTCTTTTTTGTGCACGTATATTTGGCCCTATTAAGGACTATGAATGTCTATGTGGCAAATATAAACGCATG
Organism: Bartonella sp. AP88HLJMH; assembly: GCF_042195605.1. Lineage (NCBI taxonomy): Bacteria > Pseudomonadati > Pseudomonadota > Alphaproteobacteria > Hyphomicrobiales > Bartonellaceae > Bartonella > Bartonella sp. AP88HLJMH. Next base: position 92,627 of record NZ_JBHIOR010000007.1, on the reverse strand, counting down.
AAGTATAAGGGCATTATTTGTGAAAAATGTGGTGTAGAGGTTACTCTTTCGCGCGTACGTCGTGAGCGTATGGGGCATATTGAACTTGCGGCACCCGTTGCGCATATATGGTTTCTTAAATCATTACCAGGCCGTATTTCTACACTTTTAGATTTAACTTTAAAAGATATTGAACGGGTTCTTTATTTTGAGAATTATATTGTAACCGAACCAGGGTTAACATCTCTTAAGCTCCATCAGCTTCTTTCTGAAGAAGAATATATGCTTGCTATTGATGAATTTGGAGAAGATCAGTTTACAGCTATGATTGGCGCTGAAGCTATTTACGAGCTTTTAGCTAGTATGGAGTTAGATAAAATCGCTAATGATTTGCGTCTTGAATTAGCTGAAACAACTTCAGAGTTAAAGCAGAAAAAATTGATTAAACGACTTAAAATCGTTGAAAATTTTCTTGAATCTGGAAATAAGCCAGAGTGGATGATTATGAAAACAATTCCGGTTATTCCACCGGACTTGCGTCCATTGGTTCCGCTTGATGGTGGGCGTTTTGCGACATCAGATCTGAATGATCTTTATCGGCGTGTTATTAATCGTAATAACCGCTTGAAACGGCTGATTGAATTGCGTGCTCCTGGAATTATCGTACGCAATGAAAAGCGTATGGTACAAGAAGCTGTTGATGCATTGTTTGATAATGGACGGCGTGGGCGTGTGATTACTGGAGCCAATAAACGTCCTCTTAAGTCTTTATCAGATATGTTGAAGGGCAAGCAAGGGCGTTTTCGTCAGAACTTACTTGGGAAGCGTGTTGATTACTCGGGGCGTTCTGTTATCGTGACGGGTCCTGAATTAAAATTGCATCAATGTGGTCTTCCCAAAAAAATGGCTCTTGAATTATTTAAGCCTTTTATTTATGCGCGGCTTGATGCAAAAGGCTATTCATCAACGGTAAAGCAGGCAAAGAAGCTTGTTGAAAAAGAACATCCAGAAGTTTGGGATATCTTGGATGAGGTTATTCGTGAACACCCTGTTTTACTCAACCGCGCGCCAACATTGCACCGTTTGGGGATTCAGGCTTTTGAACCTATCTTAATTGAGGGAAAAGCTATACAGCTACATCCATTGGTGTGTACTGCTTTTAATGCAGATTTTGATGGTGATCAGATGGCGGTTCACGTGCCGCTTTCTCTTGAAGCACAGCTTGAAGCCCGTGTTTTGATGATGTCCACCAATAATATTCTTCATCCGGCAAATGGTGCTCCCATTATTGTTCCCTCACAGGATATGGTTCTTGGTCTTTATTATCTTTCAATTGTTTCTGAAAAAGAACCAGGTGAAGGAATGGCCTTTTCTGATATAGGTGAGCTTCATTATGCCTTGGAAAATAAGGTTATAACGCTTCATACGAAGATTAAAGGCCGTGTTAAGAATATGGGGAAGGATGGAAAAGAAGTCTCTAAACTTTATGATACGACACCTGGTCGTTTGATTATCGGTGAGCTTTTGCCAAAAAGTGCGGATATCTCATTTGATATTGTCAATCAAGAGATGACGAAAAAGAACATTTCTAAAATGATTGATCATGTTTATCGGCACTGTGGACAAAAAGAGACGGTTATTTTTTGTGACCGTATTATGCAGCTTGGCTTTTCTTATGCTTGTCGTGCAGGAATTTCATTCGGTAAGGACGATATGGTTATTCCTGATAGTAAGTCGCGTTTAGTCGCAGAAACAGAAGCTTTGGCTAAGGAGTACGAACAGCAATATAATGATGGTTTGATTACACAAGGTGAAAAATACAATAAGGTTGTAGATGCTTGGGGTAAATGTACAGATCGCGTCGCAGATGAAATGATGAAACGTATTCAAGCTGTGGATTTTGATCCTAAAACAGGTCGTCAACGGCCGATGAATTCTATCTATATGATGTCGCACTCTGGTGCTCGTGGTTCTGCTAACCAGATGAGACAATTGGCCGGTATGCGTGGATTAATGGCAAAACCATCGGGTGAAATTATTGAAACACCCATTATTTCAAATTTTAAAGAAGGTCTAACTGTTAATGAATACTTCAATTCCACGCATGGTGCACGTAAAGGACTTGCTGATACTGCGTTAAAGACGGCGAACTCTGGTTATTTAACACGGCGTCTTGTTGATGTTGCACAGGATGCTATTATTTCAGCAGTTGATTGTGGTACCGCAAAAGGGCTTACCATGCAGCCGATTGTTGATGCAGGACAAATTGTTGCCTCCCTTGGGCAAAGAATTCTTGGTCGTACAGCGCTTGTTGATATTCTACATCCTGTCTCTGGAGAGGTTATCCTTGAAGGTGGAGCAATGATTGAGGAAGCTGATGTCGCGAAGATTGAAGCAGCTGGGATTCAATCTGTTCAAATTCGTTCTGCATTAACATGTGAAACACGTCTTGGTGTTTGTGCAAAATGCTATGGTCGTGATTTGGCGCGTGGAACACCTGTTAATCAGGGAGAAGCGGTTGGTGTTATTGCTGCTCAATCCATTGGTGAGCCGGGAACACAGCTTACTATGCGTACTTTTCACTTAGGAGGAACTGCGCAGGTTGTTGATTCATCGTATTTAGAGGCATCTTATGAAGGTAAGGTGGAAATTCGTAATCGTAATGTAGTTCGTAATTCTGAAGGCCATTTGGTTGTTATGGGGCGTAATATGGCTATCCTTATCAAGGATGAGTTAGGAAAAGAGCGCGTTGTACATCGTGTTAGCTATGGTGCTCATATTTTTGTTGATGATGGTGATGTGGTTAAACGTGGCCAACGTATAGCAGAATGGGATCCTTATACACGTCCAATTTTAACGGAAGTTGAAGGCTATGTGGGTTTTGAAGATATGATTGATGGTTTATCTGTCACTGAAACAGCTGATGAATCTACGGGTATTACGAAGCGTTTGGTGATTGATTGGCGCGCTAATCCACGTGGTGCGGATCTTAAACCAGCTATTATTATTCACACGGATAAAGAAGGTGAATCCATTGCTAAATTGTATAAGGGAGGTGAAGCCCGTTATATGATGTCAGTGGAAACTATTCTTTCTGTTGAGCTTGGTGCTCATGTTAAGGCTGGTGATGTTATTGCTCGTTTGCCAATGGAAAGTGCCAAGACGAAAGATATTACGGGTGGTCTTCCTCGTGTGGCTGAGCTTTTTGAAGCGCGTCGTCCAAAGGATCATGCGATTATTGCTGAAGTAAGTGGTACAATTCGATTTGGCCGTGGTTATAAGAATAAACGTCGTATCATTATTGAACCAAATGATGAAACTCTTGAGGCAGTAGAATACTTGATTCCAAAAGGTAAGTTGTTCCACTTCCAAGAAGGCGATCAAATTGAAAAGGGAGATTATATCCTTGATGGTAATCCAGCACCTCATGACATCTTGGCGATTAAGGGGGTTGAAGCTTTGGCATCTTATCTTGTTAATGAGATTCAGGAGGTTTATCGTCTGCAGGGAGTTCTTATTAATGATAAGCACATTGAAGTGATTGTTCGTCAAATGTTGCAAAAAGTTGAAATTACTGAATCTGGAGATTCTGGTTATATTCCAGGTGATAATGTTGATCGTATTGAACTTGATGAAATCAATGATAATTTGATTGCAGAAGGGAAGAAACCTGCATCTGGTAATCCCATTCTTCTTGGAATTACAAAAGCTTCTCTTCAAACACCTTCTTTCATTTCGGCGGCATCGTTTCAGGAAACAACACGTGTTCTTACTGAAGCAGCAGTTTCTGGTAAAATTGATACTTTGCAAGGACTTAAAGAGAACGTTATTGTCGGTCGTCTTATTCCAGCAGGTACGGGTGGTACAATTTCTCAAATCCGTCGTATTGCTGCAGTTCGTGATGATTTGATTGTAGATGAGCAGCGTAAGTCTAGTAATAACGAAGTGGCTAAGGCTATGTTGACAAATATGACAACCGGGGCCGTTACTGAATAATTTAAATACAACACCACATAATATAAAAACGTCTGAATAGAAAGTTCAGACGTTTTTTATTTCGAAATGCAGAAGTTGTATATTTTCTTGAAAAATATCAAAAATTATAAGGCGATAGTTATTTTAAACATCTTTAGTAGCTTATTATTTTGTAATGATGCTTATCTTTTTTGTTACTTTATTTTAAAGTTTCTTAATTTCTAAAAGCAGTATAGAATTTTTCCAAAATATGTGAAACTCAAAAATCATATTCAAGGAAAAGAGTTGATTATCTACAAATCAAATAAGATTGATTTTGAACTTTAGGAAAATTTTTGATTGATATCTTCTATAAAAATTTAAAAGGACTTATGATGAAAGATCAAGAGTCTTTTCTATAATCTAAAAAATAATTGATTCTCTACTATACAATGTTTGTGAATGTATTTTCTTCTAAATTAGAATGCAGAAAAGTAGAGATTAAGGTGCTCACTAAGTTTTATAAAAAATAGACATATTTCTTATAACAATGTGATCTATGCAGACAGAATAATAAAATGTACGAATATTATTCAATTGGAAAATTAACACGTGAGTTTTCAATAATAGCTCGAACTTTGCTATGAAGAAGAGGGACTTCTTATCCCTTTTCGGTGTGGAAGTACACGGCTTTATACATAAACGGATCGTCATAAGTTAAAACAAATCCTGTATGCTAACAGAGTAAAATTTTCGTTGTCTGAAATATCTGATATGTTGACAATGGTTGGAAAACCACCTGATGATGAGAAAAAGCTTAAGAAATTAATTGCAGGAATTCATAAAAAACGAACTGATTTAAAGCAGATGCAGCATGATGTTGATGATCTTCTACAGGATTTAGAACGAATTGAAGAGAGTTTTTTTGAGAGCTTAGCGGAGTTGGGGGGTAGTCATTGATTATAAATTTATTTTGTCTTCTTTTAGACTAATTTCTTTCTCTTAAAAGAGATAGATTATACCGTCTCTAAGGGGAATATTTACCACTGCGTGAAATGTGTAAGTCATTTAAAGAAATAGAGTGTTTGAAAAAGCTGCAAAGGTATTTTCGCAGTATATTATTCTTGATAAGAAAAAACTATTTTTCATAAAGAAAGTAAAAACAATGACAGTTTCTCCTATGAGTGTTTTTCAATCTATATTGTCACGAAAGTCAATTCGCGCTTTTACTGATCAGCCAGTTAGTTTGGAAACAATCAAAGAAATCTTAAAACTTGCAGCACGTGCACCATCTGGAACAAATATTCAGCCATGGCAAGTAATTGTGCTTACAGGAAGTGTATTACAGAAAGTAGGGCAAGAGCTTTCACAACTTGTGCTTTCAGGTGTAAAAGGAGAGCGTGAATATAGTTATTATCCACGTCAGTGGCGTGAGCCCTATATTTCAAGGCGTCGAAAAGTTGGTTTGGATCTTTATCAGAGTCTTGGAATTCAAAAAGGTGATGAAGAAAAAATACTTCATCAAAAGGCGCGAAATTTTTTATTTTTTGATGCACCTGTAGGACTCTTATTTACAATGGATCACGACATGGAAATGGGGAGTTGGCTTGATTTGGGTATGTTTATGCAGACCATTATGTTAGCTGCACGTGGATTTGGATTAGATACCTGTCCTCAAGCTGCTTTTGCTGATTATCATAAACAGATTCGTACGCTTTTATCTATTCCTTCTGATCGCCATATTATCTGTGGTATGGCACTTGGTTATCGCGATATGAGTGCTCCAGAAAACAATTTTGAGACAGAACGAGAATCGTTAGAAAAATTTGTACGTTTCATTGAAACATACCCATAAAATATTTTATACAATTAAGCATATGTTTTGAAGAACTTAGTGCATTATGAAAAATATTTCCGATAAGATTTCTCATCCTTATTGAATTTTAATATTGCATATTAACACTTATTTTACTACGTTTGGAGCATTGGGAGTGGTGACTCTAGGGGCATTGTTCGTTTTAAAGGTTGGCTAATGGAAAACACTATAGAAAGAAAGTGTTGGGTGGTAGCAAGACGAGCGACATTCGTGTTTATTGTTGTCATTTTTTTAGTTTATCTCGCAATTTGATTTTAAGCGGAAGAAACGTTATGAAAAAGCATATATGCTCAAGCTGTACTATAGTTTAAGGTGATACGTGTTTCTATCTGTTTTTGAACTTTTTAAAATTGGGATTGGTCCTTCTAGCTCACATACGATGGGACCAATGACTGCTGCTAATATGTTTTTGCAAAAGATAGGGGATTTTTCTCAGTCGTCTGATGTTCAAGTTTCTCGTATACGTGTTTATCTTTATGGTTCTTTAGCTTTCACGGGTATTGGTCATGCAACAGATAGAGCTATCATATTAGGACTTTTAGGAGAAAAAGCTTCTACTGTTGATCCTGATAGCATGGGGTTTTTGTTAGAAAAAGTTATACGTGAAAAAAAAGTGCAACCAGAAGGTCATCCCGCTTATCAGTTTGATGTGCAACGTGATCTTATTTTTGAACGAAAGCAAATCCTCCCTGGACATACAAATGGACTATCCTTTGAAGGACTTGATACTGATGGGAATGTTCTGTTGCGGCAGATTTATTATTCTATCGGTGGTGGCTTTGTTGTGACTGAGGATGAATTAAGCCATATGAATGATAATATACAACCAGAAGCATTTGAGGTACCATATCCATTCGATTCTGCTTGTACAATGTTATCAATGGCAGAAAAATCAGGACTTTCAATTGCTGAAATGAAGCGCTTAAATGAAGAAACAAAGATAGAGCGTTCTTCTCTTGATGTAGGGCTTGATGAAATTTTTTCAGCGATGACAAATTGCATTGATAGAGGTCTTTCACAAGAAGGTGAGTTGCCTGGTGGATTGCGTGTTCTAAGGCGCGCTAAAAAGCTGCATGAAACGCTTTTGGAAAAACAAAAGAAAAATTACAATTATCCACTTTGGGCAAATGATTGGCTTTCGGTGTATGCTATAGCAGTCAATGAGGAAAATGCAGCAGGTGGTCGTGTTGTTACAGCACCAACAAATGGAGCAGCCGGTGTCGTCCCAGCCGTTTTGCGTTATTATCTTCAGTTTAATGATGATTCAGATCGAGAGGGAATACATAATTTTCTATTAACGGCAGCAGCTATAGGCGGTGTTATCAAACATAATGCCTCTATTTCTGGTGCAGAAGTTGGGTGTCAAGGTGAAGTTGGAACGGCATCTTCAATGGCCGCAGCAGGGTTGACCGCAGCGTTAGGTGGAACACCAGCTCAAATTGAAAATGCGGCAGAAATTGCGCTTGAACATCACTTGGGAATGACATGTGATCCTGTTGCAGGTCTTGTACAAGTGCCTTGTATTGAGCGTAATGCAATGGGAGCTGTTAAGGCGGTAACGGCTTCTTCTCTTGCATTATATGGTAATGGAGATCATTTTGTTTCTCTTGATGCTTGTATAGAAACAATGCGCCAGACTGGTCATGATATGAGTGAACGCTATAAAGAGACAAGTAAAGGTGGTCTTGCAGTCAATGCGATATCTTGTTAAGAGCTGGAACATTTTTCAATCCATAACTGGACTTTTTGGAGAGAGATCGTATTTCCTAATAAAGCTTATGTTTTTTGTTCCTTATAAATCAAAATTCCACTTTAATGCAGCAGTAGTTTGAAATAAATCTGAGATGATTCAGTGTTTTCTTAACGAATAATAGGTGTTGCATGCAAGCTTGGAGGGGAGAGTGTTGTACATCTGTTTGATTTGTCTCTAAAGTGGGGAAAAAGTGTAATTTGGAAAAAATAAGAAAGCGTAAAGTAAAATTAGTGATCAATCTGCCATTATTTTTAGCTGGGTTTTATGGCTTTAAAAAGTTTCCATAGCCATATATCTTTTAAGTAATGGAAGATTATGCCTGAGTATCCAAGAAAAATTTGTTTTAAGTCTGAATAATTATGATGAAGAAAGTAGAATTTTAAAGGTTTTAATTTTTTAAAAGTGAAGTTTTTTTCTACCTAGTATGGTAAAAAATGCCTTAAAAAAACACTAATTTACAATAATTAAGAGATATATTGGAAATATCTTTTTTATTTATAAATTTTGTACCGACAAAAAAATTAAAATAAATAATAACGTATACATTAAGAAATATTTATAAAAATTCTCATGAGAATAGAATGCAAACGATAGAACATTGTCGTGTTACGCGTTCGTGAGTTCGTTTTAAAAAAATATCTCTCAGGCCTCCCCCCAAGCTCATTTCGCGATGGCACCTGTGAATGATATAACGGTAAATCCATTGAGCTGTCTCTATCTTTATGCTTAATAAAAAGAAGTACGCTGGCATGGTTACACACTTTACCAGAGCCCCCCTCTGTACAGGGGGACTAAAGCACTTGGCATTTGAAACGGTTCATTATAGGCATTTTTAGTCTTTTTGGGACAGTTTCACGCTACACACTAATCTCGCTCATAACATGCAAGAGACGGGTTTGATTGATTCAACATAAACAGATTTTAAATGAGAGAATCTTACGATATTCGAGATTCTCATCTAACAAACAAAATAATTAATTATCTTTATAAATCAGTATCTTGCATATGAATAATATAATGTAAGTTTTCCATGAATGGTATAAAATCTATAGAGTATTAGCATCTTTATTTATAAAGGGAGAAAACCAGCACTATCATCCTTTTTTCAACTTTCAATATTACAAAAGATCCTAGTACTTGAAATGATTCATAAGGGATACTTTGATTCCTTTTGTAAATGCTTTATATGTCAATTTTGCTCGTGATGAGCAAGCGAGCGATTTTGACTGATTCAATATAAGAAGTAAAATAAGAGTATTTTACGAAAATCTCTTGTTCAATATGCAAAAAATAAATTATAATTATAAATTAAAATCTTATGGGAATCGTTATCATAATATTTAATCTGATAATTTATTTACGTTTTTTCATCGATAGTATTTGTATTTTCCAATTTTCTGTGCCTGTTGACATAAATACAAGTAAGAGAAGTGAGATTGTTTTTTTTACAGCGTTTATGTTGTATAGGGAGCGTTATTAAGAGGGATTTTCTTTATTGAACTTTTACAATAATCCCACCAAATGATAAGCTTTCATCTAATGAAGCTATTCATTTTTTCCAGAAAGATATCAAGGATAATTTTTTATATTAAATCCAAAAGTGGAAAAATATTGGGTATTTTTATGTCCTTAACAATGTTTTATTGAAAGCTTGGAGATATTGGATAGTTGGAAAAGCTGTCAGAAAATTCAACAATTTAAGAAAAAAGTATGTTTATCAAAAGGTTTTCTAAGGCTGTAGATAATGGTTAATAATAAAATAATTTTTTAGAGAGGGTCTGTAGAATTAAATATTTGTTGCTCCTAAACGGATTTTAATAGGCACATTACCAGTTTGGCTCGCAACGCGTAAATGAATGCGTACAGGAGGCATTATGAGACGACGGTTGCGCATTGTTTGGCAAATGAGAAGGTTAACAAGAGACTGTGTATCTAATGCAGTAGAATTATATTTTAAACCAGTAAGTTTTGCGGCAGCATCGTGAAGAGAACGCAGTGAAAGGAGGGATGATTGCTTCAATAAAACTTCTTTTTTATGGAATGAAGCAAAAGCATTATCTGTCATAATACTATCCTTAACGCAGAATTCAAAAATTTTTAGTAGGCTACAGTATAGCAGTTAAAATTTGCTTTCTTTAATGTAGAGCAAGCGTCAAATGCAGCTTTTTTTGATTGAAACCCTGTAAAGCGCGCTCGGTAATAACGCTGCCCATTTTTTTCAAACAGTTGCATATGTGAAGATGCGTTCTTTAAAGTGGAAAAAGCTGTATTTTTTGCTTTTAAAAGTAGAGTTTTTGCTTGTTCTTCACTAGGAAGAGAACCAATTTGGATAGCCCATCCGGCATTTTCGGACAAAGAGACTGTTACAATTTTATGAGTCTCAGCCGGTATAGTTTTTTGAGGATTCGGTATTGGTATAATTACCTTATTGACAGCCGTTATTGCGATATTGGAGTTTTTAGGTTGTTCTGCAAATGCTGTCAACATAGTCGAAATTTCATCGTCAAAATTACTTGAATCAGCTTTAATGGTCGGTATAGGAGTATTGGCCCCAGTGGGTAAGTGATAGCGTACAGAAGCTATTAAACGTTCACCACTTTTCATTTGGCTTGCTTTGGGCAAATATTGATTCAATAAGCTAGCCATATGCTCGTCACGTGCAGTAGATGATTTACCTCCCATAACAACAGCGACAATAGAGCGCCCCTCAAGACGCATCGAAGTTGCTAAATTAGAACCTGACATTTGTGTGTAGCCTGTTTTAATTCCATCGACACCTTTCATTATTTTAACAAGTTTATTATGGCTGTTAATTTTATGTCCACGGAAATTAAAACTTTTTGTTTTGAACAATTTATATTGTTTGGGAAAATGTTTACGTAAAGCTAATGATAAAGTCGCTATATCTCGTGCTGTAGAATAATTGCGCACATCCGGAAGTCCTGAAGCATTTGCAAAATGTGTATGTTTCATGCCAAGTTTACGGGCTTTTACTGTCATCATTTGAGCGAATTTTTTTTCACTACCTCCAAGATATTCTGCAATGGCAGCAGCAACATCATTTGCGGATCTTGTAATGAGTGCTTTAGCTGCTGATTCTGCAGAAATTGTTTGGCCTGCTTTAAATCCAATTTTTGTCGGTGGACGCATTGCTGCATAATGTGAAACAGGAATTGGTGTATTTGGTGTCACACGACGCATCTGCATAGCTTCAAAGAGTAAGTATAATGTCATCATTTTTGTTAAAGAAGCAGGATAACGTTTCAGTGTTGCATTGGCTTGAAATAAAGTTTTTCCCGTAGTAGCATCTATAACAATAGCCGCATACTTATCAGGATAGGCCCCTTGAGGTGTGGCGGATGCCCAACAGTAAGAAAAAGCTAACATAACAAAAGAAATTGCTATTGTTTTACAGTAGCGCATAATTTTTTGATAATTAATATACACTTGCAGTATCCTATTTCTCCATTTATCCTAAAAAACTTCTATAAAGCTTCCTTTTCTGTAATTTATTGATGCAGTTTAGACGAATGGTATTACTAATTTGTTTACAGAAGTTATTTTATGAGTGAGTGATTGAAGTCTAACCATAGAGGGAAATTTTTTTCTAATACAAACAGGTATTGCAATAGTTATGAAAGAATTTAAAATTAATAAAAATGTGCTGCATGGAAAACGATAATGGGACAGATGCTCATAATAAACTCTATAGCTCATATTATGCATAATGAAAAGGGCAAGAATTGGGATGAAGGTAGGCATGGTGCGGTTATAATGCCTAAGGCTAGAGAAAAACTCGAAAAACCTAAATTATGTCGAGTTTTTTTGCTTAATGATGATTACACACCTATGGATTTTGTTGTTTTCGTTTTGAAGAACTTTTTTAAAAAAAGTTTCGAAGAGGCAACGCGGATAATGTTAAATGTTCATCACAATGGGATAGGAGAATGTGGGACTTACACTTATGAAGTCGCTGAAATGAAAATATTACAAGTGAGGGAATGTGCGCGTCAAAATGAACATCCGTTACAATGTGTAATGGAATGGAAGTGAGGAGCTATGCCATCTTTTACACCTAGTCTTGAAGAGGTTTTGCATCGTGCATTAACAATTGCTACTCAAGCACGGCATGAATATGCAACACTAGAGCATCTTCTACTTGCGCTGTTAGATGATGCCGATGCAAATTCCGTTATTCAGGCTTGCCAAGTAGATGTGGAGGAATTGCGAGAGCGCTTAACCAATTATCTTCGCTCAGAGTTAGATGAACAGATTAGAGCTGATGAGGATACAAAGCCTACAGCTTTTTTCCAGCGTGTTATCCAACGTGCGGTGATTCATGCACAATCAGCTGGAAAAGATGAAGTATCGGGGGCAAATGTTCTTGTTGCAATTTTTTCTGAACGTGAAAGCCATGCAGCATATTTTCTTCAAGAGATGGGAATGACACGCTACGATGCTGTACGTTTTATTTCACAGGGTGTCACGCGTGATGATGGGTTATCCATGTTACTTGAAGGACTTGAAGAGCAATTAGATCAGCAGATTTCGGATAATGGTGAAAGAGGAACAAGTGCTTTAACGAATTATTGTGTTGATCTCAATTGTAAAGCACGTAATGGAAAAATTGATTTATTAATTGGCCGTGAAATAGAAATTTCACGCATGATACAGATTTTATGTCGAAGGTCAAAAAACAATCCGCTTTTGGTTGGTGATCCTGGAGTAGGGAAAACAGCTATAATTGAGGGGTTGGCAAAGCGTATTGTTGATGGGCAAGTGCCTGAAGTTTTATCAAATGCAACAATATTTTCTCTTGATATGGGGGGACTTGTTGCAGGTACACGTTATCGCGGTGATTTTGAAGAACGCTTAAAGCAAGTTATTAAAGAGTTTGAGCTGTATCCAGATGCTATTTTATTTATTGATGAAATTCATACCTTAATTGGAGCAGGAGCGACATTAGGGGGAAATATGGATGCAGCAAATCTTTTGAAACCTGTGTTATCTTCTGGAACTATGCGATGTATTGGTTCGACGACTTACAGAGAATATCGCAAATTCTTTGAACAAGATCGTGCTTTAGAGCGTCGTTTTCAGAAGATTGATATTAATGAACCTTCTGTTACAGATGCGATTAAGATTTTGCAGGGGATGAAGCCTTACTTTGAAGATTTTCATCAGATTAAATATACAGATCAGGCGATGAAGGCATCTGTAGAATTATCTTCACGTTATATAATTGACCGTAGGTTACCTGACAAAGCAATTGATATTATTGATGAAAGTGGCGCAGCGCAAAAGCTTTTGCCACAAAAACAACGCAAGAAGAGTATAGGTGTTAAAGAAATTGAAGCGACTGTTGCTACAATTGCAAGAATTCCATCAAAAACAGTTTCCCGGAATGATCAGAAGATACTGAGTAAGCTTGAAAGAGAACTCAAACATGTTGTTTATGGTCAAGATCAGGCAATTTCCGTCTTAGTTTCATCCATAAAATTGGCGCGAGCAGGTTTACGCGAACCGGATAAACCAATAGGAAGTTATTTATTTTCAGGACCAACAGGTGTAGGAAAAACTGAAGTTGCAAAACAGCTTGCATCATCTTTAGGCATTGAATTATTGCGTTTTGATATGTCAGAATATATGGAACGGCATACGGTAGCACGTTTAATCGGAGCACCTCCAGGTTATATAGGGTTTGATCAAGGAGGTCTCCTTACAGATGCCGTTGATCAGAAACCTCACGCAGTTCTATTGCTAGATGAGATTGAGAAAGCGCATCCAGAGTTATTTAATATTTTATTGCAGGTAATGGATTATGGTAGATTAACAGACCATAATGGTAAGAAAATTGATTTCCGCAATGTTATTTTGATTATGACAACCAATGCTGGTGCTTCAGATATGGCAAAATCAGCTATTGGATTTGGGAAAGTACATCGTGATGGTGAGGATATAGAAGCAATCAATCGGTTATTTACACCAGAATTTCGTAATCGGTTAGATGCAATTATTCCGTTTGCACCGTTATCTCATTTAATCATCAATCAGATAGTGCAAAAATTTATTTTTCAGCTTGAAGCACAATTAGCTGATCGGGGAATTTGTTTTGAATTAAGCCCTTCTGCAACTTTATGGCTTTCTAATAAAGGATATGATTCTCAGATGGGAGCACGCCCATTAGGGCGTGTTATACAAGAATATATTAAAAAGCCATTAGCTGATGAAATTTTATTTGGAAAGTTACGCAATGGTGGTACCGTTCGCGTATTGACACAAAAATCAAATGGTAAAAAAGAAAGCTTACAGTTAGAAATTTCATCTTCCGATATATCTGTAAGTTCAAAGAAAAGTAAAATGGAAAACTTTACAAAAAAACGTGTAGGAAAAAAAAGCACAACAACTTAAGAGTGTGTTATAAAGCTGCACGAATTTTTTTTGCATTCTCTTCAAGTATTTCTGGAGGCGTTACCATATCATTATGAGGGGTAAGCTCTATTCCCTCCATACGTGGTATAATATGAAAATGAAGGTGATAGACGGTTTGTTGACTAGCTGCTTCATTAAATTGCATGACAGTTATGCCATCTGCTTGAAAGGCTTTTTTGACAGCATTTGCAATTTTTTGAACAGCTTTAATAACAGGAAATAATGTTTCAGGATCTGCATCAAGTAAGTTTCTAGAGCCTTTTTTAGGAATGACCAGCGTATGACCTGGTGCCTGTGGCATGATATCCATAAATCCAATAACATCATCATCTTCGTAGACACGAACAGAAGGGATTTCATTGCGAATCAATTTAGCAAAAATATTGTTATTGTCATAAGCTTGTTTCATACAAATATTTCCTTTTATCGTAAGTTTAAGATTCTAATTTAAAAACGAAAAAATGCAAGGTTTATCAGAGTGTAAGACAAAGAAGTATTTTGACTTCAGTTATATTTAGGATAATGCACTGTCTTAATGAAGGTTTAGATTTCTATGATGGCTTCAACTTCTACAGGAACATCCATAGGAAGAGAGGCAACACCAATAGCAGAACGGGCGTGTTTTCCAATTTCACCAAGGATATTGACGAATAAATTAGAAGCTCCATTGGCAACAAAAGGAATATCGGTAAAATGAGAATCTACAGCCACAAAAACAGTAATTTTGACCACACGTTTTATTTTATTTAAGTCACCCAGAGTTGCCTTGAGTTGCGCGAGAATATTGAGAGCGCAAGCTTCAGATGCTTTTTGGGCTTGTTCGGTATTCACAGTTGCACCAACTTTACCGATGGCTATTGGTTTTCCATTAATAAGAGGGAGTTGTCCAGAAATAAAGAGTTGATTGCCACTTTGTGAAGTGGTGATGTAATTGGCAAGGGGGGAGATTACTTCAGGAAGAGTGATTCCAAATTTTTCTAAGTTTTTTTCAATCATATTGGTCATAATTTTAACTCCATAGCTGCTCTATAATATATTCATTGCATAATCTATTTTTTGATTTAAGAAAATGTGTGGTTAATTGAGAAATTAACCTTTTTTGCCTTATTGTATGATGTTATGCAACGGGGATAAAGTTCGGAAGTTGGGAATGATTAGATCATTATTTATAATAATTTTATATATTGTTTTTTTATGTACTGCGAGAGCTGAAGAGCGCATTTTTATTGTGCCTCATCGAGCAATTTATGATTTTCATCTCGATAGTGTTTCTCATGAAATGACAATTTCTGCGATGTCAGGACGAATGGTTTACGAGCTTACTGGTTCGGCATGCCAAGGCTATAGCACACGTTTTCGTTTCATTAGCCGTGTTCACATTGAAGATATGCCAGTACGTTTGACGGATCAACAGACGACGAGTTATGAAACAGGAGACAGCCGTACATTTCGTTTTAATATTACAGATCAAGAGGGAGAAGAGGTTGTGCATCGTGCCGAGGGGGTTGCGGAGCGTACGCAAGATGGTATCACAGTTACCTTAAAAAAGCCAAAGGAAAAAGAGTATAAGCTTGCAATGGCTGAATTTCCAATGATGCAACTAAAAAATATTATCCGCCATGCAAAAGCAGGAGATCATTTTTACAATGTTACTGTATTTGATGGGACAAATAAAGCAGATAAAGTTATAAAAGAAAGTATCGTCATAGGGGAAAAGAAGACACTTTTATCTGATAGCGAAACGGAAAAAGTAAGAAAATTGGATGAAGAAGAATATTGGCCTGTTACAATTTCTTATTTTGATGATGGAGAAAATAAAGATGGTTTGCCGGTTTATCGTAGCAGTTTTCTCTTACATGAGAATGGTGTCATGCGTGATCTTCATATAGATTATGGAACTTTTTCAGTGCGTGCAAAATTGAACAGTCTCGAATTCTTGGAACTTGGAAAAGATCTTAATCAATGTGAAAATGCAAATATTAAATGATTAAAGAAAATAACTTGAAAAAGAATCAAATATTAGTATGTTTGCGCTATTCCACACGCGGAGTCTGGGTGTTTGCAAATGATCTGTGAGAAACTTCTAGCAAGCATCCGCCGGTAGCAGGTCTTCCTGCTTTTTCCGCGGAGGTTGAACCGGAAAGGATAAGATTTATGGCACTACCCGATTTTACTATGCACCAGCTTTTAGAAGCCGGTGTGCATTTTGGTCACCAGACTCATCGCTGGAATCCCAAAATGACTCCCTATATTTATGGTCAGCGTAATAATATCCATATTATTGACCTTGCTCAGACCGTTCCACTTTTACACCAAGCACTTAAACTTGTTTCAGATACTGTAGCGCGTGGTGGTCGTATTCTCTTTGTTGGTACGAAACGACAAGCATCTGACATTATCGCAGATGCGGCGAATCGTTCTGCCCAGTATTACGTTAATGCACGTTGGCTTGGCGGCATGCTCACAAACTGGAAAACGATTTCCAATTCGATCCATCGTTTGCGGAAGCTTGACAAAATTCTTGCTGCTGAAGCGCAAGGCTTTACTAAAAAGGAACGTTTAAATCTTGAACGTGATCGTGAAAAGCTTAATCGTGCGCTTGGTGGTATTAAAGATATGGGTTCTGTTCCAGATCTTATCTTTGTTATCGATACGAATAAAGAAAATATTGCACTCCAAGAAGCAAAACGTTTAGGTATTCCAGTGATTGCTATTATTGATACCAATTGTGATCCCGATGACGTAACACATCCAATACCAGGTAATGACGATGCTTCACGTGCAATTTTTCTTTATTGCGATCTTTTTGCCCGTGCTGCTCTTGATGGTATTGCACGCCAGCAAGGAGCAATGGGTATCGATTTAGGAGCTCAAGTTGATGCACCTGTGGAGCCTATTTTGGAAGAAAATGCAGTTTCAGAAGTTTCTGAATAATATAAAATGCCTAATTAAGGTACTTTTATTGTCTAAAGAAGAAGTTATAGGCGTGCAGAGGGATTTTGCACGCTTTCACTGTTATAAAATAAAGAGGCAAATATGAGCATTACTGCTGCACAAGTAAAAGAACTTCGAGAACTATCTGGCGCTGGTATGATGGACTGTAAAGCCGCCCTAGCAGAGACCAATGGTGATATGGAAGCTGCTGTTGATTGGCTTCGTAAAAAAGGAATAGCTAAAGCAGATAAAAAGGCTGGTCGTACAGCAGCTGAGGGATTAATCGGAGTCGTATCAAAAGATTCATATGCAGTTTTGGTTGAGATTAATTCTGAAACAGATTTTGTTGCGCGCAATGATGGATTCCAAGACATCGTGCGTAAAGTAGCAACTGCTGCCTTAGATACGCCAGGGGATGTTGAATCTGTTTCTGTTTCTCTTTATCCAGGTTCTGAGAAGACTGTAGAGCTTACGATTAAAGATGCAATTGGTACAATTGGCGAAAATATGACATTTCGTCGTTCCGCTAAATTGTCTGTTGAGAATGGTGTTGTTGCGACTTATATACACAATAGTGTGGCTGATGGGCTTGGAAAACTTGGTGTTTTGGTTGCGATTGAAACAACAGGAAATAAGGAAGCTGCTCTTGCTTTTGGACGGCAGGTCGCGATGCATATTGCGGCAACCAATCCATTAGCACTTACAGCACAAGATGTTGATGCTGCTGCTGTTGAGCGAGAAAAAGCAATTTTTTCAGATCAAGCGCGTCAGTCTGGAAAACCTGAAAATATCATTGAAAAAATGGTAGAAGGACGTATGCGTAAGTTTTTTGAGGAGGTTGTTTTGCTTTCTCAAGCTTTTGTTATGAATCCTGATATAACTGTTGAGGCCGCTCTAAAGGATGCTGAGAAATCAATTGGTGCTCCAGCAAAAATTACAGGCTTTATTCGTTTTGCATTAGGTGAAGGTGTGGAAAAAGAGGAGTCTGATTTTGCTGCAGAGGTTGCTGCTGCTGTAAAAGGCTAGTTATTGCAAACTCTTGATCAGAGATTTAAAGTCATATCATTGGTTGTAGAATCTCTGAGGGGAACAATGTAATTGTTGAGAGGGCGTCACGTGAAAAAAGTGGTGCCCTTCGTGATGTCAAAAGCAAAAAGTAAATGGGCTTTTGGGGAGATTATGAATGGCATTAGCACTTCCGTATAAACGTATTCTTTTAAAGGCTTCTGGTGAAGCTCTTATGGGAGGGCAGAATTTTGGCATTGATGTTTCTGTTGTAGACCGTATTGCCGCTGATATTGCAGAAGTGCGCACAATGGGGATAGAAGTTGCGGTTGTTATCGGTGGGGGAAATATTTTTCGTGGCGTTGCTGTTGCTTCGCATGGTGGGGACCGAGTGACAGGTGATCATATGGGAATGCTTGCAACTGCTATTAACTCTTTAGCATTGCGAACATCTTTGACAAAATTAGGGGTTGAAACTGTTGTACTCTCTGCGATTGCTATGCCACAAATTTGTGAAAGTTTCTCGCAACGTAAAGCAATAGCTTATATGAATCAGGGAAAAGTTGTTATTTTTGCAGGTGGTACAGGAAATCCATTTTTTACCACTGATTCTGCTGCTACTTTACGTGCAGCAGAAATTGGTGCGGATGTCCTTCTTAAAGGAACACAAGTTGATGGTATTTATTCAGCAGATCCCAAAATAGACCCTACGGCTAAGCGTTTTGACCAATTAACACATGTTGAAGTTTTGCAATGGGGATTATCTGTTATGGATTCAACGGCGGTCACTTTAGCACGTGAGAACAATGTACCGATTATTGTGTACTCCATTCATGAAAAAGGCGGTTTGGCTAAGGTCTTGAATGGAACAGGACGCTTTACAATAGTATCGGAATAAGGGTAAGCTTCAAAGGACAATTGAAGGAGACAGAAATATGAATGTTACATCAATTATGGATGATCTGAAACGTCGCATGGATGGTGCCATTACGGCTTTTAAACATGAATTAGGTGGTTTGCGGACTGGACGTGCATCGGCCAGTTTATTAGAACCGTTGACCGTTGAATCTTATGGTTCTGTTGTGCATATAAATCAGGTTGCTAATATTTCTGTTCCCGAACCTCGGATGCTTTCTGTTTCTGTATGGGATAAAACGATGGTCGGAGCTATAGAGCGCGCTATTCGCGATTCTGGTCTTGGTTTAAATCCCATAACTGATGGTACGAATCTACGTATTCCTTTGCCTGAATTGAATGAAGAGCGCCGTAAAGAACTTGTAAAAATTGCGCATCACTATGCAGAGCAAGCGCGTGTTGCTACACGTCATGTTCGTCGGGATGGTCTGGACAATTTGAAAAAGTTAGAAAAAGATGGTGAAATTGGACAAGATGAAGCCCATAGTTTGTCTGAAAAAGTTCAAAAACTCACGGATGAAACTATTGCTGATATTGATAAAATTTTAGCCGTAAAAGAATCTGAAATTATGCACGTTTAAGACGATTTTGTCACTAGAAAAAGGATATTTACTCCCAGCCTGTAAATTGTTTCTAGGGATAATTGTAGGGAGTGGTGTGCTCTGTGGTAGCAAGGTGTGATGCAGGAAGGTGTTCTATCATTTTGATATGGGAGAGACTGATTTGATATGGGAGAGACTGATTTGAAAGGGCAGATGTTTTTATTTTTTAGTCTGCGTGATAAATCATGCCCTTTGCTGGGAGACACTATTTAACAGCATGGTGCGGGTTTTTAGTTGAGCACGTCTTTGTTAAAATGCATAATGAAAGCATTATTAGAAATTATTCAAATATTCTAAGATGAAGGTTGAGGAAAGAATATAATGCAAAAAAACAAGTCTAACCTTTCTCTTATTTCTCATTATAAAACATGTGAGTATAATTGATCAAGCAGATGTTATGTGGCGTAATTCATTTTTTAATGACGAATAGTTGATAGAAAAGTGTTTTTATACGAAACCTATATTAGTTAATTTGTATGGGGCAGAGGTAACTGCTTTTTCATTTTATATTTGAGAAAATATTAAAAAAATATTTTATAATTTTGACGGAGATTTTTGAAGCTGTTTTCATTGATTATTAGTTTCATAAGCGCTATCTTAGTAGACTGAATTATTTATGATAAATTATAAGAGAAATTATACAGGTATGAGATAAAAATACTGCGTAGGGGAGTTTTTCTTGCGTTAATTTTAGAGCTTGTATTTTCTATTTTTATTGTTTGGATGTTGTTTTGTCTAATTTGGTTTATCGTATTCTGACAGCTTTTGTTTTTGGCATTATTGCGTTGTATCTAACATGGTTGGGAGGAAACTTCTTTTTTTTATTTGTATGGTGTATTGGCGGTTTTGTTCTTTATGAGTGGATGAGTATTACTAAAGAGAAATGGTGTATTTTACAAAAAATATTAGCAAGTATCTTTTATTTAATCTTTGGCTTTTTTTTAGTATTGAGTGTATCTGCTTCATTGATTTTTTGTGTTTTAATCGTTTTAGCTACAGTGTTAGCTATTATATCTATAAAAAAGAGTGGTTGGGTTTTTTGTGGTTTTTTATATGCATCTTTTCCTGTTGTTGCTTTATGCTTTCTACGGGATCATGAAATGTTGGGGTTCCAAGTTGTTATTTTCTTATTTACGATAGTGTGGGGAACAGATATTGGTGGTTATTTTATCGGACGTGCATTAGGGGGCCCTAAATTAGCACCACAATTTTCTCCTAATAAAACATGGTCAGGAGCACTTGGTGGTACATTTGTCGGAGTTTTCGGTGGTATATGGGTTGCTTTTGGATTTTTTGATATAAATTTAGCCAGTTTTTTTGTGCCACTCCTTACACTTGTTTTGTCAATTGTTTCACAATTGAGTGATTTAGGGCAATCATGGCTCAAAAGACGGTTTTCTGTTAAAGATTCTAGTTCTTTATTGCCTGGACATGGTGGTTTTATGGATCGTATAGATGGATTGGTAGGGGCAGCTTTTCTTCTTTATTTAATTGGTTCATTTATGTCTGATATGGATGCGCCTTTTAATCTTTTTAGTATGATCTAATTGGGAGAAGATAGTTTGGAACTTTTAAATCATATCGTCACTATGGGTGATTTTCTTTTAAGAAGTTTGAGTATTCTTTTCATCATTATGATTATCATTTTTGTGCACGAATTTGGGCACTATCTCATTGGTCGGTGGTGTGGTATTAAGGCGTTAATTTTTTCGCTTGGATTTGGACCAGAAATAGCGAGTTATACAGATAAGCATGGCACGAAGTGGCGTTTAGCACTTATCCCCTTAGGAGGTTATGTAAAATTTGTTGGGGATGAGGAAAAAATCGATACGGAATCATCCCAATCATCTCTGATTGTTGATGGTTCATTTGCTAGTGCGCATGCTTGGAAAAAAGCAGCAACTGTTTTTGCCGGTCCTTTCTTCAATGCCCTTTTTACTGTTGTTATTCTAACATTTTTTTTCTTTATCTATGGTCGTGTAGCCATTGAGCCCGTTGTTGGTTCTTTGGTAAAAGATAGCCCTGCTCTTCAATCCGGTTTGGAATTAGGTGATCGTTTTGTTGAAATGGATGGACGACGGGTTGAAAGCTTTGAAGATTTGATGAATTATGTAGCTTTTCACGGAAGAGAACCCATAGAGTTTAAAATAGAACGCATGGGGCGAGTCTTTACAACGATGATTACCCCGAAAGTCGTTGAGCGAGATGATGGATTTGGTAATCGAACACGAAGTGCTATGATAGGTGTAGGTGTTCCTGTT
The DNA here is from genome assembly GCF_042195605.1 of Bartonella sp. AP88HLJMH. Classification (NCBI taxonomy): domain Bacteria; kingdom Pseudomonadati; phylum Pseudomonadota; class Alphaproteobacteria; order Hyphomicrobiales; family Bartonellaceae; genus Bartonella; species Bartonella sp. AP88HLJMH. The sequence goes on along the minus strand of NZ_JBHIOR010000007.1, from coordinate 70,916 downwards.
GATTTAAATAATCCTGCACGTTTAGATCCAACTTATATAAAACATATTCGCTATGGTTTTGTAACAGCTGTAAGAAAAGCGTCAGACCGTACTGTGTTTATCGCCACTCAAACCGTTCTTTTTATGAGTCGTTTAATAGGAGGCAAAGAGGATCGTTGTCGGCTAAGTGGACCTTCTAAAACCGTTAAAATTGCTTGGAAAGTGAGCGAGACAGGTTTTATCTCTTTGTTGAATTTGGCAGCTTTTCTTTCAATAAGTGTTGGGCTTATTAACCTTTTTCCGATTCTACCGCTTGACGGTGGGCATCTTTTATTGCATGTCATTGAGGTCATTACTGGGAGGAAAATATCTGCTAAAATTCAGGGAATCGTTTTTCGTTTAGGTTTTTCCATTCTTCTCCTTTTTATGATCTTTGTCTTTTTTAATGATTATTTTTGTTGGTTTAGCTAATTAAATTATGGAAAACGCTTTATAAATTAAGTAATAATAGCAAAAACAAATTGAAGGTTGTTTACCATGTCTACAAAATGTTGTGGCGTTGTACATTATAATGAGTAATTAAGGAATGAAAAGTCTCGCTGTAAAAAGGTTGTTATGGCAGTTAGCTTTTAAGGCATCATGTCCAAGGAACGAGAGTAAGGTAAAAAAGCCAATGACTACGAATTCAAAGTTTTTAAATGCAGCATCTGTATTGGTGTTAAAGATGGGGATGATTGCCCCAGCAACGGTTTTTATGTCAATTGCTGCGGTCGGAGAAATACAAGCGTCTGTAGTCCGCTCTATTGAGGTTCGTGGGAATAAGTTTGTAAGTTCTCAGGCGATTCGAGACAATATGGGGATTAAGGTTGGGCAAGGTGTTTCCAGTGGTGATGTTGATAGTGCTGTGAAGAACCTTTTCGAATTGGGTTTATTTTATGATGTTAAAATAAATCCGGTGGGTGATAAATTGGTTGTATTCGTAAAAGAATATGAGGTTGTCAATCAAATATTGTTTCAAGGAAATAAATCTTTTAAAGACCCAGATCTTAAGCGGTTTATTTCTTTAAAACCGAATGAGCCTTTTAATTCTGCTAAGCTTTCTGCTGATATAAATACAATTCGTGAGGCTTATAAAACTCTTGGTCGTAATAATATCACTGTTAACGTTCAAACGATTAACCTTGGAAAAGGGCGGGTTAATGTGGTATTTAATGTCGTTGAAGGGAAAAAAACAAAGATTGGTGATATCACTTTTAAGGGAAATAATGTCTTTGGAAGTCGCCGTTTGCGTGATGTGATTTCAACAAAAACTTCGGGAATTTTTTCGAAGTTATTGGGAGGTGATGTTTACAGTGAAGAGCGCCTCGCTGTTGATGAAGAAGCTTTACGTCGCTTTTATTATAACCGTGGTTATGCAGATTTTCGTGTAGTCTCTTCTAAAGCAACTTTTGATGCAGCAAGCAATACGTATAAAATTTCTTTCGTTCTTGATGAGGGTGCGCTCTATAAAATTAGCGATATTCAGGTTGAAAGTGATGTTGATGGAATTGACGTTCAATCTGTGAAAAGGATACTTAAAACCCAGCCAGGTAATGTTTATAGTGCAGAAGATATTGAACAGTCTGTTGCAACTATTAATAACAAAGTTGCTGATTCGGGATATGCTTTTGCTAAAGTTGAACCGCGGGGAAATCGTAATTTAGCAAATCATACAATTTCAATTTTATATAATATTGAACAGGGAACACGTGCTTATATTCAACGTATTGATATACGTGGCAATGAGAAAACGCGTGATTACGTCATTCGCCGTGAGATTGATTTAAACGAAGGAGATGCTTACAATCAAACTTTATTACAGCGGGCAAAACGTCGTCTAGAAAGTTTAGGTTTCTTCAAAGCCGTTAATATTTCAATGGTTCCTACAGATCAATCTGACCAAGTTGTTTTGGTAATAGATGTCGTTGAAGCTTCAACAGGAGATCTCTCTCTTTCTGGAGGGTATACAACAGGGGGAACAAGTCCTGGTATGTCACTTGAAGTTTCTGTTACTGAACGTAATCTTGGGGGACGTGGTCAATATGTTCGTTTAGGATTAGGTGCGGGGCAAGAAAAATCTCGTAATTATAATTTATCATTTGTTGATCCTTATTTCTTAGGGTATCGTTTATCTGCTGGTGTTGATGTTTTTCGTAGTACTTATCGTGCTGATAAAGCCTATGATGTACGGCAGACAGGTGGATCGCTGCGGTTTTCGTTACCTATTAATAATCAATTATCTGCTAATGTAGCTTATTCTTATGTGCAGGAAGAATATGATTTTGGCGGAGAGTATGATTTTGACAAAGAGAGTGACATAATAGAATTATATGGGAAATATTCTGGTGCGATTGTTCAAGCTGCAAAACACAGCCCTTGGAAACGTTCATCAATTAGTTATGGTTTCACCTATAATACGATTGATGATATGAGATCCCCCCATGATGGGTGGTACGTGCATCTGCTTCAGGAATATGCAGGGCTTGGTGGGAGTGCAAAGTTCTTGAAGACCACGGGTAAGGCGATGATGTACAAGACTCTTTCTGACCAGAAGGATATTGTTGGTTTGCTTTCCTTTGGGGGTGGTTATATCCACGGAATGGGCCGAGATGGTGTTCGTATTTTCGATATGTTTAAAGTAAATTCTGATATGATTCGAGGGTTCAAATATAATGGAATAGGTCCGCGTCAGGTTTCTAGTAAGGGTGAGGTTTATTTCTTGGGGGGAACGACATATATGAATGCGACTGCTGAAGTACAGTTCCCTATCCCTGTCGTTCCTGAAGGATTTGGGTTGCGCGGTGCTTTATTTGCAGATATTGCCACGCTTTATGGCAATAATTATAAAGCCGTTTTTAAGGGTGAACCATCTGTTACCAATACCAAAAGTGCTTGGCGTTCATCTGCAGGTGTGAGTTTGATGTGGGATTCTCCGTTTGGTCCTTTGCGTTTTGATTATGCTTGGCCAATAACGAAGCAGGAAGGTGATCGTTTGCAACAATTGAACTTTGGTATTTCTACGAAGTTCTGATTTGAGCGATTTTAAGAAGGAAAAACTTGAAGAGAATAGCTTAAGCTGGGAGAGAAAGTGTTTTGATGGCGGATACATTTTTTTTTACGCCGTCCCGACGATTGACAGTTGCAAATGCTGCTGAGTTGACGGGTGCAAAGCTTCTTAATCCAGAGTTTTCTCATAAAGTTATCAATACTCTTTCTTCACTTGAGAGTGCTGTGGAAGGTTCGCTTGTTTTTGTAGAGCATCGGAAGTTTTCTGATGCTTTACTGGACAGTTCTGCTGTTGCTGTTTTGTGTACGAATGAGATTGTTTTTAAAGTTCCCGAAACTATGGCAATTTTGGTGACATCCACACCACAGCGTGACTTTGCTCAGATTGGTCGTATTTTGTTTCCAGATTCTGTCAAGCCAATGCCTTGGTTGGGGCAGAAGGGGATTTCATCGCATGCGCATATTCATCCAACGGCTAAGTTGGCACATGATGTGTGTATTGAAGCGGGAGCTGTTATTGGTAAAAATGTTGAGATTGGTGCAGGAACTCTTATTTCATCCACAGCTGTTATCGGTGAAAATTGCCGTATTGGATGTGACTGCTATATTGCTCCTAAGGTAACAGTTCAGTGTTCTATAATAGGTGATAAGGTTCAGCTTTACCCTGGTGTTTGCATTGGGCAAGATGGTTTTGGTTATGTTGGGGGCGTTTCTGGAATCGAAAAAATTCCACAGCTTGGTCGCGTTATTATTGAGGATGGTGTAGAAGTTGGTGCGAACACGACAATTGATCGTGGAACATTTCAAGATACTGTTATTGGTGAAGGAAGCAAGATTGATAATCTTGTACAAATTGCCCACAATGTAAAAATTGGCCGCTATTGTCTTATTGCCGCTCAATGTGGCATTGCGGGAAGTACATCTATAGGGGATATGTCTCAGCTTGGCGGAAGTGTGGGAGTAGCTGATCACATCATAATAGGTAAATCTGTTCAGATTGCTGCTCGTAGTGGTGTTATGAATGACATTCCGGATGGCGAAAAATGGGGAGGTAGTCCAGCGCGACCATTTAAACAATGGTTTCGTGAAGTAGCGGCATTGCGCAGTATGGGAAAAGTTAAAAAGGAGAAACGCTGATATGATCAGCAGTGAAAAAACTAAAAACTTAGAGGCTGTCGATATTGAAAAACTATTATCAATATTACCGCACCGTTATCCATTTTTATTAATTGATCGTATCGTTGATATTGATGGTGAACAAGAAGCGATTGGTATTAAAAATATAACGATTAACGAGCCACATTTTATGGGACATTTTCCCTCAAAGCCTGTTATGCCTGGAGTTTTGATTTTAGAAGCTATGGCACAAACGGCAGGAGCAATAGCACTTTTAAATTTAGGCAATAAGCAAACAAATTTAGTTTACCTTATGACGGTTGATAATGCGAAATTTCGTAAGCCTGTTATGCCTGGTGATCAGCTCAAGATTTATGTTCAGCTTTTGAAAAAAAGATCTGGTATGAGACGTTTTTCATGTGTTGCAAAAGTAGAAGATGTCCGCGTCGCTGAAGCAGAAATTGCTGCGATGATTGTCGAAGAAGAATAAACGATATTTGATGGGAATTTAAAAATGTCCGGTACGAAAATCCATCCAACTGCTCTTGTGGAGAAGGGAGCGCAGCTTGGTGAGAATGTACGCGTTGGACCATTTTGCCATATTAGTTCAGAGGCTGTTATTGGTGATGAATGTAGTTTGACAAGTCATGTTGTAATAATGGGAAAGACAACGTTAGGAGCCAAGAGTAAAGTATTTTCTCATGCCGTTTTGGGGGCAGATCCGCAAAATAATAAACATAAAGGAGGGGCTACAACTCTTTTTATTGGTAAGAATTGTACGATTCGTGAAGGTGTAACAATGCATAGGGGTTCCGATTCGAGTGTAGGAATGACAGTTGTTGGTGATAATTGCCAATTTTTTTGTTATGCGCATATCGCTCACGATTGTTATGTAGGCAATCATGTAACATTTGCCAATAACGCAATGATTGCTGGTCATGTTACTATTGGTGATTATGTGATTATTGGTGGTGGTGCTGCTGTTCATCAATTTGTTCGTGTTGGACATCATGCATTTATCGGCGGCGTATCTGCACTGGTTGGTGATCTGATACCTTATGGAACAGCTGTTGGTGTGCAGGCAAAACTTGCTGGACTCAATATTATTGGCATGAAGCGTGCAGGACTTGAGCGTCAAGATATTCATGCACTCCGTCATGCGGTTGCTATGCTTTTTGATCATAGCAAACCATTTAAAGAGCGTGTCAGTGATGTTGCTTCTTTCTATTCTTCTTCTCAGTCTGTTTCTGAAGTTGTTAATTTTATTAAAGAAGAAGGAAAGCGTTTTTATTGCACACCAAAATTTGAAGGTGTTAGAATAAAAGAACATAAGGATTAAAAATGCCTATTTGGGGAGCCAGAAGTTTTCTTTCCGGCCGTACTGCTATTATAGCAGGAAATGGTGTTCTACCGATTACTGTTGCGCAGACTCTTGAGAAGAATGGAGAAAATCCTTTTCTTGTGCTTTTGCATGGTGAGGCAGATTCTGTTCTTTATCGCTATGAGCATTGCGAGCTATCAATTGTAGAGCTAGCACGACTCGTTAAAATTTTAAAAGAGGCTGGTGTATATAATGTTGTTTTGGCAGGTGGTGTGAAAAAGCGTCCACTTCTTAAACAATTGCGACTGGACTGGACAACATTTTTAGCTCTTCCTAAGTTAATCGGAGCTTTGAAGAGGGGAGATGATGCGTTATTAAAAGCTTTTATACGGGTTATTGAAGCACACGGTTTTTGTGTTATTGGTGCTCACGAAATAGTCCCAGATCTTTTAGCTCCCATAGAATTTAATTTAACAGTACGGCGCGCTACTCCAAAAGAGAAAAAAGATATTTTTTTAGCAGTAGAAGCAGCAAAGCTTTTAGGTCAATTAGATATCGGGCAAGCCGTTGTCGTTGTCCAAGGAAGGGTGGTTGCTCTAGAGGGCGCTGAGGGAACTGATAATATGTTGTGGCGTATTTGTGAAATGCGAGAAAGAGGGCAAATTCCCCTTAAAGGTGGCATTCTTGTAAAATGCGCAAAACCACAACAGGATAATCGCGTTGATTTGCCATCAATTGGGCCCGCGACAATAATGAATATTGCAAAGAGTGGTTTATCTGGTGTTGCGGTGGAGGCAAATAGAAGTCTAATATTATCAGTGAAAACAACAATAGAAAAAGCCAACAAATATTCTTTATTTATAGAGACATTTGAAAAGTTTGGTCATGAATAATTGTTTCTTAAAGATTGCAGTGGTTTCAGGTGAGGAATCTGGTGATTTACTTGGGGCCGATTTAATTTCTTGTTTATCACAACAGATAGGATGCAATATTCATTTGATTGGTGTTGGGGGGAGCCATTTAAAGGCATTAGGCTTAAAAAGCTTTTTTGATTCCCATGATATTGCTTTAATAGGTTTAAAGGAGGTGTTGAAAAAACTACCATTGTTGTTGCTACATATTCGCAATTTATCCAAATTTATTGCACAAGAACAACCTGATTGTTTAATTATTATTGATAGTCCTGATTTCACGCATCGTATTGCAAAAAAGGTACGTGCTTTAGCGCCTTCTATTCCTATCATTAAATATATTGCACCAACCGTTTGGGCATGGAGGCCAGAGCGTGCAAAAGCTATGTGTGGATTTGTTGATCATGTTTTAGCGGTTTTTCCTTTTGAAGAAAAGATTATGCAAGATTTGGGAGGCCCTGCCACGACTTATGTTGGACATCGTCTTTTGACATATCCTCCCCTTTTGAGCGTTCAGTCAGAAAAAAAAAGCCAATTAGAACAAAGAAATTTGATCGATACACAAACATTATCGCCTGCATTAGTTATTTTGCCAGGATCACGCAATTCAGAAATTCGTTCCTTAATGCCTATTTTTCGAGAAACAGTAGAGATTCTTGTACAACGTATTCCTCATTTACGTATTATTTTACCAACCTTACCTCATTTGGTAGATAGAATCCGGGACTTTGTGCAGGGCTGGAAAAGCAAGATAGAAATTGTAGTTGGTGAAGATGAAAAATGGCGTGCTTTTGCACAAGCAGATGTTGCTCTTGCTGCACATGGAACTGTTTCACTTGAATTAGCCTTAGCAAAAGTTCCTATGGTTCTTTGCTATAAACTTGATTTCTTTTCTAAATTATTTATTTTTCCTAAAATGATGTTATGGAGTGCTGCTCTTCCAAATATTATTGCTGATAAGCCTATTGTTTCGGAATATTTGAATGAATTAATCCGTCCTGGCATGTTAGCAAGACAGGTAGAACAACTTTTGGCTAATCCTTTATTGCGACAGGCTCAACTTGATTCCTTTGAGATGGTAGAACAGAAAATGAAAACTGAAGTACCATCGGGGGTTGTTGGTGCACAAACAATTATTACTCTTTTAAAAAATAGGAATAAAATTGTATAAATAAAGCAATATGTTAATGATTAATATTTAATTTTAGCAAGAAAATCACAAGCACGTTGACTTTTAGGATTGGTAAAAAATTGTTCAGATTCTGTATCTTCAACAATTTTTCCATTTTCTAGAAAGAGTATTCTTTCTGAGACTTTACGTGCGAAGCCCATTTCATGGGTAACACAAAGCATTGTAATTCCTGTATCTGCCAATCGAGCCATCACGTCCAAAACTTCTCCCACACTTTCTGGATCAAGAGCAGAGGTTGGTTCATCAAAAAGCATGACTTCAGGTTCCATACAAAGTGCACGGGCAATCGCAACACGTTGTTGTTGCCCACCAGAAAGTTGTAAAGGATATTTTTCACAGTGTTTTTCAATACCAACATGCGTTAAGTAACGAATTGCCCGTTCTTGTGCTTGTTGTTTGGACAGCCCTTGAACTGTCATAGGTGCTAAAATACAATTTTGTATAACGCTCATGTGGGGAAATAAATTAAAATTCTGAAAGACCATTCCTATCTTACGAAGAACATTTTTTTGCTGTTGTACAGGGGCAGTATGGATATCAACGTTATGGATACAGATTGAACCTTTTTGTGCTTGTTCTAATTGATTAATACAACGAATTAATGTTGATTTTCCTGATCCGGAAGGTCCACAAATAACGATATGTTCACCAGCTTGAACATTAAAGTTGATATCATGTAGGACCTGAAAGTTTCCATACCATTTATTTAGATTTTGGATAGAGATCACAGGGTTTTTACTGGGAGAGATCGATTTATTATTTTTCAAATTCATCTTATTTTATTCTTTCATTGATGAAGAACTTGATTAATTCAACATTTTGATTTGATACTGTTTTTTATGATCATTTTATTTACCGTAAATATCGAGTGAGGCGCTGCTCGATAAAAACAATAAAACGATGAATGAGTTCAACGATAAAGAGATAGATAAGAGCAGCCCAAACGTAAACTTGAAAATCGAAAGTCCGTGAATAAGCGAGTTTAGCAACCCCCATTAAATCATAAACAGTAATAAGTGAGGCAACAGCACTGGATTTAATCATTAAAATCAACTCATTTCCTAAGGGGCGTAATGCTACAATCATTGCTTGTGGAAGAATAACTCTAAAAAATGTGACAGAGTTGCTTAAACCTAAAGCTTTTGATGCTTCGCGTTGTCCAGTTGTTACGGATAGAAAACTTCCTTTAAAGATCTCAGATTGATAGGCAGCAGAATTGAGTGTAAAAATAAAAAGACAACAATACCACGCGTTTTGAAAAAACCACCATAGCCCCACTTGTTGCCAAAAACTGTTCATTGAACCAAGCCCATAATAAAAAAGAAAGAGTTGAGCTAATAAAGGAGAGCCACGGAAAAAATAGACATAAGCATTTGCAAAATATTGTAAAAATGTATTCTCTGATAGACGTGCAAAAGCGATAATCATACCAAGAAAAAGGCCTAGAGAACAAGAAATAGAAACAAGTTCAACAGTAACAATAAAGCCATTAATAAATTTGGGTCCATAATGACTTAAAAGATCAGGATTAAAAAGAAAATAAAGCCACTCAGGAATCATTGACTTAGCACCTTTTTATAGCCTATTTGAGTGTATGTTTCCAAATGGCGTAAGATTGCAGTAAAAACCGCTGAAAATAACAAATAGAGTAAGCATGCTACAAAATAAAATAGCATGGGTTTATTGGTAGCAGCGACAGCTAGATTCGTTTGTCGCATGAGGTCAACAAGCGCGATGGTAGAAACAAGGGATGTATCTTTCAGTAAAGTAAGCCAATTATTAGAAAGTCCTGGCAAGGCATTTCGGATGAGCTGAGGGAAGACAATACGAAAAAATGTGGTTGACCGTGAAAGTCCTAAAGCTTTAGCTGCTTCATATTGACCTTTATCAAAAATATTAAATGCTCCAAGCCAAACTTCACAAGAAAAAGCTGCAAGAACCATACTAAGGGCAAGAACACCAGCAACAAAAGCATTGATACTGAACATGATTTCAAAACTAAAATAGTCAAATAAATTTTGAATAAGGCTTTGTAATCCGTAGTAAACTAAAAACAAAGTTAAAAGCTCTGGTAGCCCACGAAATATCGTTGAAAAGAGGCGTGCCATAGCTTTGGCCATCTTAATATTGGATCGAATCATCACTGCATTGAGAAGTCCTAGAGGAAATCCTAGAAGTCCACAACATAATGCCAATGACAAAGTCATTCCTGCACTGGAAAGTATAACTGCTCCCCATCCACCATTGCTAAATGATAGCAATGCTAAATTTTCAATCATTCTTGTATTCCTCATGAAAGAGTTAGATAATATTTTTTAGCAATAACCAACGGGTTTCATTAAAATATCATATTGATATTTAATAAACATCACTTGTAAAATATTTTCTCATAATTTTTTCATAAGTTCCATCCAAACGGATTTCTTTTATTGCTTCATTGAACTTATTTTTAAGATCATTATTATTTTGACGGACTGCAATTGCAACAGGAAATCTTGTTTCTTCTAGAGTTCCCAAGAGGAGACAACAATCTTTTCCTTCATTTTTAAGCCAATTTAATGCTTGTAATTTATCAACAATGATCACATCAAGTCGATGATTTAAAAGATCACGATTCACTTCTATTGTGGAAGGATAGAGTTTTATTTTCACCTCTTCAGAGGCAAAATGATCTTCTGCATAGAAAGCTTGTGTTGTATTTGATTGCACACCAAGATTTTTACCTCTAAAGTCTTTTGTCGAGATTTCTTTAATTCCCGAAGCTTTGGTAACAATAACAGCCAGTGCTGTATCGTAGTAAGGATCTGTAAAGTCAATTTTTTGTAAACGCTCTTGTGTGAGAGAGAGGGAAGCAATGATAGCATCATATTTTTTTGCAATAAGTCCAGGGATCATTCCCTCGAAGTCTTGTGTAACAATAGTACACTCAACATTCATTTTTTTACAAAGTGCATAAGATATATCAATATCAAGTCCCTGCAATTTATTATTTGAGTCAATATAACTGAAGGGAGGATAGGTGCCTTCACTCGCAATTTTTAATGTTTTCGCATCAGCCAATTGGGTGAATAGTGCGGCGCTTATTATAAGAGCTCCTGCTAATAGTTTCATGATGTTCTCCTATTGGATAAGCGGGCAATATGAAATCATTATGTTTTTATAATCTGTAAGCTTTTTGGGAGCAATTCAAAAATTTATTGATGTTTATTTTAGATCATTATGTTGGGCATTATTGATAAAAAAAGAATAAATATCTTATTGCTTGTATGATAGCTTAATTTTCACGAAATGATTGATTTGAATCATTTCATGAGTAAAAACTGAGGATTTTTCTTGAAAATAAGGCTATTAAATTTGAACATAAAAAAATTAGATTTTGATACGGTAAAAATACAACCTTATTGTTGTCATTAGATTCTACAAAATGTTTAGATCTCAAGGAGCAATTAAAAGTTATTTTGATAAATGTAAATTTTCTTATAAAAATGCCGAATTTCCAATTATACCTGCATGTTCAATAAAGAGTTAAAGATACCCCTTAAATATACAGATTGAGTTTTAATTCATAGTGATATCTAATTGATATCGAAAGTAAAATATTTTCTCATAATTTTCTCATAGGTTCCATCGGCGCGGATTTCTTCTATTGCTTTATTAAAACTGTTTTTAAGATCATTATTATTTTGACGGAGTGCAATTGCAATAGGAAAATTTGTTTCTTTTAGAGTTCCCAAGAGGAGACAGCAGTCTTTTCCTTCATTTTCAAGCCAATTTAATGCTTTTAATTTATCAAAGATGATGATATCAAGCCGATGGCTTAAAAGATCACGATTAACTTCTGTTGCTGTAGGATAAAGTTTGATATTAACTCCTTCAGAGGCATAATGATCTTCCGCATATGCAGCTTGTGTTGTATTTGATTGTACACCAAGGTTTTTACCTCTAAAGGCTTGTGTTGAGATTTCTTTAATTTCCGAATTTTTGGTAACGATAACAGCGAGTGCTGTGTTGTAGTAAGGATCTGTAAAATCAATTTTTTGTAAGCGCTCTTTTGTAGGAGAAAGGGAAGAAACGATAGCATCATATTTTTTGGCAAGAAGACCGGGAATCATCCCCTCAAAGTCTTGTGTGACAATAGTACATTCAACATTCATTTTTTTACAAAGCGCATAAGATATATCAATATCAAACCCTTGCAGTTTGTTATTTGAGTCAATATAACTAAATGGCGGATAAGAAGCATCGCTTGCAATTTTCAGCGTTTGAGAATTGGCCGATAGGGTAAACAGTGTCGCGCTTATTATAAGAGCTCCTGCTAATAATTTCATTATGTTCTCCTATTAGATAAGCTGGCAAATATGAAACCATCATGAATTTTTATAATCTGTAAGCTCTTTTGGAGCAATGTAAAAAATTTATCTATGTTCATTTTGCTATCATTATGCTGAATATCATTATCAAAAAAATAATTTCTTTTTATCAAGTATGGGAATAAAAAATACAGGAAAGAAAGTCACCTCTTATTGATTATAGGGTAATTTTTAATAATTTTATTTAAAAATCAATAATTTATCTTTAAAAGAAAAACTATCAACTTAAATACAAAGAAAATTTCAGCTTTTAACAGGACAAAATGTAAAAGTGTTTTTATTCTAATTAGAGAAGCACTTAATGTAAGCTTTTTGCAATTTTATCTGAAGAAGATAGAAAGAAAAATTCTGACATTGCTAGATTTTAATATGTAATAGGGCTTTTAAACATGGGGGAATGATAGGGAATACATTTCCATTAAAGGATAATGAGGATTATAAGGTAAAATTTTCAATTTCTTTTTGCTAAATGTTTGGCTAATTCGCAGAAAAGTACTCTCAATTTCTTTACAGAGCTAAAACTTAGAATTTTTTACTAAATTTTTATGATGATGTTATCTCTGTAGAAAGAGTTTTAAAATTACGTTTTATAAAAATTCTTAAAGGATGTTTTTTGATTACTCTCAATAAAGCTTCAGTAAACTGAAGCTTTATTGATTTCTTTTTTTAATTTGCACGTTCATCTATAGGAACATAGTCACGCATAGCATAGCCTGTGTAGAGTTGTCGAGGACGACCAATTTTTTGTGCAGGGTCTTCAATCATTTCTTTCCATTGTGCCACCCACCCGACACTGCGCGCCAATGCAAAAAGGACAGTAAACATTTCAGTTGGAAAACCTAGAGCTTTTAATGTAATGCCGGAATAGAAATCAACATTGGGATAAAGCTTTTTCTCAATAAAATATTCATCACTTAAGGCAATTTTTTCAAGCTCTATTGCAATATCAAGAAGAGGGTCATCTTGAATGTTGAGTTCTTTTAAAACTTCATGACAGGTTTTTTGCATGATTTTTGCACGTGGATCATAATTTTTATAGACACGGTGCCCAAAGCCCATAAGGCGGAAAGGATCATTTTTATCTTTTGCACGTGCAATAAATTCAGGAATTCTTTTAATAGAACCTATTTCTTGTAGCATTTTTAGGCATGCTTCATTGGCACCACCATGTGCTGGTCCCCAAAGGCATGCAACACCTGCTGCAATACAGGCAAACGGATTAGCACCTGAGGATCCAGCAAGACGTACCGTAGATGTAGAAGCATTTTGTTCATGATCTGCATGAAGGATAAAGATTTGATCCATCGCCCGAGCAAGCACAGGGTTTGTTTTATATTCTTCACAAGGAACAGCAAAACACATATGGAGGAAATTTGCAGCATAACTAAGATCATTACGTGGATAAACAAATGCTTGTCCAATACTGTATTTATAGGCCATAGCAGCAAGCGTTGGAACTTTTGAGATAAGACGAACAGAAGCAATCATTCTCTGGTGAGGATCTGTAATATCAATAGAGTCGTGATAGAACGCAGACATAGCGCCAAGGCAGGCAACCATGACGGCCATAGGATGAGAATCACGACGGAAGCCATGGAAGAAGCGTGCAAATTGTTCGTGGACCATGGTATGCTGCATAATACATCGATCAAATTCATTTTTTTCTTGCTGTGTTGGGAGTTCACCATAAAGTAAAAGATAACAACTTTCGAGAAAGTCTCCTTTTTCAGCCAATTGATCAATAGGATAACCACGATAAAGCAATATGCCTTTATCACCATCGATATAAGTAATTTTTGATTCACAAGAAGCTGTTGAAGTAAAACCAGGATCATAAGTAAAAATATCGGTTTTTTTATAGAGAGAAGCAATTTCAATGACTTCAGGTCCACTCGTGCCTTTACGCAAGGGAAGCTCTACTTTTTTATCATTCACAATAATATATGCGTTATTCTCAGACATTCGGTATTCCTTTCAGATCCTTCACTTCTAAAAATTAAGACTCTGCTTCATCAGAGTGGGGGATGTATAACTGAAGCTTTTCTTACTTATTTAAGGGTAGATTGCCTCTAAAAGTGAGTACATGCAATCTAAAAATATTTCCTTATTGATCATTATTACTCAATAAGAAATGTATTTCAATGATATAACATAAAAAACTCTTTTAGGGCGCGTTGAGATATCTGTATAGATCCTTATTTGAGGAAATATACTCAGTGCACATCATGGGCATATTGTTGTGATAAGTTGGTCCTTGATGCGATGAAGGGATTCATTGCGTCCTAATAAAATAAGAATATCCAAAACACCTGGTGATGTTGCACATCCTGTAAGAGCTGCGCGAAGTGGTTGGGCGATAGATCCAAATTTGAGATTCTGTGTTTGGACAAAAGAGCGAAGTGTTTCATCTAGAGTTTTTGTATCCCAAGAGGGGCACGCTTTCAGAGCAAGATAAAGATCGTTTAAAATGGTTCGTCCATTTTTATCTAAGAGCATTTGAGCTTTTTCATCAAGTTGTAAAGGTCGTTGCGTAAAAATGAAGGAGGCATTGTCAATCAGTTCGCACAGTGTTTTTGAACGTTCTTTCAAATGCGGGATTGCTTTTAAAAATTGAACACGGCGTTTTTCATCAAGTCTTTCAATAATTTGTGCTCCCCTATCGGTTTCTGGTAGAATATTAAGAGCGGCATCAAAAAGTTCTTGATCATTACTCATACGCATATAGTGTCCGTTGATGGAATCGAGCTTTTTGAGATCAAAACGAGCAGCACTTTTGTTAATATCCTCAATATCAAACCAAGAAATCATATCTTTAAGTGACATCAGTTCGTCATCACCATGACTCCAACCTAAACGGACAAGGTAATTGCGCAAAGCAGCAGGAAGATATCCCATTGTTCGGTAGGCATCAACACCGAGCGCACCATGTCGCTTTGATAATTTTGCACCGTTTTCACCATGGATAAGAGGAATATGGGCCATAACAGGAATGTCCCATCCCATTGCTTTAAAGATAATCGTTTGTCGGGCTGCGTTGGTAAGATGATCGTCACCACGTATAATATGTGTGATGCCCATATCATGATCATCAACGACAACAGCATGCATATAGGTAGGCGAACCATCAGAACGTAAAATAATAAAGTCATCGAGATCTTTATTAGGAAAACGGACATCACCTTGAACACGATCATGTACAATCGTTTCTCCATCTTGAGGGGCTTTGATGCGAATAACAGGCTTAACACCTTTAGGAGCTTCAGAACTATCACGGTCACGCCAACGTCCATCATAACGTGGTGGGCGCCCTTCTGAACGGGCTTTTTCACGCATTTCAGCTAACTCCTCAGGTGAAGCATAACAATAATATGCTTTGCCATTCTTGACCAACTGTTCAGCGATTTGGCGGTGACGTTCTGCTCGTTCGAATTGCGAAATAGGGGCGCCATCATAACTAAGACCCATCCAGTGCAAGCCATCTATAATAGCCTTTACAGCTGCTTCGGTTGAACGCTCTCGGTCTGTATCTTCAATTCGTAAAAGCATTTTTCCACCGGTATGTTTTGCATAAAGCCAATTAAAAAGAGCAGTACGAGCACCACCAATGTGAAGGAAGCCAGTGGGTGAAGGGGCAAAACGAGTAATAACAGACACGAATATTTTCCTTTAAACTAAGATATTACTTATGGAATTTTATAGAAAAGTCATGTTAGCATAAGTGATGGGGCGTGCAATAGCCGTATTGCGAGTTAAAGTGGGGGACTGATGTTTTATAAAAGTAAAGAGGGTTTATCCGAAAAATCTGTTACAGAAAGAAAAAAGCCATGTCAGATAGGGCAGAGTGTTTTTTCTAGGTATGATGATGCAAAGAACGGTAGCTATAATCAACAAAAACTTTTTTTATTGACACTCTTAAAAGAAGTAATCATTTTTTTTCGCAAATGGTTAGAAGATTGTATTAATAAAGAAGTTTCTTTTGGTATCCTTTTTTCGCTGATTTTAGTCTTTTTTGCCCTAGGAATCATTTTCTATTTTCATTTAGAGTGGGAACCAAGTTGGGGACAATTGGGGGCGTTGGTCAGTATTTTTCTGGGAATATTCTATGTAGCACGTTTTTATCGAAAAATATCGATTCCCGTGGGGTTTCTGTTTTGTATTATATTGGGTGCTTTAGCGGCAAAAATAGAAACGTGGCGTATTGCAACACCCATGCTAAGCAGTGACATTGTCACTACATTGACGGGAAGAATTGTTTCTATTGAGTCAGGTGCCAAAGGAGGATTTCGTTTAGTTTTGGATATTTTGAATACAGAAAATCCCGTATTACGCCATAGTCTTCATCGTGTTCGTTTATCGGCAAGATATTTGCCATCTGGCTTAGCGATTGGTGATGGACTGCATGGAAAAGTTAAGATTCGTGCATTCTCTGGGCCGGTGCGTCCAGGAGGCTACGATTTTAGTTTTCATAATTATTTTAAAAGAATTGGAGCACAAGGCGTTTATTTAGGAAAACCAAGAAAAATATCCGTTTCGCAGCCTGATGGAATATTCGCTATCATTCTACAGAAAATTGAAAATTTACGCACGAAGATGACACAAAGAATCCGTATAGCCCTTGAAGGAGAAAAGGGGAGTGTTGCAGCTGCCCTCATAACAGGGCAGCGTGCTGGTATTTCAAATGAGACAAATGAAGCATTACGTACAGCTGGATTAGCTCATATTTTATCAATATCAGGTTTACATATGGCGTTGTTAAGCGGCATAGTTCTTTTGAGTATCCGTAGTTTTTTAGCATTTTTTCCAGTTTTTTCTTCCTATTATTCCAGTAAAAAATTTGCTGCTATCGTTGCTTTTATGATAACAGCTTTTTATTTGTTATTGTCGGGCTTAGCAATATCAGCGCAAAGAAGTTTTGTGATGATTGCTGTTATGTTGGTTGCTATATTGTGTAATCGCTCTGCTATAACAATGCGTAATTTTTCCATTGCAGGGTTGATAACTCTGGCGATGACACCCCATGAAATATTAGGTCCTAGCTTTCAAATGTCCTTTTCTGCGACTGCTGCTTTGATCGCTTTTTTTGATTGGTGGAGTGGAAGATCATTTTTTCGTAAAAGAAAAACAACTCCCTCTTATGTTGGAGGGGGAGTGATAAATTTTGTTTTCTTATCGATTCTTTCAACATGTGCTTCTTCCTTTGTTGCAGGGAGTGCAAGTGGAATTTATGCTGCTTATCATTTTTCTAATATGGCATCTTTGAGCATTATCAGTAATGCCTTTGCTTTGCCTGTCATCTCAATTTTTGTCATTCCCTTTGGATTAATCGCAGTTCTTGCAATGTTAGGAGGATTCGAATGGCTTCCTCTTCAAATTATGGGTTTTGGAGTTGATCTTGTAATAAAGATTGCACATGCTATCAAGGCTATTTCTCCTGATTTGAATCCTGGTTTTATGCCGTTATCAGCGTTAGTTTTATTGAGCATAGGCTTGGTTGGACTGACTTTTTGCAAAACACCCATCCGGCTCTTTTTTAGTTTGTTTATTTTGGCAGGTATTTCTATTTGTGTATTGCATTCACCTGTACAACTGATTATAGCAGATAATATGCGCCTCGTGGGCGTTATTCATGATAAAAAATTATATATTGATCGTTACCATATTTCTAAGTTCACGACATCCATATGGAAAAAGTCATTTCGTGTGAATGAAACGATTAAACCAACAAAATATGGTCCTTCGTTACACGGACAATTTATTTGTGATTATCATGTATGTACATCTTTATTGGATAATGGATTAAAAGTGATCGTTTTACAGAGAGAAACAGATCAATGTGTAGAGGCAGATATTCTCATTCAGACATTTGTGATGCATAATCCAACTTGTTACAAGAAGGCAAAAATAGTATTTATACCTCAACAATTGTTATCACGAGGAAGCGTTATGATGACCAAAGGTGGAGATATTATTTGGTCTTCGCTAGGGTTTCATAGACCATGGAATATGCACAGACAGCATTCATAAAAACATATAATCAGTCATATTTTGCTTCACATTTGGATAATGACAAAACAAAAAATAACAGAAGACTTTTCTCATAATATTTTACGGTATTTAAATTGGTAAGTTTATCAACGTTATTGAAATGAGATAATAATCTACAGTTTTCTAGAAATAGATGATTTTTTATATCTGATCATTTTAATTTTTTCAAAAAAATTGATATGTGCATCTTTGTGCATCCTATTGATAGCACAAAATAAATCAAAAATTCTTATTGAATGAGAAAAATGCTAACAAATATTCTCAAAGAAATAAAAAAGATAATTGTTGATTATTCTATTTTATTCTTATCATATATTTCTATAACGAGTAACATCTCTTCAAGCAAGAGATGATGGTCAATTTAAATAGATTGCGTCAAGAGGTTATCTTTTATTATCATTATTATCGGTGGTAATAGGGGTGATAAATGCTGCTTATACGGATAGAAGGCAAAGTCATTCATGAATGTTCAGCAGTTAAAAAAAATGGCAGCTATTAAAGCGCTTGAGTTTGTTGAAGATGGTATGCGGCTTGGTATCGGATCTGGTTCGACAGTCAATGAATTTATTCATCTTCTAGGTGAGCGTGTTGCGGATGGTTTGCGGGTGACTGGTGTTGCTACTTCAAAATATTCTGAACAACTCTGTCATAAGTTTGGAGTGCCTGTTAGCACTTTAGAACAAATACCTGAGCTGGATCTTGATATTGACGGAGCAGATGAAATTGGTCCTGAGATGATGCTCATTAAAGGGGGAGGGGGAGCATTGTTGTATGAAAAAATTGTAGCGTCGGCATCTCGTGCAATGCTTGTCATTGCGGATGAAACAAAGGTGGTAAAAAGACTTGGTGCTTTTGCACTACCAATTGAAGTTAATCCATTTGGTATCCACACAACATGCAGAGCCATTGAAAAAGTCGCTGATGATTTAGGGCTTTCTGGAAAAATTGCATTGCGAATGAATGGAAAAAATCCTTTTGAAACAGATGGTGGCCATTTTATTCTTGATGCATTTTGGGGCTGCATTTTGCAACCAAAACCATTATCGGATGCACTTCTTGCTATTCCTGGTGTTGTTGAGCATGGCCTTTTTTTGGGGTTGGCTTCACGTGCAATTGTCGCTATGGCTGATGGTCAAATAAAAGTTTTAGAACCGTTTGATTTTTAGAAAAGGCATTTACATGATGAAAAGGCATTTACATGATGATATGTTAGCACAGTAAAAAAGGGTCTTAAAGATTTTAGGTAGAATAACGAATTAAAATTATAATTAGCGATCGGGGTAATCATTAAATGAAAATAATATTTTCTTTTCAGCGTTTTGTCGTATATTTTAGTGCAATTGCTATTTTTGTTGTGAATGTTGGCATGGCTTATGCACAAGGTGTGAGTGATCAACATTTAGATTCAGCGCGAAAGGCAATCAGAGCTATTCATGCAACGGATCAATTTGATAGCTTTTTACCAAATGCGGTCCATGATTTCAAAAATGAACTGATTAGCGATGATCCGAATTTGGCAACAGCTATTTCTGATATTGTTGATAAGCAGGCGCTTGCTTTAATTAAAAGGCGCTCTGATCTAGAAAAAGAGATTGCTCATGTATATGCAAAATATTTTACTCAAAAAGAGCTTGATGCGATAACAACATTTTATAATTCTGATACCGGTAAAAAGTTTTTGACAGAAGTCCCCAATATTGCACGTGATTCTTATTCAGCATTTGATATATGGCGTACTGCTCTTATGCGGGATCTTGTAGAAAATGTGAAAAAAGAGATGTCTGAAACACTTAATTTGAATAATTCTACTATGCCTACAAATATGCCTATAAAATCAGAATCTTCAGAAAATAAAAAATAGCTTGATCGATATCATGACAACAATGGGCAATTTCTGATTTTTTTAATAGCGGCGGTTTTCCCGCCGTTTTAAATATTTTAATGAGAATAAGTCTTTTTAAAATACTGCTTTATAAAAAAGGCTTCTTCAAAAGAAAAAAAGACTTTCATTTGATAATAAAAGATCTTAGCCTACTCTTGCAGATGTATAAGAAGGAATAATTCGTGGGCTCTTTTGACTTTGATTTATTTGTTATTGGAAGTGGTTCTGGTGGAGTGCGTGCAGCACGGCTTGCTGGAGGTCTTGGCAAGCGGGTCGCTATAGCAGAGGAATATCGTATAGGGGGCACTTGTGTTATTCGTGGTTGCGTTCCCAAAAAACTTTATGTTTATGCATCACAATATGTAAAAGAATTTAAGAAAAGTGTTGGTTTTGGGTGGGAATATGCGGATCCAATTTTTAGCTGGGAAAAGTTGGTTGCAGCTAAAAATAAAGAAATATCAAGGTTAGAAGGGTTGTATCGTAAGGGATTAGAAAATAACAATGTGCATATTTATGAAAGTCGTGCTACTTTTATAGATGATCACACATTAGAGCTTTCTGCCACGGGTGAGCGGGTAAGTGCAGAAAAAATTTTGATTGCAACAGGGGCAAAACTTGCACCAAATACGTCCATAGAAGGCGGTGAATTTTGCCTTACTTCTAATGAGATTTTTGACCTTGATCAACTCCCAAAATCAATAGTCATTGTTGGTGGAGGGTATATTGGTGTTGAATTTGCTAATATTTTTCATGAATTAGGTGTAAAAACAACACTCCTCCATCGGAGTGATTTAATCCTTCGTAATTTTGATCATGATTTGCGGCAATTGCTCAGCGATGCAATGATTGAAAAAGGGATTTCTATTCTCTACGGAATAACAATTTCTAAAGTGCAGGCTGCAGAAAATTGTTATGAAGTTGTTTTATCAAATGGGAAAATAATCAGTGCCGATCAGATTATGTTGGCTACGGGGCGTGTACCAAATACAACGGGTTTAAGACTTGATAGGGCAGGTGTTCAAGTGGATGAATTTGGTGCAGTTGTTGTTGATGAGAAAATGACAACAAATATCCCCCATATTTGGGCTGTTGGTGATGTAACAGGTCATATTCAATTAACACCTGTTGCGATTCATGATGCAATGTGTTTTGTTAAGACAGCATTTGAGAATATTCCCACAACACCTGATTATGATTTAATTACAACAGCAGTTTTTTCACAGCCAGAGATTGGAACGGTGGGTCTTTCAGAAGAAGAGGCGGTAAAGCGTTATAAGCGTCTTGAAATTTATCGTACAGTTTTTCGTCCTATGCGTAATGTTCTTTCTGGTAGTTCAGAGAAAATGCTTATGAAACTCATTGTTGATGGTGAAAGCCGTATTGTTGTGGGCGCTCATATTTTAGGGGAAAATGCTGGTGAGATGGCTCAGCTTATAGGGATATCTCTCAAGGGTAAGCTGACGAAGGATATCTTTGATGAGACGATGGCAGTGCATCCAACGATGGCAGAAGAATTGGTAACGATGTATAAACCAAGTTATATATATGAAAATGGGAAGAAAATAGAAAGTTAAACAGCATATATTGCGGTAAAAAGCTTTTGATATGCTAATCTGTAAGATTAATCTTTAGAGAGAGTGTAATGATAAAAGAATGGGCGCCTGACACTTGGAGAACAAGGCCAATTAAACAAGTTCCGACTTATCCGGATAAGTCTATGTTAGAAGATGTTGAGCGAAAACTGAGAAGGTATCCTCCTTTAGTTTTTGCCGGTGAAGCACGTGATTTAAAAAATGAATTAGCAGCCGTTGCGAAAGGCCAAGCTTTTTTATTGCAAGGTGGTGATTGTGCCGAAAGCTTTGCAGAACATGAAGCTGATAATATTCGTGATTTTTTTCGTGTATTTTTGCAAATGGCGATTGTTTTGACCTTTGGTAGTTCTAAACCGGTTGTTAAAATTGGTCGTATTGCTGGTCAATTTGCAAAGCCTCGCTCTTTTGATATTGAAAGAAAAGAGGGAGTTGAATTTCCTGCTTATCGTGGGGATATTATTAATGGCATTGAATTTGAAGCCGGTTCTCGTATTCCAGATCCGCAACGGATGTCTATGGCTTATCGCCAATCTGCGGCAACACTTAATCTATTGCGTGCTTTTTCACAAGGTGGCTATGCTAATTTAGAAAATGTTCACACATGGATGTTGAGTTTTGTTTCTAACAGTCCGCAGGGAGAACGTTATGAATTATTGGCAGAGCGTATTTCTGAAGCAATTGATTTTATGCGTTCTATAGGGATTACATCCAAAACACATTCTTCATTGCGTGAAACATCTTTTTATACCAGTCATGAAGCACTGTTGCTTGGTTATGAAGAGGCTTTGACTCGGATTGATTCAACTTCAGGAAATTGGTATGCAACATCTGGTCATATGTTATGGATTGGTGACCGTACGCGTCAGATTGACCATGCTCACGTTGAATATTGTCGCGGCATTAAGAATCCTATAGGATTAAAATGTGGTCCTTCCATTGAGCCTGATGAGCTTTTAAAATTAATTGATATTTTAAATCCTGAAAACGAGTTGGGGCGGCTTACTCTCATTACGCGCTTTGGTTATGATAAAGTTGAAAGTTATCTGCCTAAACTCATCCGTGCCGTTGAACGCGAGAAGCGTGCGGTTATATGGTCATGTGATCCAATGCATGGCAATACAATTACTGCCAATGGTTATAAGACGCGTCCTTTTGATTATGTTTTAAAAGAAGTAGAGAATTTTTTTGCAGTGCATCGTGGAGAGGGAACTTATCCAGGAGGCATTCATATTGAGATGACAGGTCGTGATGTTACTGAATGTACAGGAGGGGCGCACGCCATTTCTGTGGACGATTTATCTGATCGTTATCATACGCAATGTGATCCACGGTTAAATGCAGATCAAGCGTTAGAATTGGCTTTTCTTGTTGCTGAACTCCTTAAAAAAAATCGCGTGACTGACTCGTTAGCAATTGCTGCTGGGGGGTAGGCAAAAATTTGCCTAATATTTTTAGGTCATTATGGCAGAAAAGAATTTTAAAAAATGATGTTTCCGATGATGAAGAATAAAGTTGTGGTTGCTAAACTGATGAAATGATACAAAGGCTTATGAAAAATGATTTTCGGGTATCAATTGCCCAATTAAATCCTATTGTCGGTGATATTGAGGGGAATTTTTCTTTAGCTGTCATGGCGCATCAAAAGGCCAAAGAAGAGGGGGCTGATCTTGTTTTATTCACGGAACTTTTTATAAGTGCTTATCCGCCGGAAGATCTTGTTCTAAAACCTGCTTTTACAAAAACATGTGAAGAGACTGTTGAGAAATTAGCAAAGATAACCGTAGGCGGACCAGGAATTGTCATTGGTCTTCCATTAAGGCGCAATGGTAATATTTACAACGCTGTCATGGTTCTTGATGAAGGGAGAGTCATTGCCGAATGTTTGAAGTTTGATTTACCTAATTATGCTGAATTTGATGAAAAGCGTTTATTTTCTTCAGGTCCACGTCCTCAGCCTATTGTCTATCATGGAATTAAATTAGGAATAGTCATTTGTGAGGATCTTTGGAATGATTCCTCTCTTAGTACAGAGCTTAAAGATAAAGGAGCGGAAATTATTCTTGTCCTTAACGGATCTCCTTATTATCGTAATAAAACATTAAAACGTATAGACGTTGTTCATACACAGGCTCTACAATCTGGAGTGCCAATTATCTACGCTAATCAAGTAGGTGGTCAAGATGAGCTCGTTTTTGATGGTGGGTCTTTTGCCTTGAATGGACAAGGCAAAAAGATATTTCAAATGAAACACTTTGATAGCCATATTGCTTTAAGCCATTGGCAAAAAACAACGACGGGATGGCACTGTATTTCAGGTCCTAATGAAAGTCTTCTCAATGGATTAGCGGCTGATTATCAAGCTTGTGTTTTGGGGTTGAAAGATTACGTTAATAAAAACGGCTTTAAGGATGTTATTCTTGGTCTTTCAGGAGGAATTGATTCAGCCCTGTGTACGGCAATGGCGGTGGATGCTCTTGGTGCTGAGAGGGTTCGCACCATTATGATGCCCTATCATTATACTTCGCAAGAATCATTAAAAGATGCCAAAGAATGTGCTGATCTTTTGGGATGTCGTTATGAAATCATACCGATTGCACAACCTGTTGAGGCTTTTTTAAAGACAATGGCACCTGTTTTTTCAGGGTTACCCTCTGACGTCACAGAGGAAAATCTTCAAAGTCGTATACGCGGTACACTTTTAATGGCGCTTTCAAATAAATTCGGCTCAATGGTGGTAACGACAGGCAATAAGTCAGAAATGGCTGTGGGATATGCAACACTGTATGGGGATATGAATGGCGGGTTTAATCCTCTTAAAGATATTTATAAAATGCAGGTTTATGCATTAGCGGAGTGGCGCAATAAAAATCACTTGCACAATTTGAGAGGACCAGAAGGAATGATCATTCCATCCAATATTATAGAAAAAGCACCCTCTGCAGAGCTGCGGGAAAATCAAAAAGATGAAGATTCTCTTCCGCCTTATCCTATTTTAGATGATATATTACAATATCTTGTAGAAAATGACATGAGTATTTGTGATATTGTTAAACGTGGACATTCACGAGAAACTGTTGCGAAAGTTGAACAGCTTCTTTATGGTGCCGAATATAAAAGGCGTCAATCTGCGCCTGGTGTAAAAATCAGTTACAAAAATTTCGGACGCGATCGTCGCTATCCTATAGTCAATCATTTTCGCGATAAAAATTGAGTATTATTTTATGGTTAAAGTTCGTTTTGCTCCCTCTCCAACAGGTTATATTCATATTGGCAATATCCGTATTGCGCTTTTCAACTGGCTTTATGCGCAAGCGTATAAGGGAGAATTTATTTTACGCTATGATGATACAGATATTGAACGTTCTAAACAAGAATATATCGATGCTATTGCTGTTGACCTTGAATGGCTTGGTATTCAACCAGATGCAATTTATTACCAATCCAAGCGATTTAATCGATATGATGAAGTGGCAGAAATTCTCAAACAACGTGGCCTTCTTTATCCTTGTTATGAGACAACAGAGGAATTAGAGCGGCGTCGTAAAATCCAGCTTTCACGCAAATTGCCTCCTGTTTATGACCGTGCAGCATTGAAGTTGACAACAGAAGAGAGAAAAAACTTTGAATCACAAGGTCGTAAACCCCATTGGCGTTTTCTTCTTCCTAATTTTGAAAGTGATCCTTTACACACAAAGCGAACAGAAGTTTGCTGGAATGATGCAATAAAGGGAAAGCAGACGATTGATTTAGCTTCTCTTTCAGATCCTGTTCTTATTCGTGAAGATGGAACCTATCTTTATACATTGCCGTCTATTGTTGATGATGTAGATATGGCTATTACGCATATTATTCGTGGGGATGATCATATTACAAATACAGGCGCTCAAATTGCTCTTTTTAAAGCTCTTAATGCAGAATTACCGGTTTTTGCTCATACCAATTTATTGGCGACAGTTTTAGGAAAAGGATTTTCAAAACGTAATAATGATCTTTCTATTCGTTCTCTACGGGAAGAAGGATTTGAATCTATAGCTGTTCAATGCCTTGCCGTTTTGATTGGGACATCGCAAAATGTGCATCCCTATCCCAATCAAGCTGCGCTTTTAGAGCATTTTAATCTCCAAGATACGTCAAGATCCGTTGCAAAATTTGATATTGCTGATCTTCTTGCTTTGAATAGTCATCTTGTCCATGAGTTAACCTATGAGGAAGTAAAAATGCGCCTTAAAAAACTTTCTATTGAGGGAGATAAGGCGGAATATTTCTGGAACGCGATAAGAAGCAATATTAATAAAGTCAATGATGCTGTTTTTTGGTGGAAAATCATTCATGATGAACAGAATTTTGATACAGTAGCACTAGAGGATCGTGCTTTTGTGCACCAATCACTCGATTTCTTACCTGAAGGTGCTTTGAATGAGGAAAGTTGGAAAATTTGGACAACAGCATTAAAAGAAAAAACAGGTCGAAAAGGAAAAGCTTTATTTATGCCATTACGTCAGGCACTTACGGGCATGGATCATGGACCTGAAATGGGAAAAATTTTGCAGCTTTTAGGGCGTGAAAAGGTAACGGAAAGGCTCTCTAGGAAATAAGAGCGGATTTTTTAAAAGTATTTCGTTCATTTCACTCTAAAAGAGAGTAGAGAACGGGTTTATTTACACGTTTTTATAAGCATGAAAGCAGGAATATCATCACCAAATCCAATAGGTGTGTAATTCTTATTTTTTCGTGAGCGTTGTTGCTCAGATGGCTTCTCCTTATTATTTGCATTTTTGATATATTCTGTTTTATTCTCTTCTACAGATTTTTTAGTGTGAGCAACAGTCTCTTTTGGAGCAGTTTTCTTTGATGGTTTTGAAGATTTTTTCTTTACAACAATATCTTCTGTTTGATCATCGGCTATTAAAGTTGAGAGATCTCCATTGAGCCATTCAATTTTTTCATTACTCATTTCTTCGATGGCATTGATATATTTTTGATCAGCTTTTGTGACAATTGTAAAAGCTTTTCCGCTGCGATTTGCACGCCCTGTACGACCAATTCGATGGATATAGTCTTCAGCATGTGTAGGAACATCATAGTTAAATACATGACTTACAGCTGGAATATCGAGTCCACGGGCAGCAACATCAGAAGCAACAAGAAGTGTAAGTTTATTATTTTTAAAATCAGCTAGGGTGTTCATGCGCGAATATTGGTCCATATCTCCATGAAGTGCCCCTACATTAAAGTTATGTTTGATGAGCGATCTAAAAAGTTCAGAGATATCTCTCTTTCGATTGCAGAAAATGATTGCATTTTGAAGCTCTGCACCTTCATTTTGGATAAGCTCTCGTAAAACCGCTCTTTTATCCCATGATTTATTTCCAGATTTGACAAGCCGTTGTGTAATTGTGGTAGCTGTTGAGGAAGCTTTTGTAACTTCAACAGATACAGGAGAATGTAAAAATTGTTTCGTTAGCTTTGTAATTTCTGGCGCCATTGTTGCAGAAAAGAACAAAGTTTGACGCGTAAAAGGGGTTAGTTTACAGATGCGTTCAATATCAGGAATAAAGCCCATATCCAACATGCGATCAGCTTCATCAATCACAAGGATTTCAACGCCCATCAGGAGTAGTTTACCGCGCTCGCAATGATCAAGAAGGCGCCCTGGTGTTGCTATAAGAACATCAGCTCCCCGTTCAAGTTTGCGATCTTGGAGTTCAAAAGAAACTCCACCAATCAAAAGAGCAACATTTAAACGATGATTTATTCCGTATTTATCAAAATTTTCTTCAACTTGAGCTGCAATTTCTCTTGTTGGTTCTAAGATGAGTGTACGGGGCATTCGTGCTCTTGCACGACCTTTTTCAAGGAGAGTGAGCATAGGCAATACGAAAGAGGCGGTTTTACCTGTTCCCGTTTGGGCGATTCCTAAAACGTCTTTTCTTTGAAGGACATGCGGAATTGTTTCACTTTGAATAGGTGTCGGAGCTGTATACCCCGCTGATTTCACTGCATTAATAACCTTTGCGGAAAGACCTAAATCATCAAAACTGTTTAAAGATGGTATCATTTTTTTATCAACTGCTCTGTGATTTTAACTGCGCTATCTAATGATGATTATAACCAATATTTTACACTCTTTAAAAGTGTTAAGATGTTTTCACAAAAAAAACTAACTATAACAATCATATACATATAAAACGCATAATACAATCATTAATAGCGAAATTGTTCTGATAAAATGCGCTCATCCCATGAATGATTTGAGTCAAAAAGGATTGAAGCTGTTACTTCTGTTGCCATTGAAATAGTAACTGAATGAACAGATTTAACTTCAATATTATCTGCAGCAGCGTTTACAGGGCGTTTGTCAGGTTCAAGCATATCAAAGCGCACTGTTACTGTATCGGGAAGCAAAGCTCCATGCCAACGCCGAGGGCGAAAAGGGCTAACGGGAGTGAGGGCCATAAGGGGAGCCATAAGAGGTAAGATAGGTCCTTGTGCTGATAAATTATAGGCGGTTGATCCAGCTGGTGTAGCGACGAGGACACCATCACAACTTAATTGTTCCATGCGTACGTTGTTATCAATGGTGATGCGAATTTTTGCCGCTTGATAAGATTGCCGAAAGAGGGATACTTCATTAATTGCAAGCGCCTCGATAGAATCTTGACATTCAGATTTTGCAATCATGCGCAGGGGATGGATTTCTTTTTTATGTGCGGCAGCAATACGATTGGGCAATTTTTTTTCATGAAATTCATTCATAAGAAATCCTACAGAACCTTGATTCATACCATAAATAGGTTTGCCTGTGTTCATGACATCTCGTACGGTTTGTAACATTGTCCCATCACCACCGATTGCAACAACAATATCAGTTTCTTCCAGAGAAGAATGACCATAAACGGAAATTAATTTATGGGTAGCTTTGATAGCCTCCTCAGTTTCTGCGGAAATAAAATGAAAGCGACTTGGTAATGTAGCCATTTAAAAATTATCCTGATACTTATAATTTATGTTGTAACTTATTTTTGAGAGTTTTGAAGTTGTAATAAAAGCTCTTTTTATAATAAAAAGAGCATTGAATAAAGAGAAGTTATTTCAAGGTAAAGTATCATTAAAAAGTAAAAGGAATGCGTCGTTAGATAAATTACAAACGAGTAATTTTTTTATTAGAATGATAATTTAGCATTGAAGCTAAGAGTATGATTAGTTAAAAGACCATAACTGATTTTAATGATCAGTGTGAAGCACCCGTAGCTCAGCTGGATAGAGCGCTGCCCTCCGAAGGCAGAGGTCACAGATTCGAATTCTGTCGGGTGCACCAAATTCTTCAACTTCATATCATCCTAAATAACAAGATTACCTAAAAAGAAGCCAATTTCCTCTTTTATGAAAATGGTTATTTGAGTTGTTTATTAAGTTTTGCAGCGAATAAGCAAATGATTTTAAGAGAAGTAAAATTTACGGCTGCGTATATAATTTTTCGGTTAGTCATTTTGAATATCGAGATAAAAAAGCAAGGTTATCTAAATATGCTTTCAATTTAACTATAAACATTTAAAAAGTACATTTAATTCAATATGTTATTGTACAACTGATCTGGCGATGTTGATAGTAGATCACTAAATATATTGTTTTGAGCATTAAAATAGATAGCTAAATTTGCTTTTATTCTATTTTTGGAGTTAAAGGCTGTTATGGTGATATGGAACGCGGATGAGGAATATCACCAGTTAAAGGAATAATAAGGGGGAAAAAACAACCGTCAAGATTTGAATTGTTTCAAAATGCTGTATTCGATATGGTTTTGATATGGGTATCTGGTGATTTCTCTATACACCAATACTGCCAGTTATGTTGGATGAAGGATTATTTAGCTTTAATCAACTTTCTTATATACCGAACACTAATTATGGTGGTTATTTAGTTGGGAGTATGTTCTTTACGTTTGGCAGTAATTGGGATTATATCTCTTGCTCCTCGCATACTATCTTGTGCAGCTATAGTAATGAGTGCACTTAATTATTTTCATGGCGTTAACACTTAGTCCTTTTGATCCGTTTTGCTGCTGGTGTTGCGAGTGTAGCAATGATGGTTTTGGGTTCTATTATAGTCATACAGCATAGCCATATGGGCGGATTATTGCTTCGCTTTATGCAGGTGTAGAAGTTGGTATTCTACTACTAGGTAATGAATATGTTATTATTAGTTTGAACAGAGCGCTTGATGCAACAAACATTTGGTTTGGAGCTGGCTTAATGTCTGTTCAAAACTTTTAAAAACATACAGGTTTAATTATGATAACTATATCAAAAAACACCTCCGTTATTTCTTTCATTGCAAATGAAACCGCTCCTGTTAATCAGAAAAAACCATCCAAAATATGAATAGATCAATCAAATGGATTTCGTGACTGGTAATATATATATATATATTATCGCATTCGTGCTTTAAACGATTTTGGTGATGTAAAAAAAGCGATCTGGATGGCTTTTATTGAAAATGAAAGCAATCTCTCTCATGATGGTAATTGCTGGGTTGCTGATAATGTCTGTGTTGTAAAATCTGGTTGTGTTTATGAAAATATAAGGGGCTATGGCAATGCTGCCATTGGTGGCTATGTGTATGGCAATACCCTTATATGTGATAAAACCCATGTGTATTTTGGTGTTCATGTTTATGACAATGCTCATCTTTCTTATAACGTTTGAGTTTATCATTAAGCGCGGGTTTATGGGAATGCA
Organism: Bartonella sp. AP88HLJMH; assembly: GCF_042195605.1. Lineage (NCBI taxonomy): Bacteria > Pseudomonadati > Pseudomonadota > Alphaproteobacteria > Hyphomicrobiales > Bartonellaceae > Bartonella > Bartonella sp. AP88HLJMH. Next base: position 40,725 of record NZ_JBHIOR010000007.1, on the reverse strand, counting down.
AAATTATCCGGTAGTGCACGTATTCATAGCAATGCCGCGGTTTATGATCATGCGGTTGTTATAGGCAAGGTTTACGGCAATGCTAGCGTGGGGTGTCATACTAAGGTCTACGGCTCTGTTTATGGCAATGCCAAGATCTCCTGATTATATCGTGATTAGAAGTAATGTATATGGCAATGCAAGAATAAAAAGACATAGCGATTTATATTCGGTTCCCATAAATTGAGAGGTTTATGAAAGTGATGATGTTATCAAGATTGATAAACAGAATAAATGACAGACGTGGAGGGTGCTTCTTTGATGGTTATAAACGCATCATAAAAGAAAGCTGTGCCAATTGATATGACGCTGCTTTTAAATAGAGGTACTACAGATCATACAAAAGAAGTCAATAATGAATGTATGTATACAAAACGTATCATATTGCAAACGCTCTATTCTATTGATTAAAACTGATCAAAAGGAACGTAAATGACAGATATGATCTTTAATCACTCATTTGAATTACAGAACCTATAAACACTTTATGTATGGCTATAAAGCGTATTAAGAATAACGCTCGCATTTTTGAAGTGGTCATTTGACACAAAGTACATTATCAAAATGTCTCAACGCTTGGTAGGTTCATATCAAGACAATCAAGAGAAAATGCGTATTAAGTGAATATTTGTAACAAAACCCGTTGTTTACATTTACGAACATTGGTTTTTAAAAGCAGCTTTTCATAAGACAATAAACAACCGCTTTTTATAAAATCTAAGGCTTTTAAACTGTTATAAATCTAGGTTTCAAACGTATTTATAGAGATATCATTTTATGTCTCTAAACGTTTAAACGTTCATTTAGTGAGGTTCTCATAAGCGTATTTTCACTTTGCATTTAAACATAACTTCTTTTCAAATAAGCCGCTCTATATTTGGGCTGGTAAAATTAACCAGCTCAAATTCGAGTTCGTTAACTTTAGAATAGAGCATTCTTTAAACATTGTCGCTTTTGACTCAAAATTGAGTAAAACACCATGCCTTTGTAATATGATTGCAATCCTTTTGAAATTTATCTACTTATCTTTGTCTTAATAAGTATCCTCAAATTTTAGGGGACTTCATTTGGTTTCGTATTTTTAAACTGTAACTTTTAAAACGTTTTTTGCTTGTTTGCCTGCGTTATATCATTAAAAATCTTTTGATTTCTACGACATAACATTATCAATTTCATTACCTGTTGTGATGATAGTATCTATATAATGTCTGCTTATTATTGACTAACTTTTTAGTAAGCGGCGCTTTAAAATCGACTTGTCTTTAAATCCTTTTATGTGCCCTTAATGAATTAAAACCTATTCTATGATAGTTTCAAATGATTATTTCTTTTAAGGTTTAGCTCAAAAAAAGAGTAAACCCCATACCGTTTTTTAAACGCATGCAATTTATGTTATCGATAATTTCAAACGATTACGTTTTTAATAATGCGATTTGTGTGTGATACAAACGTATCATAAAATTTATGAACTGTTATGAATGATAGCTGCGTTCACTTCATTTGAATGTTTACATGCGTTTTATGGTCTATCCATACATGGTAATTGTTTATGAAAAATGGTTAATTAAATCACGTATAAAAGTGTAGATTTTAAATGGGATTCATATAAAATAATTGCATGCAAACTATTGACTTTATTGTATTTTTTATGAATAAGATTCCATCTCGTTTAGACGTTGTAAAAGAAATCACCAAAGACCTTATTGATAAGATTCTTCTCTTACACGGCGTTATCACTTTTGTTTGCAAAAATCTGCTTGTCTTTTGACTTTTGATATGGATACAACCTCTTTTGAGGTAGAGCAAAGAATTTTTTAATCATGGAGAGTGCAACAGTGTTCTTCAAAAATCTTGATTGGTTTGTTGAAAAAATTAAAGAGGTAGATAATTATTCAGCATGTTATCAACTACCAGATTGTGAAGTACAAATTCTTTATAATGACGCAATTATCAAAGGTTATCAGTAAGTTGATGTTGGAGTTTCGATTAGTACTGGTATTTTAGCTGCTGCCTGTATGGTAATTGATCCCTATCAATTCTCAGCACTTACAAGATCTACAACTTGATTTTTATAAAAAGGGGTTGAGAGTTTGTGAAGAAGGAATATATGCAGATTGGTTGGAATTAAGCGGGATTATGTCTTGAAATAGGCGATAGAAAAAATTGATCTTCATAAATGCTTTTATTCCAGATATGGAGCACCATCTTGGCGAAAGAATGAAGTTGGAGGTACATAAGGTTATCAAGGTAGATTATGCTGATTATAGCTTACTTCATATTGGTGCACTGGCTTTATTGGGTGATGTTGCAACCTTACAATCTTATTATCAAAGTTTCAGTGTAGAGGATCATTTAGGCTTTGATGAAAATACCCAACAGATTCATTTTGAACGTGCATTGGCTTTAGTCAAAGAAGTAGTCAAATCTAAGCAACTCAGCTACGCTTTCATTGCAAAAGTAGTAAAAAATATGAACCATCTGGAAGAAAAACAAAGTTCTTAATAAGAGCTTTCCAGAGAGGTGGAGTTTCATTCTTGCAAGGAAAAAAATAGCTAAATTTATCAAAACAAAAGCTAAGGAATAGCTCCTTAAGAAATATCAAGAAGATCTAAAAAGATTATAGGAGCCAGAGTCTGGTTTAAAGATGCCATCATCAGTTGAGTGAACTCAACAATGGTGGAGTTTTATCCATTGGCGGAAATCTGATGTTTGAAAGAGGCTTTCTTGATGTGAAGGTAATGTTGTAATAAATAATTATTATAAATCAATATGTTGTATATATTCATTGTTTTGAGATTAATGACCATTGACAAATAATTTTGCACCATTTTCTCTCTTCCAGCTTTTCGTCAATCATCAATGAAAATTTTTTATAATGGAAAGTTCATTGATAATATAACTTTTGTATGTCATTACTTTACGCTTAAAAAAAATATAAAAATAATGAAATGCAATTGAGTTATCAACTGCTTATTCGTTTCAATTTTTAATCATAAAAAAATCTTTTTATTCATTTTGCTTATAAAAAGAATTAGCTTTTTTCTGGTGATACAAGTGGAGAAATAAGGATTTTAGATATGTTTCGGCGTTCCATTTCAATCACTTTAAAGTGTAAACCATCAGTTTCAAAGCTTTCTCCCTCATTTGGTAAATGACCAAACTGCCAAAGCATAAAGCCTGCCAGAGTCGTATAACGATCTGCTTCATCCACAAGGTTACGCCCAAGATAACCACTTAAACGGCGGATATCAGCATATCCCTCAACAAGAAGACTGCCATTTTCAAGTTGTTCTGCGATCATGAGTTCTTCATCGTCATCAGGAAAGTCTCCTGCAATAGCTTCAAGAATATCGGTTGGTGTTGCAATTCCTTCAAAAGATCCATGCTCATCAACAATAATTGCAAGCTGAATCGAAGAATGACGTAATTGCTCCATCAATCGTAAAACACTTGTATTTTCATGAACAACGAGGGGTTCTCGCATAGCTTTTTTCCAATTAATCTTTTTCCCCTCAGCCAAATTCAAAAGAAGATCTTTTGTCAACGCAACGCCAACAAATTCATCCACTTTTTCACGCGCAAGAATTAAGCGGCTATGTTTAACCTTTTGTAATTCTTCACGCATTTCATTTTCATCAGCATTTAAATCTAACCACTCAATTTCATTACGCGGCGACATGATAGAGCGAACAGGGCGATCAGCTAAATCGAGAACACCACGAATCATCTCCTTTTCTTCTGGTCTAAACAACTCAGAAGCTGCGGCCTGTTCAGCAATAACATCTACAGTCTCAGCAAGGTGACTATCTTTGCTTCCTCCTCCTAAGAGTCTCAAAACAGCATCAGCTGTTCTACTGCGTAGATCATTCGTTTTAATCATTTTTTCACGGTTACGACGTCCAATTTGATTAAAAGCTTCGATAAGAACAGAAAAACCAATAGCAGCATACAAATACCCTTTTGGAATATGAAAACCAAATCCTTCAACAATGAGAGTAAAACCAATCATCATCAAAAAACCAAGACAAAGGATTACAATAGTGGGATGACGATTAATAAAACGCATAAGAGCACCAGATCCGCACATCATTACTCCCATAGCAGCTATGACTGCGATATACATAACTGCTGCCTGCTCTTTTGCAATCATACCTGTTGCGGTAATAATACTGTCTAGTGAAAAAACGGCATCCAGCACCACGACTTGGACGATTACTTGCCAAAAAACAGCATAACCAACGCCTGTTTTTCTTTCATGTGATACTCCTTCTAACCTTTCATGTAATTCTAGCGTTCCCTTTGCGAGCAAAAAGGCTCCACCACCGATTAAAATAAAGCTATGCCAACTAAATACAAAAGATGAAAGTGAAAGAATGACCCTATCGAGTCTCATAACCCATCCAATAACGGTAAGAAGGAAAAGCCGCATAATTAATGCTAAAGTAAGACCTATAAAGCGTGCGCGGTCACGCAAATGCAGTGGCAATTTTTCAGCTAAAATTGCAATAAAGATAAGGTTATCTATTCCTAAAACAATTTCGAGAAAAACCAGCGTGATCAAACCAAACCACGCATGGGGATCAGTGATCCATTCCATCATTCCTTACCTTTTAGAAGCTTAAAAGCGCGCGATTGACAAAAAAAATTCATAGGCTTTTATTCGTATATTGGATCATGAACATTGAATGTAAAAAACTTATATTCAAAGAAAAAAACAGCACAATATTGCTTGAATGCATGTGATTGTTGATAAAACAAAATGATGCCCCATCCCGCTTACAACCACAAGAAGGTTCCTCTAATTTTCGCTCGGGCATTATGCTCGATAATCCTCTAACTATAGGTTCTGTATAACAATCAGAACATTTATTTATAAAGCCTCTTATAATGGGTTTATTTTTATATAAGATCAAGTGGTGAATATCATATTTTTAACCTTACAGACAATGAGTTTATATAACAAACAACAAAATATCTGGACATCTATCCTTAGGAGCGTTATAGAAACGCTCATTCTCGTCTTTTGAGAAGCTTATGGGTGATTAGCTCAGTCGGTAGAGCAGCTGACTCTTAATCAGCGGGTCGTGGGTTCGATCCCCTCATCACCCACCATTTTATTTTATACCGTAAATAACTTATTGATTGCGTAATTTTTTTTAAGGTACGAGTTGCTAAATAAAATTGGGCAGTAGGATTTCCCCATATCTGTTTGTTTAAAAGTGAAGATTGTTGATATAGCTTAGTCATCGGTGTTTGTACTTTTTAGGGGACTCAAAGAACTTCCAAAGGACATTTTAAGATCTTTTAATGCGTATTGTTTCTTTTTTTAAGTTGCAATTGGTAAGGAGAAGCCTCTTACCGACAATTGTGTTATTTAAAGGGGTATAAAAATCAACAGTTTTCACTTCTTTTAATATAAATTGATTAAATTTTTTTGGATTTTTAGCATATTGTTTAAAGACAGAAGAAACTTTACACTTTAGTTGTGTCAGCAGCGTGGATATTTTTTGATAACTCTCCCGCTTAAACAAAAAAATTCTGTAATAATCATCAGTATTCCAAGAGGGTAAATCAAGATAAAATAAAGTAGTTAGCTGGACATACAAGTAATAAAATTAGATCAGTTTAATTGTTTAAAGCTAATACCTGTTAAACGAAAGACAATAAACTTTAATGAGGCTTAAAGTTTTAAAATATTAAGCTGTGTGGTTACGCTATGCTGTCTTTCCGTTAGCTAAACCTCTAAAAATATAAATATTAAGAAAGCCACTCAGATTCATTATAATATATTGATTTATAAAGAATTGATTATTCTTTATTTAAAAAAAACTTTACTATCATAAACTTCTTTTGTTTCAATCCCTCTTATAATGAATTAATTAAAATCATTCATTTTTGCATCATAAATGGGATTAACGTGTGGATAAAGACTATTGAAGAAAGGCATAAAAATAATTCTTATTAATGTTCTTAAGTGCTAAAAGTTATCATAACATTGGAAAAATAGTATAATGGCGCAGGCTTGCTCTTTTATTAAGTATAAAGATGATGGTGCAACAATAGCTTTACTATTATACCATTTACGGGTATTGTTGTGTAATGGAGAAGAGCGTTGAGAGAGGTTTCTTAAAAAAGATATGTAAATTGGCAACACGATGGTGTTTTGTTCTTTTATAGGTACATAAAAAAAGAAGTCATTGATAGCCTTTTATTTATTCAGGTGGTGTTTTGGGGGCTCTTTTCCAATATTGTTGCGCCTCAAAAATGACGACCACAAATAATGAAAGGATAAGCGGTATAATCAAATAAAACATTCTAAAGACAATAAGTGCTGCAATAACATCGGTTGGATTTATATTGGGCATGCCTGTTATGAAGAGAGCTTCAAGAACTCCTACTCCTCCTGCTGGAGCATTAGAGAGAAGAGTTATCGTAAAAGATGCTAGGAAAACACCAAGAACAGAGATAAAATGAATATCTGCGTTATGTGGGAGAACAGCATATATAATTCCTGCTGCTCCTAAAAGCTCTAGAGGGCTAATGAGAAGCTGTTGAATAACAATTTTCAGCCGGGGATAGGAGAGTTGAATTTTTTTACCCAAGCGTAAGGGTTTTAACTGAAGCCAGCTGCCAAACGTATAAAGTGCTATACAGCTGAGTAAAATTGCTCCAGCCGTTGTTCCGAGCCATTCAGGAAGTTCTTTATGAATGAGGGTGATAATTTCGGGTTGCAGCACCAAAACGATTCCCAAAAGTAAGATTGTGCCGATTACAAAAGTAAAAGAGCAAAAACCTACTAATATTGCGATTTCTGTTCCGTTTAATCCTTTCATTTTATAGGCGCGATAGCGTACAACGGCACCAGAAAAAACTGAAGCACCGATATTGTGTGAAAGAGCGTAGGTTGTAAATGAACATATAGCGATAAAAATCCAAGAAATTTTATGGCCTAGATGTTGCAAGGCAATTCGATCATATCCAGCAAGAGCAGCATAAGCTAGGAGAGAACATAAACAGGCTAATAACCAGTGCTGTGCATTTAAATTGCTCAAGCGCTCCAATACATCCCCAAATGAAATGGCAGAGAGCTTCATGTAAAGAATTCGAATAGATACCAGCATTGCTAAGATACCAATCAATGGCCATATAAATTGCTTTATTTTCACGATTCTGTATCCATTTTATGTTTTCTGTAAATTTTCATGATTGAGCATATTCCTTACAGATCTTCGTTCTGTTATATACTCTATAATACCATTGGCAATTTCTTCATCATCTGTTACTACAACATCAGCACCTAAATCAATGAGATATGTTGTTTCTGTGTCGGATAATGCATGTGTGATTATCTGGATATCTTTCTTCATATCACGGATATTTACGATACATTCTCCTACTTCAATGGTACTTCGCATTGTAATAACAACTTTATGTGCATTATTTATATTTGCTGCGTTCATTATTTCTTGTTGAATGATATTGCCGCAAATAGCCTCAAAGCCATCTGCAATCGCTTTATCAGAGAGGCGTTTTGATTCTTCTACGATCACTATAGGTTCACCTCTATTTATTAAAGATAATGCAACACACTTACCGATACGACTATAGCCAATAATTACGATATGGTTGTTTTTTAAGGTCATCGGTAAAAAATCTTGGTCAGGATCTTGTGGATCAATATCAATAATTGTTTGGGTATTTTGTGAAGATGCAGAATTTTTTTCTAGACGTTTTTTAATTTTATTACAGGCAATGAAAACAAGAGGATTGAGCAAAATAGAAAAAATTGCTCCTCCAAGAATTAAATCATGAGCGTCATTGTTTAAAAGTCCTAAGCTTAAACTTAAACCAGCAAGGATAAAGGAAAATTCTCCGATTTGGGCAAGGCTTGCAGAAATAGTCAAAGCTGTTGCATTAGAATAGCGAAAAGCTTTAACGATGAAAAAGGCAACAGCAGATTTTCCGATTACGATAATGAATAAGGTTGCTAAGAGAGGGAAAAAATGAGTTAAGAGTTTCTCGGGGTCAAATAACATGCCTACAGAAACAAAAAAGAGAACAGAAAAAGCATCGCGCAGTGGTAAAGATTCTTCCGCGGCACGGTGGCTTAATTCTGATTCGCTCATGACCATACCAGCAAAAAAAGCACCAAGAGAAAGAGAAACTCCAAATAAATGAGCGGCTCCGAAAGCTACTCCTAATGCAATAGCAAAGACGCTAAGACGAAATAATTCACGTGATCCCGATTGTGCGCTCATTTTTAAAAGCCATGGGATAACGCGTCGCCCAATGACGAGCATAAGTGCAATAAATACAATTACCTTCAGGATGGTGAGACCAAAAATACCCCAAATACTTAAATCCAACCATTGAACAAGAGGATCCAACGCTTCTTTTTTGGTATTGCTGAGGGCACTTGCCAAGGAAGGGATGAGGACAAGTATAAGGACCATTGCTAAATCCTCAATAATCAACCATCCAACGGCAATGCGTCCTTTTTCTGTTTCAATAAGATGACGCTCTTGCAAAGCACGTAGCAGGATAACGGTACTTGCTATGGATAAAGCAAGACCGAAAATCAAACTACCACTAAAGCCCCATCCCATAATCAGACCAAGGCACAAACCTAGAAAAGTAGAAAATGCCATTTGTGCAATAGCAGCGGGGACAGCAATAGCTTTGACAGATAAAAGGTCTTTTAATGAAAAGTGGAGCCCAACACCAAACATCAGCAAAATAATACCAATTTCAGCAAGTTGATTAATGATGACGGAATCTATTTTAAATCCGCCTGTATTGGGTCCCACAATAACACCAGCTAACAAATAGCCTACAAGGGGTGAAATACGTAAACGGCTAGCAATCATTCCCAAGAGAAATGCTAAACATAAGCCTGCAACAATAGTTGTGATAAGTGGTGTGTCGTGGAGCATGGATTATTTACTATTCTTGATCAAAAAGCGAATGAATGAAAACGACTATATTTCTATGAGAAGAGAGGCGAGATGTACCATACGCATTAAAGGGCATTTTTATTTCACTTTGATATTTGCACGATTATTTCGCTCACGCCACCAATTTCCTAGCAGGAGTAAAATAGGAGCAGCAATAAAGATAGAGGATGATGTTGCAATAATAATCCCAAAGACCATGGGTAATGCAAAATTATGAACAGCACTTCCACCCCATATCGCCATGGGGAGCATCGCAAGAATTGTTGTGGCTGATGTAAAAAAACAACGTACAAGAACCTGATTAATTGACAGATCAATCAGCTCGCGCAACGGCATTTTTTTATAAAGACGCATATTTTCGCGCATCCTATCATAGACGACAACTTTATCATTTATAGAATATCCAACAATTGTTAAGAGTGCGGCGATAGCCGTTAAATTAAAATCAAATTGAAATAAAGCAAAAAAGCCAATCATTTTTGTGGTGTCTAGAATGAGAGTGATAATTGCTCCAATGGCAAAGAACCACTCGAAGCGTAACCATATATAGAGAGACATGGCAATAGCCGCAAGAATAACAGCAGTAAAAGCAGCTGTGGCAAGCTCACCTGAAATTTTGGGACCAACAACTTCTATTTGATCGAATGTGGTATCGGGATAGATATTTTGTACAGCTGTTTTGACCTTATCAATGGCGGTGGTTTGTTGTGCTTCGCCACCGCTTTGTTTCTGCATGCGAATTAATACGGTATTTTCGTTATCAATATTTTGCAAGGTAACTTCACCAATATTAAGAGTAGAAAGCTTGGAACGCAGAGTTGCTAGATCTGCTGGTCCTTTCGTGGTAATACTCATTTGGCTTCCGCCAATGAAATCAATACCAAAATTTAATCCAGGCTTAAAAAAGAGAAAAACTGAAGCCATTGATAAAACAATTGAGACGCCAATACCAATGAAACGTGCTTTCATAAAGTGGAAAGTTGTGTTTTGTGGCATGATGTTGAAAGCAGAGTGAATATGCAGTTTTTTAATCTTCCATTTACGAACGATCCAAATCATGATGATGCGTACAATGGTGATATTTGTAAACATGGAGATGATAATACCAAGCAACATTGTTACGGCAAAACCACGAACGGGACCGGTCCCGAACCAAAATAGTAAGACGGTCGCTATAATTGCTGTAACATTTGCATCAACAATGGTTGCAAAAGCGTGTTTAAATCCACGATCTAGGGCTGCAAAAGCACCCACACCTTTTCGACTTTCTTCACGGATACGTTCATTGATAAGGATATTAGCATCAACGGCAATACCGATGCCTAAAATAATACCAGCAATACCAGGCAGCGTAAGCGTAGCTCCCAAAAGACTCAGTGCAGCAAATGTTAAAATTGTGTGCAGAGCTAGTGCTATATTGGCAATTAATCCCCAAATACGATAGAGAAGAAAAATAAAAATTGCAACAAGAATAAAGCCAATTATGCCGGTGTAAAGTCCCATTTGGATAGCATCAGCACCAAGATTTGGACCTACGGTTCTCTCTTCAATGACTGTGAGTGGTGCGGGGAGGGAACCAGCACGAAGCAGAGCAGCCAGAGTTGAGGCTTCTTTGGGGTCAAAGTTTCCTGTAATTTGACCTTGTCCATTGGGAATGACACTATTGATGGTCGGAGCGGTTAAAACTTTATTATCCAGAACAATGGCAAAAGGACGGTTAATATTTTGTCGTGTTATATCGGCAAATATTTTTGCACCAGCGGAATCTAGCGTAAATGAAATAATGGAACGTCCTGGTATTTGGGGGTCAAAACCTGCACGGGCATCTTTCAGGACATTTCCATCTAAAGCAATTTGATCATAAATTGCATAATGTTGTGTTGCATCAGTGTATCCAGGGAGAATAGAAACACCTATAGGGGGGTTATTGGGGTCCACATTAGAAGGAACAAGATGAAAACTCATCTTAGCGGTTGTTCCTAAAAGATCACGCAGTTGTTTTGGATCTTGTAGTCCAGGCAATTGGACCATAATACGATCATTTCCGACCTTTTGGATGGCTGGTTCTGAAACACCAACTTGATCTATACGACGACGGATGATTTCTAAGCTTTGTTCAATAGCATTGCTGACACGGTCTTTTATACCAGCTTCTGTTAATGTGACGCGGAGAGTTTCATTTTGAGCACTGATCGTGATGTTATGTTCTGTTGTGCCAAAGCTACTGTGTATGGGGGTTATTAATGTTTTCAAAGCAGAGAGTGCTTTTTCAGTTTGCGATGGGTCAGAAATAAGGGCAATAACGCTATCTTCAACGATACGCACACTTGAGGTGCGGATTTGTTTTTCACGCAATACATTGCGCACATTGCTTAAAACTATATGTAACTGATCGCGTTTTAACGTTTTGCTATCAACCTCGAGCAGGAGAGAAGAGCCTCCTTGAAGGTCAAGACCAAGTGCTACACGGGTGTCGGGTAAGAATTTCGAGTTTTTAACTTGTTCGTGTGAAAATAAATTGGGTAAGGCAACATAAATGCTGCTTAAAAGAATAAAACAATAAAGGGTAGTTAACCAACCAGGTGTACGCATGATATATTCCGTAAATAGGCAATCTAACAGTTATTCAAAGTTAAAAGCACAAGTAAAATAAGATGATCGTTTTTATATTCAAGGAAGAGAATTAAGTATGTTCATTGGGAGGAGCGCGTTTATTTGAGAAATATTGTGTTTTAACGTTACGAAATCGTGTGTCAACAGCTGGAATCTTTATTAAAAAGAAATCCAATGTTAGGATTTTTTGAAAGGTCCTCATAAAAATAGATTCTGTATGGAGTGTTACAAGTTTTTTGTTTTCAGTTGTGGTAACATTCACCTGATCACACTTATGATGTAAATCAAATCTATTCGTTTTAATGACATTATTGGTGTGTGATTGTTTGATTAAATAAGCACGCGTTTCTAGGTTGCTCGTCAAGAATACACCTAAACTGGATAGAAAAATCCAGGTTGTCAAAGGAAGAAAATCTTCTTTTTTGCAATAAAGGTGCAAAAAAAACATGCTAGAGTGCCTTCTTTAATCTTATTGAGTTCAGCTTATTTATCATTCTTTTATCTTATTACCAGTATTATAGGATAAGGGAAAGCTTTTATAAGATTATTCTATAAAAGTTGAAAATATCTACTTTATACCATATTTAAAAGAGAAAAATAAAATCCCTTTTGTGCTCATAAGGTAGATATGTATTCATTTTGTAGAAAAAACATCCACATACTTTTCCTTCTTTTGGGGATTATCTTTGTATTTAATTCTGGTGCATGGGGTAATAGGGGGGCACAAAATACAATTGTCGAACAAACGATAGCTTCTTATTCAGTTGATGAAATTATTCTGCAACAACAGTTGATTATTAAGACTCTTGAAGAAAATACTGAAACTTTAAAAAGAGATTTTGACAGAAAGCCAGAAGATGAGCGTGCTTTAGAAGAATTACGGTTACGTGCACAAGATATCAGTGAACGTGCTATTGAGGCAGCATTTGTTTTGCGTCCTCCTCTTAATGAGATTAATACACTTCTTGATCAATTAATGGAGCTCCATCGTGACGTGAAAAAACTGAAAAGCTCTGTGAAGGAATATTCCTATTTGATAGAGCAAAAAGCTAAAATTAACAGTATCATGCTTCGTTTTGAAGCAATTTTCTTAGCGGCAAATAGAATAGCTGAACTTTCTATTTCTCAATCTCGGGAGCTTTTTAAACGCACGCTTACGTATAGGCTTGAGTTTTCGATTCCGATGGTTAAACATCTCGTCCAAAAAACAAAAGAGGCTTCATCAGATTTTCTTGTGTTGTTAAATTCTTGGTGGAATTTTATATTTTACTTCAAGTTTTTACAACTATTTCTTTGCTTTTTAATTCCACTTTTTATTACTTTGGGACTTTCCTATTTTTCTCAAAAAGTTCTTGTTCATGTGTATTGCCACTTTACGAAGTCTAATGAGGAAATATCTTATTTACAACGCTTATTGATCGCCTTTATTTCAGTTCTCTTACCTTCACTTGTATGTATTCTTTGCGTTTATCTTGTGTTGTTTTTGTTTCGTAGTTTTAACTTAGATCCAGGTAAGCTTACAACAGTTTTTGATATGATAGGTTGTCAAATTATTTTATTATTTTTAATCAATCGATTAGCTGTTGTTCTTCTATCATCGAATAGGCCCCATGTGCGTCTTCTCAGTATTGCACCATCGTCTGCTTATCAATTAGTGATTTTACTCACGTCTTTAGGGGGGATTTTGGCATTTGACGCTGTTCTTGATAGTATTTATCAAATCATTTCAGCGCCTCTATCTTTAACAATTGCTAAAAGTTTTATTGCTGTTTTTCTTGTAGCGATATTGCTATTTATAATATCATTTGTACCTTTGCGGTTTAGACGTAGGCGTGTTCAAGAAGAAAAAAAAGAGCCATACTTTTGGCCATTTTATATACGCATTCCTCTTATTGGCTTGGGGTTACTGCTCTTTGTATTGAATTTTTTAGGTTACGTTGGACTTGCGCGTTTTATTACGCAGCAAATTATGATTGATGGAGCATTTTTAGTTCTCATGTATTTAGGAATACAAAGCGCTCAAGCACTTGGAACTAAAGACCAATTTATGAAAACAACGGTTGGTCATCTTTTGATGCAGAGGTTTCATTTAGAAGAAAAAACGATGAATCAATTGGGAGTTTTTGTGAGCGTTTTTCTCAATTTATTTGTTGTTATATTTTGTGCAATGCCAATTGCTGTCCAGTTTGGATTTTCCTATTCTGATTTAAAAGCAGTTTTGTGGCAATCGGTGACCGGTTTTCAGATTGGAAATATTAGTCTTTCTTTGATTTCTCTTGTAACAGGAATTATTTCTTTTTGTGTTTGCTGGTTTCTTATTCGCCGATTTATTGGTTGGTTAGATAATGTGGTGTTGGTTCATGGAGAGTTCGATTCTGGTATACGTAATTCTATCAAAACAGTGATAAGTTATGGAGGCGTTGTTGTATCTGCTTTGACCGGATTATCAATGGCAGGTTTGGATCTTAGAAATTTCGCTCTTATTGCTGGAGGACTTTCACTTGGTATAGGTTTTGGTTTACAGAATATTGTCCAAAACTTTGTCTCTGGACTTATTATTTTAGTTGGAAGACCATTTAAAATAGGGGACTATATAGAATCTGGATCAGTAGGGGGTGTTGTTAAGCGTATTAGTGTGCGTGCAACGGAACTTGAGACAATTCAGCGTAAGACGATTATTATTCCCAATTCAAGCCTTATTAATAACAACGTTAGTAATTGGACACGACGTAATAAAGTAGGACGAATTGATATACCAGTTACTGTATCATCTAAGGTTGCTCCAGAGCATGTTGCTGAAATTTTGTTAGAGATTGCTTCTGCGACAGAAGGCGTTTTAAAAAATCCTATCCCACAGGTGAGTTTTACAGCATTTGATCGTAAGAGTTTTTCCTTTAATTTGGCTATTTATGTGCCTAATATTACCTCATCTTCTCATGTAACCAATGCTCTTCGATTTAGCCTATATAAGCGTTTTGCTGAGGAAGGAATCTTAGAATGCTGAAATATACTTATATTTTGATTACAGTTATTCTATTAAGTATTTTTACCATAACAGCTTTTGCTGCAACAGTGAAGAATACTGATTTAAAGATACAATCTCTTATTGTTGTTGAAGGAAGTATACCTTCAAAAATTTCTTTAAATACTCATCAAACAATTACAATTTGTATGAAGGGATGTTTTATAACTTTTCCTAATAAAGACCGTTTTGCAATAAAGGCAGATGATAATATAGAAATCAGTAGGGGAAGAGCAATTTTTAAATAAAATGATTGAGAATTTTTGTTTGGGGACAAGATTTAGAAGGATCATGATATTGTGTGTAATTAATAATCTCATCCTTTAGAAAATGGTAAAAAAAGTATGATTTTAGTATAAAATGGATGTTTTTTTATACTATGTAGAATCTACAGTATGCATTTTGGATGTAAGAATATTGAGGTATTTATAGTATTGTTAATGAACATCGATTTTCTAAAAATAATTACATCATTTTTAGAATTTTTTCATGAAAAAAGGCATAAAATATACTATTTTGTGATTTTTTTGCGGTAATTTTAATACAAAATGTTTTATATTTCCTCCTTTTGACAAGATAATAGGTATTTTTATTAAATATTTATTATTTGAAGTAATCATTATTATAATATTTTAAAATTTATTTGATAATATTAAATTTTGATGTAATGATATATTAATATAGTAATAGATTTAAATGTAACTATAAAGGAGTACATGCGATTTTGCAGCATAAGATTTTATAAAACTTTGTTTTTCTAAATGTGATTTTTGATTATATTTAAATTTAGCAATGGGGTATAATTTTATGAATACAAAATTTATAACAGCATCTGTTTTTTCTTTGATTTCACCTTCTATAGTACAGGCTGCAGATGTGGTGGTTCACGAAGAGCCAGTACATGTTGCCTCAGAAGTTGTTGCTTCTTCACCTTTTTCTTGGGGAGGTGTTTATTTCGGGGGGCAAGTTGGTGGCTTTTCAAGTAAGATTTCTGCAACAGTGCCTGATGTTAATATTCCTCTCTATCCTGATGAGGGGAGTAAAAGTAAACCATGGATACCTGTCGAGAAACAGCATATGCCCGATCTTTCTGGGTTTATAGGTGGTTTTTATGCGGGTGTTAATTTTGATCTCGGTAATAATTTTATTATGGGGATTGATACGGATATCATTTTAACGGAAAAAAAGGATACAAAAACAAGATTTCATGCAGATGAATCGAGTGCTGGTGGAACTGAAGGATTGGGCACTGAAGGATCGGGTAGTGATACTGAGGAATTAGATACAGAAGAAAAAAGTCGAAAAAAGGCAAAAATTGTCAGGAGACAGGGCAGAGGCTTTTCTCGCTCTTCTGCAGAGGATAAAGAAGAGAAAGACAGTTTAACTTTTAATCATACGTTAAAACAAAAATGGACAGGTGCTACACGGGTGCGTGTTGGGTTTTCTGCAGGGCGTGTGATGCCTTATATTGCTGGTGGTGTTGCTTATGGACAGTTTCAGGATATTTTGTCGACAGTAATTACGGGAGGTGAGCCATTTAATAGGACATCGGATGTAACAAAAACGATGATTGGTTATACTCTCGGTGGTGGTGTTGATTTTGCAATGACAGACCATCTTGTTGTGCGTGCGGAATATCGTTACTCAGATTTTGGTAAAAGGAAATTTAAAGACGAGATTGAAGTTAAGTATAAGACGAATGATTTTCGCGCAGGAATAGCTTACAAATTCTAATTTTGTAGGATAAAGGAGCTTAAATTTAAGAGGTCCTATTTCTTTGATAGGGCCTTTATTTTTTAATTTATGCATTGTAAACACTATTTTATGGTGAAAAAAAAAGGGGGCTTTGACTTTGAGTGAGAATGAGGAGGTAAGGAAGAGTTACTCAGATTCTTAATTGTTAAGAATAAAAAATTTTTAGTTCACGAGGTGTGGTTGAAACATTTGTTGGCAAAGAAGGATTGCTTCGTCTTTCATATTATTACAGTTATCACTTTATAATACCGTTATAGAGTTGCAAACAGTAAACTTAAAGAGAGTTTTTACTATCTAAGTAATGAGAAAATAAAGAAAATTTACATAGAGTGGTGCGGACGGCGTGTACGTTTGTGCAACAATTTTTTCTTCCCTTAGAACTCTCTACAATATCACCTGATAGCACAGTTTATCTTTTTTCTGTTTAATAACTAATTGTTTTTATTTTATTTTATTTATTAAATTGCCTTTTATATATAATCTTGGTACCAGATGAAAGTGCTCCAAGTGCAATTCAAAAGGTGGTTTTTAAAAGGTGGTTCGAAGAACGTGATAGACTGTCTGTCTTATCTGTAAAAAATCTATCTAAAGGAAAATATGCTGACAGAGCTGGTTTATGGCTTATCAAAACTACACCAGATCAAGGATGATGGGTTTTTAGGTTTGACCTCAATATAAATACGACGAGAAATGGGATTAGGCTCTTGTCGCAATGTATCTTTAAAAGAAGCACTGTTCAAAGCTTTAGCTTGTCGTGATCTTTTAGATCAAAGAATTGACCCGATTCGCCGAAAACAAAAAGAAAATTTACGTCGAGCAGGGGGGTATTTCTTTACGAGAAATTGCCTCTAGTACTTTTGAAGCGAAAAAAAACGAATTGAAAAATGAAGGAAAAGCAGCAAACTGGTTAACACCTCTTGAGTTACATGTTTTTCCTAAACTTGGTGATACGCCAATCATTGAACTGACGCAAATTGATATAAAAGGATGCATTTCTCCCATTTGGAAGACAAAAAACGAAACAGCAAGTAAAGCTTTATCCCGCTTGAATATAGCTATAAAACATGCGGTGGCACTTAGTATAGATGTGGGTATGCAATTAAAAGCAAAAGCTTTATTAGAAAAGTTTATTCAAAATGCCCCAAATATTCCAGCTATGCCATGGAAAGAAATGCCTAAGTTTTTTCAATCTTAAAATGATGAGCTTGTATCACATCTAGCTTTAAAACTTCTTATTTTGACGGTTTTTTTTATACCAATCAGGCATATTTAGAGATTTATGGATCAATATGGATTATCCCAAAAGAAAATATGAAGAGAATTGTTGGAAAGGTTTCTGATTTTCATGTGCCGCTTACAGCTGAAGCGCTTGCTGTTATTGAAAAAGCAAAAAAATGGTTTTTTATTTGTTGAGAGTTTTGGAAAGCCTATATCTGATGTAGCACTTCCTAAATTCATGAAAGACAAAGGTTTTGATTATAGACTTCATGGTTTCAGATCGATTCTGCGGGACTGGATAGCAGAGACAACGTTAAAAAGCTTGATGATATGTCTGAAGTATAAGCACAAACGGTGTTACATCTTTTGAAAGATAAACAAAACAGGCAAAAGGTAGAAACAGATTCTACTATACAAGATGCCGATATAGCAACGCCACACGAACAGGGAACGGCGGTGTGAGATGGAACAAAGAACAGCGGAATGGTTTCAAGCAAGGCTAGAGAAAGTCACTGCTTAAAATGTTTACAACGTACTCAGTAAGACAGCAAAAGGTTTTCCTACAAGCAAATATGAAGACTACAAAACGAAACTCATGACAGAACGCTTAATAGAGGAAATAAGCCAATCTTATACAACACCTGCTATGCAATGGGGCATTGAACATGAAGAGAATGCCTTAAGAGAATATGAATTCATTTATGACGCAGAAGTCACAAGATGCGGGTTTATCCCCCACCCAAAAATGGAAATGGCGGGGGCTAGTCCTGATGGGTTGATTGGAGAGGACGGTTTAATCGAAGTCAAATGTCCACAATCAACCACGCATTTGCGCTTCTTTATGTATGACGAAATCAAGCCTGAATATATCGCACAGATGCAATTCCAAATGGCATGCACTGGACGCAAATGGTGTGATTTCATGAGCTATAATCCAAACTTTGTAGGCAAATCTACTGGTTTGAGAATGAAAATCAAACGCATCAATCGTGATGAGGAACACATTGAAGAGATTAATAAAGCGGTCGAAATCTTTTTAGGGGAAATAGAACAAGAGATGCAAAAGATTTTGACAAAAGCTGCTTAAACCTATGGGGGTGCTCTCTCCTCCCAGCACCCCCGCCCATTTAATTAATATAAAAAAGAGAAAGGTAATGAGATGATATTTGATGATGGAGATGGATATGTAATAACACGTGAGTGTGCAAAGTTTTTTAGTGTATCCACAACCACGATTCGTAATTGGGTGCTTCAAGGGGGCCAGAGCTATATAAGCTAGGGAGAGCAGTGAGATGGAGAAAGAAAGAGATCTTATCCTTCACTCCAAAGAAAAATAAGGAACAAATTAGCTAAAGTTGTATAAACCGTAGAAGGTGGTCTAAAAGTTGGTCTTAAAATAGCTCTTTAAAGAAAAAATCTATATATTTAATGTGTTAAAGATATAAAATGGTGCCCAAAAGAGGACTCGAACCTCCACGCCTTACGGCACAGGTACCTGAAACCTGCGCGTCTACCAATTCCGCCATCTGGGCTTATAAAATTCATCTAAGCGCATGAAGCAACTCTGTCAATAAAATTATAGAATTTATTTTTTCAGCTTAAAACGATAGCATTGAACTTTTGAGAGAGATCATGATTTTAGAAGTTTAAGGTGTGAGGACTGTCTTTGATAAAATTGTTGAATCCGGATTAAATGTGTAAATAATAGGAATGCCGGTCGCTAATTCTTGAGATATAATTTCCTCACCGGAGAGACCTTCAAGCGCCATAATAAGAGCACGAAGAGAATTTCCATGTGCTGCGATCAAAACAGTTTGAGAGCGCAAAATATAAGGCTGGATATGGTAAAGATAATAAGGCCAGATGCGCGCACCGGTGTCGCGTAGGCTTTCTCCATTCGGCGGCGCAATCGTATAGGAGCGGCGCCACATTTGCACTTGCTCTTGCCCCCATTGTTGGCGTACTTCATCTTTATTTAAACCAGAAAGATCACCATAATTACGTTCATTTAATGCGGGATTTTTTATCACTTCTAAATCTGATTGTCCCATTTGCTCTAAAATGTGCTGAGCGGTTTTTTGAGCTCGCTGTAAGGCAGATGTATAAGCGATATCAAACCTCAAACCATATTCTTTCAGTTTTTTTCCTGCTGCTATCGCTTCTGCATGACCTTTTTCTGTTAAATCGGGATCTTTCCAACCGGTAAAAAGGTTTTTGAGATTCCATTCACTTTGTCCATGACGAATTAGTGTAAGTATGCGTCCCATTATGAATTGCCTCTATTCTATTGATTGTTTAAAATTCATCGTTCAATCCCAAAACATCGAACATTGAATAAAGACCGCTTTCATGATTTTGTGCCCATAAAGCTGCTTTTAATGCGCCATTGGCAAAGATAGAGCGTTCTTGCGCTGTATGTGAAAGAACAATGCGCTCATTGGAACCGGCAAAAATGACACTGTGTTCTCCAACAACTGTCCCACCACGTGAACAGGAAAAGCCAATGGTACCTTTTTTGCGTTTACCTATATAACCATTGCGTTCGTTGACACACACATTTTTAAGCATAACATTGCGCCCTTCAGCTGCTGCTTGGCCAAGAAGAAGGGCTGTTCCAGAAGGGGCATCAACTTTGTTAGCGTGATGCATTTCATAAACTTCGATATCAAAATCATCGGCTTCTAATGCTTTAGCGGCTTTCTTTACAAGGTTGGCTAAAAGATTTATTCCAAGGCTCATATTTCCAGATTTGACAATAGTTGTATATTTCGCAAAATCTGCAATTTTTTCTTCTTCTGTTTTGCTAAATCCTGTGGTGCCAATAATATGGACAAGGCTTTTTTGAGCAGCGTAGTTAGCATAAAGAATACTGGCTTCTGGTTGTGAAAAATCTAAAATACCTTCTGTATTAGAAAAGGCATTTTCGGGATTGTCAGTGATACTAATCCCAAGAGAATCTGAACCAATTAATGCACTGGCATCTTTTCCTACAAACGGTGAGCCTTTACGTACAAGAACAGCACAAAGTTCTACATCTCTCCTCTGCTGGATTGCTGTAATGAGTTCACGTCCCATTCTTCCATTTGCACCAACAACTGTAAGGCGCATTTTTATCTCCTTATAATACTTTACTGTGCAGTATAGGCAAATTCTTGCCTTCTTTCCAATGGTTCTTTTTCTTTATAGAAAAATTTTTTTCCTGCTTTAATTTATCTTGTTGTGCTGTAAAATACTGTTGTTTAGAGCAAGTGATATAAGATCTACAAATTTAAATAGAGATGTTTTTCGTTGAGTGTGTGATGAATATTCCTAAGTAAGGTTTGCTTATGACACCTAAAGGAGATTGTGTATTACTTTACGCTTTTGTTTCTTTCGTTCTTTAAGGGGGGAGCGTTCTTCATGCAAAACAAGATCTCCCAAACAAAATACACCTATGTTGTCAATTCATGCGCTTTTCTTAAAGAAATATTTATCAATTCTTCTAAACTTATTTTATGATAGTGCTCGTGAGTGGTATCACGAGAGAGTATCCATGAATAATATAACATCTATTCTGCGCCACTATCTTTATGCTTCATAAATAGAGAAAATTAGCATTATCATACGTTTTGTAGCCTTTAATGTTTTAATAATTCTTGGCACTTAGGCATTTTCATTCTTTTCTTTAATATTCTTTCATTTACCAATTCCATTTGTGACGCATAAGAAAGCGATTTTGATTGTTTTAAATGTGATGAAGGTAATGAGAAAAAGGTATTTGGAATTGATGATTAAGGTAAAAAAACGATTATTTATCATTGTATATCAATATGTTATCCATAAATAAAATCACGTAAAAGGGGATAAAAACAAGGGGCTAACAAGAAGTTGGATTGTTTTCACACGAGAGTTGGTCGGATTCTTCATCTTTTAGGAAAGTCAGTTAAAAAAATTGTTATGTTGTAAAAACGCATGATGAGGATTTTTTTATTATAGAGCAAATAGTATATATGTTATGCAATGCGTTTTTTCATATATTGGGGAGACTTGAGGATAACATGCGTTAAGTATTGTTATTTTATTTGCCTAGCTTCTAATGATGCTACAGCTCTTGTATTTAAAGAGAGTCGTTAAAATGCTTTCTTAAATATTTTTTATTCCTGTGCTAATCTTTTTTTGTGACACGATAAGAAAGTGATTTTTGTGATTCAATTATAATGGGTTTTATTCTCTGTTTAATACGATCATAAATCAATGTATTATTATATTGTTTATACGCATGCATAAAAATTCATAAAACTATAAATATCCTTTAGATAAAATATCACTTTTATTTTTGTTTGTGAGAGAAGGCTAGAAATCAAGATCTGCATAGTGAGCACTTGCAACAATTCCGCGGACGCGATCTGTTAAAAGAGAACGAAAAGAAGGGCGTGATTTAATTCTCATATACCAGTCTTTGGCAGCAGGAGATTGTTCCCAGTCAATTTCCCCTAGAAAGTCAAGTACAGAAATAGAAGCTGCTGCTGCTAGATCTGCATAGGACAAGGCAGAACCGACTAAGCTATCGCGAGAGGCACAGAGCCAATTGAGATAGTTCATATGTGGTAAAATATTGGCACGTGCATTGCGTAAAATTTGTGAATTAGGAGCACCACCGCCGATGGCAAGTGGCATTTCACGTTTATGGATTCGTTCTCGTACGATATGGCGCGTTGCTTCATTTTCGAATTTATTTAAGAACCAGTCATTGAGACGGCGTACTTCCGCACGATCTAAAGGATTTTCTGGAAAGAGCTTATTTTCTTGTCGTAAACTTCCATGTGTTTCGTCTAAATATTCGCAGATAACAAGAGGACCTGATAATGGAACCTCGTGTTCATCGAGAAAAACAGGAACATGACCAGCGGGATTGAGGGCTAGAAATTCGTGTCTTCTTGCCCATTCATATTCTTCAATCAGTTGAGTGGTTACACCATATTCCCCAAGAATGAGGCGTATGAAGCGCGAGGCAGAGGATAGGGGAGAGTGAAAAAGTGTCAGCATAATTTACACTATCAAATAGAGTTGAAGAGAATTCTTTCAAGTAATCATTTTTATAAAGATGCTTGACTAGAAGTACAAGATCATTAGTAGCTGCTAGTAATTATAATTAATAAATTGCTAATGACTAGGAATTGTTCTCTTATGCGATGGTTTGCAAAATGGCAGCACGTAATTCTTCTAAACCGATAGCTTTTTCTGAAGAGGTTACAAGAAGCTCAGGATAAGCTGCTGGGCGTTTAAGAAGCTTTGTTTGTGTGCTCATAATTAATTTTTCCAAGGCATTTGATTTGATTTTATCGCTTTTTGTCAAAACAATGTGATAAGAAACAGCTGCTTTATCAAGGAGAGCAAAAACATCTTCATCATTATTTTTGATTCCGTGCCGTGAATCAATTAAGATATATACACGTTTTAACGTTGTGCGCCCCCGTAAATAGCTAAAAATCAAATTTGTCCACGCATCAACAAGATTTTTAGGAGCAGCAGCAAAACCATAACCAGGCATATCTACTAATGCTAGAGGGGGAAGGTCTCCTAGTTGCCCACTGAATCCATCGGGGACAAAATAATTAAGCTCTTGAGTCCGTCCTGGTGTATTTGAGGTACGTGCTAAGCTTTTTTGTTGGACGAGTGCGTTGATTAAAGATGATTTTCCAACATTGGAACGTCCTGCAAATGCAATTTCTGGTGGTCCTTCGGGGGGGAGAAAGCGTATTGCTGGTACACCACGAATAAAAATCCAATTGCGAGAAAAAATTCCAGAAAGGGAAGAATCTCTTGTCATTCATGCACTTCTTTTTTGGGTGATCTTCTCCAGATGGCTTTCAGATTATCAAAAAGCTCAATTTTAACTCCTTGGCGCTTCATCATGATACCTTGCTGAATGATTGATAATATATTGTTCCATGCCCAATAGATGACGAGACCAACAGGGAAAGAGGCGAGCATAAAAGTAAAGACAACAGGCATCCATGTGAATATCATCGCTTGGGTTTGGTCTTGAGGAGCGGGATTCATACGCATTTGTAAAAACATCGTTATTCCCATAATCAAAGGCCATGCACCAATCATAAGAAATGTTGGCGTTGTATATGGCAAGAGACCAAACAAGTTAAAAAGAGAAGTTGGGTCTGGTGCCGCTAAATCTTTAATCCAGCCAAAGAAAGGGGCATGGCGCATTTCAATAGTGATATAGAGAACTTTATAAAGAGCAAAGAATATTGGGAA
The DNA here is from genome assembly GCF_042195605.1 of Bartonella sp. AP88HLJMH. NCBI lineage: Bacteria > Pseudomonadati > Pseudomonadota > Alphaproteobacteria > Hyphomicrobiales > Bartonellaceae > Bartonella > Bartonella sp. AP88HLJMH. The sequence goes on along the minus strand of NZ_JBHIOR010000007.1, from coordinate 16,872 downwards.
TTGAACCAACATTGGCCAACAGCCTGCAAGGGGATTTATTTTTTCGGTTTTATATAGATCTATTATTGCCTTTTGTTGTTTGGTTTGGTCATCGGGATACTTTTCTTTTATTTCTAGCAACCGCGGTTGTAAAAGCTTCATGCGTGCCATAGATTTATAAGATTTATTGGCTAGAGGGAAAAGAAGAGTTTTTAAGAGCACTGTGACAAGAAGGATGGCGATACCAAAATTCCCTGTTTGTTTATAAAGAATATCAATGAGGGAAAACATTGGTTTGGTGATGAAATCAAACCAGCCCCAATCAATTAAAAGAGCAAACTTTTTGATTTTTAGGTCATTTTGATAACTATTAATAATTTCAACTTGTTTTGCACCAGCAAAAAGACGATTTGTAACAGTTTTTGTTTCATTTGGGGCAATCGTTAAAAGCGACCCTAGCAAGTCAGACTGATAATGTGTTTGCAAACGATCAAAATAAATAAAACGGCTTGTATATTCTTTATTTTGCGGGGGAATAACTGCTACAGCCCAATATTTATCGGTAATACCAATCCAACCTCCTGTTACTTTGGAAAAAGTCACGCTCTTTTGCCCATTATCAGGATTTGGGTCAAGCTCTGCTAAGGTTTTATATTTTTCAGTTTTGAGCGAATCTCCAGCAATACCTATCATACCTTCATGAAGTAAATAGGTTGCATTTGTATGTTCTGGTGGTGCAGCACGTGCAACGCGAGCATAGGACGAGAGATGTATTGGTTGATCGCTTTCATTGCTGATAGAATCCTCAATGGTAAACATGAAATGATTATCAACAGAAAGGGTCCGCCGGAAGATTTGTCCCTGTCCATTATTATAAATTAAAGTGATGGGTGTTGAAGGAGTCAGGATTGTATTGTTTCCCTCTATTTGCCATTTTGTATCCGATTGTGGCAAGGCTTTTGCTGGCAAAGACGCACTTGCAAAACCAAATTCAGCAAGGTAGGTCGTTTTGAAACCTTTAGGATTTAGCAAATCGATTTCCGGTGATTTTTTATCGACTGTTAAACGATATTTTTTGAGGTGAAGATCATCAAATTGTGCACCAACAAGATTAATAGAGCCTTCCAGTTCATTGGTTTTGATCGCAATACGTTCTGTTTTGTCCAATACAGCTTTCCGGATTTCAGGTGTCATGGGCTGTTCGATGATAGATGTAGCTTGATACGTTGAGGTATCGTCAGAAAAATCCGTTGTGGTAGTAGAAAGGGCTGATTGTTGTTTTGACAATTGCTGTGTGACGACTTGTTGTTTTTGTAACTTTGCTTGTTTGGGAGCAACATGAAGAAATTGCCATGCGATGAGCACTACGAAAGATAAGCCAATAGCGATAAAGAAATTGCGGTTATATTCCATCCGTACACCCTTGTTGTTGTTGCTGATGTTTTATTTTTGGTTTTATTCGCCGATTTAATTCACTAATCAAGGATGTAAAAGGTGCATGTAACACATCACGGTACGCTACAATGACATAGTCTGTTCCTGCTTCCATGTGGTTTGTTACACCAACTCTCACGGCTTCACGCAAGCGCCTTTTAATACGATTACGTTTCACAGCATTACCGTTTTTACGGGTAACAGTGAAGCCTACACGTGCAAAAAGAGAATCTTTTCTTTCTGTTGTTTGTTCACGAGATTTAACTTCGAGCAAAAATAAAGGACCACGTCGTTTTTCTCCTGTACGGACAGCCAAAAAGTCTGCTCTTTTGCGAATACGGCAGGGATGTTTTTTCTTCATAAAAGAATATTTCGCAATTTCATTAAATGCCTGCAAGCAGACATTGTAGGTTCATAATAAAAGTGTCACAACGAAGAAACGATGAGCAATCCTCAACGGTTGTGAAAATTTAAATGGTTAAGCAGAAAGCCGCTTACGTCCACGAGCACGTCTTGCAGCAATAACTTTACGTCCTCCAGCTGTGGCCATGCGTGCACGAAACCCATGGCGGCGTTTACGGACAAGTTTAGAGGGTTGGTAAGTACGTTTCATTTATTTAAATACCGCGGAGTGCGGCCCTTCTTAATTTTCGTTTTATGAGTAGTTATGCGCGAGATAAACAATTTTATCCTATCATACGGCTGTTAACCCATAAGGAAAAATATAAAAAAAGTCAATCTTAGATTGTTTTTCTCTCTCTTGAAAGAATACAAAACACCTTATAACTATCTGTAACGCTTTTTTACAATACTGTAGGAGTGTTAGAAAATAACGATTGAATCTACAGAACATAAATAGCTAGGGCCTTAAAGAATTAAAGAAGGTGTGACTGATTACTGTATGCTCAATTTAAAATATCCTTTAAGATTAAGAGTTTTTTTCAGTTTTTGTTTTTACAAAATTTTTATCAGAATATTCATTAAAGTGGTTGTAGCACAAACGTGATTGATAGGATTTTATAGCAGATTTTATGTTTGAGCTTCTTTATTTTAAGGATGGTTTCATATTTTTAAAGAGATAAGAGATGTATACTTTATAATGCTGAGTAAAGTAGAAAATTATCAAGTGATGAACAAAATTATCAGGTGATGAACCTTGTAAGTATTTTTCGTTCTTATGCTTATATTTGCTGGTATTTTTATAGAGAGGAAAGAACATGGATCTTATCACAAGTGAGGCTGTCCGCAACGTATTACGTACAATCAAAGGACCAGATCTTGAAAGAGATATTGTGTCGTTGGGTCTTCTTTCAGAAATATTGATTGCTGATGGTAAGGTTTTCTTTTCCATTACAGTTCCTGATGGAGGTGTGCAAAAATGGGAATCATTGCGTCGTTCTGCTGAAAAGGTGGTATGTGCTTTGGAGGGAGTGAAATCTGCTGTTGTTACACTTACAGCAGAAAAAATAACAAAGACAGCACCTAGTCGAAGAGCAAATCTCTTACCGATCAAAATGCCCATAGAAGGTGTGCGGCATGTGATTGCTGTTGCTTCTGGAAAAGGAGGGGTCGGAAAATCTACGATGGCAATAAATATCGCCTTAGCTTTACAAGATTCTGGTTTCAAGACGGGGGTGATGGATGCTGATATTTATGGTCCTTCGTTGCCACGTTTGACAGGACTTGTTAATCAAAAACCACAGCTTATTGGAGAAAAAAAGATTCAACCTCTTGAAAAATTTGGACTTAAATTGATGTCGATGGGATTTTTGGTTGAGGAAGAAAAGCCGGTAGTATGGCGTGGTCCTATGGTTATGGCAGCTGTAACGCAATTGTTACGAGATGTTGTATGGGGCCCTCTGGACGTTTTAGTCGTTGATATGCCGCCCGGTACAGGGGATGCACAATTAACGCTTGCCCAACAGGTACAATTAACAGGTGCGTTGGTTGTCTCTACGCCCCAAGATCTTGCTTTAGTGGATGCACGTAAAGCAATAGAAATGTTCATGAAAGTTAATGTTCCTATTTTAGGACTCATTGAGAATATGAGTTATTTTATCGCTCCTGATACGGGAAAACGCTATGATATTTTTGGCTATGGTGGTGCACGGGCAGAAGCGGAACGTCGAGAAGTCCCTTTCTTAGCGGAAATACCGCTTGATGCAGCTTTACGATTTTCTTCAGATGAGGGAATCCCTATTTTTGTTGCTAAGCCTAGTGAAGAGCATGCTAAACTATATCGTAAAATTGTTGATCAAATAAAAAATCAACTCTTTTGAATGGGGGGGGGTGTTTAAGAGAGTTTATTAAAACACAATCATGAAAGACATAAAAATAGTCGCTTCTTTGTAAGAGGAAGTTTTAATGTGTGAATGGAGTATATAGGTTAAATAAACAAAAAATTATTCATGCGTTTGGATAACCTGAAGGGGAACAAAATTGAAGAGCTAGAGCTGTGAGGTAGAAAAAATATTGGACTTGAGGCTAAAAGAAGAAGACCGAAAATAAAAATATTTTAGAAAAATTGTAAAAGGTTGTAAAAAATATTTTAAAAATCATTTTTTGATACGAGTTTTCTTGATATAAATCTCAACATTTCTTTTTAGAAGCATTCATTTTTTGCAAAGTAGCTTCAAGAGCCATTGTTAAAGCATTCTTTCCCCCTTGTTGAGAAAAGTAATTTGACAAAAATTCATTTGTTCCACCCTTTGTTGAAAACTCTTTTTCAAGCAGTGCAAAATCGAGAGATACAGAACGATCCGTTGCTATAGTTTTACGCATTTCATCTGTAAGATTTCCAAACATCATGGTAAGGAATTCTGCTGATTGTTGTTTTTTTAACCCTTGTGTTATAAACCATTGATGGGCAGTTTTTATAAAATTAAAATATACTCCCATAAGTGAACCAGCTGTCATAAAAAGATTAAACTGCTCTTCCTTATCCAGCACCAATGTGCCCCCCAATGCATCAAATAAAGTGCGCAAAAAGGGATGATTGGGATAGATTGGTGTCAAATTTTTGCATTCTGCAACAAAAGGTAATGGAACAGCACGATAAACTTTATGATTAATCCACTCTTCTATTTCTGCTGCTTTTGCCATAGCAAGTACGGAAATAACCAGCTGTTCTGGACGAAAACAAAGAGAGCGCAAAACGTCTTCTGCAATTTGATTGGGCAAGCAAAGAAAAACACAATCACTAACATCGAGCAACGCTTGGTTATTTTCAGCAATCATAACTTTATCATAAGTGCGTGAAAGGCGCTTTGCTGTTTGTGCATTGCGAGGCGAAACAATAATGGAAGAAACATCAAAGTTGCTTGTCATTAAGCCATTCACCATTGAAGCACTGATTGTACCCGTTCCCAAAAAGCCAAGTCTCATTATCTATTTCTCAGTTTCATATTTTAAAAGGAATTTCAATCAACATCTCAGGTGTTTTAACTAACATAAACGCTAATTGAAGAAGCAACACATAACATAGCAAGAATAATCAAAACCAAATAGATTTTGGGCTTGTCAAAGAGAACGGCAAAAGCAGAAAACCAACCAACAACAGCTGCGGCTAATGCAAATAAAAAACCTGGTTTATTCATAAGCACAATATGCATTGCCATTAAACCACCAATAATTAGCGCTCCAAAAATGATGAGCAAACCTGTTGCAAACTTTTCATAATCATCCATATTTCGCTCCTTATAGCGCTCAATTATTACACACTTTTTAACGCATATGCACATAAAAACGAAATGTTTTTTATTGAATATGGTTAAAACGGGGGGTGCCGTTTATTGATCAGATGTAAAAAATGCAGGGATATGCTGTGGCCAACGCCAAGGTAAAATTGCAATTAAATCAAAGCGTACAGACAAAAGGGCATAATCTTTTTGCCGTGCGAGCCAAATATCGGCAGCTGCCTCAATTCGCTTTTCATTCATTCGGGAAACCGCTTCCATTGCTTCAGCCAACGTTGAACGTGCTTTAACTTCAACGATTAACACAAGATTTCCGCGTCGTGCAATTAAATCAATTTCTCCACATTTTGTTTTAAAACGCCTTTCGGCAATGTGAAACCCTTTGCAACGTAGCCACAAAGCTGCCAATTTTTCTGCACGTACCCCTCGATAAAAAGACTTTTGTCTGCGTTTTTTTTGCATCATTTTATGCATTTTTTAAAAAGATTAATCGCTGAAAAAGTTCCTGCTTTTTTAAACCGGTTTTTTTTGCAACAAAAGCTGCCGCTTGAGCAGCAGAATATGTCCGTGCGCGTTCTAGTAGCATTTCATCAATTTCTTGATCACTTATCACATTTAAAGAAGAAGATGATTCTCCTACAACTACAACAATTTCCCCACGAATATGTGCTTGTTTTCTGTAATTTTCCAACAAGTTCCCCAAATTGGAAACATCTACTGTTTCAAACTTTTTTGTTAATTCACGACAAATGGCAGCAGGTCGATCAGCCGAAAAAAGTGTGACCATATCCTGTAAAGTTTCAACAAGACGATGCGGTGATTCATAAAAAATCAAAGTTGCTGGAATCTCTTTTAATTGTTCCAACCGTTTTCGGCGTTGTAGCTTTCGTGCACTCAAAAAACCTGCAAAAAAAAAGCTATCAGTAGGAAGCCCTGTCGGTATAAGAGCGGCTAAAAGAGCGGATGCTCCAGGAATAGGAATGATTTTATGACCAGCTTTACGGGCCTCTTCCACCAATCGAAATCCGGGATCAGAAATAAGTGGTGTTCCGGCATCTGAAACAAGTGCTACTGTTTTGTTTTCTGCTAAAGCCGCTAAGAGCTTTGGACCCGCTTTTTGCGCATTATATTCATGATAGAGAAAAGTTTTTTTTTGAATACCGTAACGTTCTAACAAAACACGTGTTACTCGCGTATCCTCACACGCTAAAATATCAATTCCTGCAAGCACTTGCAAAGCACGAAGCGTAATATCTGCAAGATTTCCGATAGGTGTTGCCACAAGATAAAGCCCTGATTCTATAACGGGTGCAGAATAAGCATGCGCACCTATAAAATATGCTTTTTCACACATGCTCTTTTCTTTTCATTAAATTCTCCTCACCACAAGATTTTTATCCATACTCATAAGCCATTTTGGCTTATTTTTTACCAGCACATTTTTTATCATTACAAAGGCTTACCTTACTCGAATAATCGATTACACTACAATAAGATAATTTCATATTTAACGTCTTAATTTAACATTATTATCTATTTTGGTCCGCATTATTTTTTCCAGTAAAACAAATTCCAAATGTAACCAATATTCTATCAGCCCCATGATTTTCTATAAAGTTTTTCCTTCGAGAACCAAAAAACAATTTTACCCATGTTATCATCTCATGCTTGGTTATGCTCTTTTAAAAGCTAAGCTTTTTAGATTATTTTCATAATGCCGATTTTTCAAATATTCTATTGATATCCAAACTGTTTTTCTGAGCAAATATAAACAGCCTCTTTTGAAGCACAAACAGTTAACTGGCAGCTGACTGTATTGTTATTGATTAAATATAAGCTCTTATCAGCAAAATACTTTATTTTTTCATATTCTCTATAGCTTTAACAGTATAATGAGTACCTTAGAAACGTTTAAGGCTAATTTTTATCTTAAAGATTTGATTTGTAATGGAAAATTTATTATTTTGCCTATTAATTAGGAGCTTTCAATATCGTAACATTATCTCAGCTCTTCTTATAGTCATTAATCAAAATTATTTTCGTGCATCTTGAAACTTTCTCAAAGCAAAGATTATCGCATCATTGGGGATCGCAGAGAAAATGATGCTGCTAGCTTGTACTTTTTATCTCGTAAATATAGAACTGTTCGTTCACAGGAGTGTGTTATACCTTTTTCGGATAGTGTCGCGAAATAATTGTTTGATATGAGAGCTATCTCTTAAAAACAAGCCCATGATTGAACAACACAAGTCTGCTTTAATTTTGGATACCTTATTTTTTTGAAGGATATGCTCCTATAAAAAAACTTAAGTAATAAAAGCGGGGACAATACGTTATTTCTTCTTTTTAGAGGATATTGTGATGCTTTTGAAAGTTTAAAAACCAAATGGACAGATGATAGTAAAGAGGAAAACAGGTTTTTTCCTTTCAGGTTTCATATTCTTGCTAAATGAAACTGTATTTTCGTTTCAGAGGTTACTCAAATAGAATATGCAATATTTTTGCTCTAACTACAAAATCTGGAACGGCGTGCAGAGCTTTCATTCATCTTAATCTTTCTTTTAAATATACCACTATGTTCAATTTGGATGTTGATTTACAAGCAACAGCGAAAGCACAAGCTTTATAAACAAACAACTCTATAAAACGCGTCATAGAGTGGTTATGAAAGCTATTTTGATTTTTATCAGATGTTTTGCTAATAGCGATAGTCTCCATGGCTTGGTATCTGCTTATTCTTACGGTATTTGCATACATTCATTGCAGTATATTGGTAAAGGGCAGTATATTGGTAAAGGTTAGATGCAAGGCGATTATCTTTAATGCAAAAATAAAAGGTTAATGTAAGATTTTTTCGTGTCATTATCATTAGAAACATAAAAAGGGCTTGAGCAAGCATGCTCTTTATCTCTTTATCTCGCAATGTTTTTTCTACATTTGTTTGTGGTTTTCTTGAGTGAGCATTACTTGCCAAGTGTAGGAGAAAAAATAAACTTGAAGTGTACCTCCGTAGGTTTTGCTCTTGGCTAGTTAAAACGATTGATGTTTCTTATGAGAGGGCTAAAAGCATTTTGGATCATGTGGGAGAGGGGGTAAAGTAGAACGGGCTTATTTCCTTTCAGATTTTCGAGAACCGCAGTTTTTCCTTTATTGCAGAATTTTCAAGAATATATTCATTATTGTTTTGCCATTTAGATAAAAAAATTTTGATAAAAATATGTTATGTTTTTCTATTGAAAAAAGTTATGTGGTGAAGAGAGTATTTTATATGAGAATAGAGTTCTTTTTACATTGTGAAAGAACGTATGAAGGAAGGTGATTGATAGATTTCTGATCTGGGAAATATTTTTATTCAATGTGTTTTGTATATTTCAATTTTAGGAAAATGAACAATGATTATACATTGGGGAATTACATATTGGGATAGAAGGGGCCCTCATTACCTTGCGGACAGATCCAAGTGATATTTTGGTTTGGATCTTTGATATCGCATGTTTTACAATGTATGCAATTTGAAGCGTTTATCATATAAGTCAGATGATCATTATCCTCTAGCCACTCGTAGACAGCGGCGGGACAATAGCGTGTAGAGGGTCCTCCATAGATTGCATATTCAGAGTCCTTTTGCTTTTTTAATGAGGCTATTTTTAAATGACAAGGTTGATTTTCTTCATGATGCGTATTGGAAAGGGCAACACTTGAAAGGCGATCAAAGGTTACAACGCCATCTGGTTTTGGGTAAGAAATGGGTTGAAATTTTTCTGCTGGTTCAAGGCATGCATAATCTTCCTTTCCGTGGGAGAGTGTTTTAAATAAGGAAAATCCGAACAGTTGTTGCCACCACATATCAAAACCAGCAAGTTTAATTCCATATTTTGTCCCATATTTTGCCCAGAGCGGTTTGGCATTTCGCACTTTATAAAGATCTTTGCCAATGAGCCCTTTTCGCCATTGTTCTTCGATTTCTTTAACCTCATCATGGGCACGACCTTGTGCAAGAGCGGTAGCGATTTTATCGGCAGCTAATATGCCAGATAAGATGGCATTGTGTGATCCTTTGATACGAGGAACATTGACAAATCCAGCAGAGCAGCCAATAAGCGCTCCACCAGGAAAGGTGAGTTTTGGTACAGATTGCCAACCTCCTTCGCTGATAACACGTGCACCATAGGAAAGACGTTTTGCGCCTTTAAAGATTTTATAGAGTTTTGGATGTGTTTTAAAACGTTGAAATTCTTCAAAGGGAGAAAGATAAGGATTTTTGTAATCTAAGTGCACAACAAAACCGACAGAAATGATATTGTTTTCTTGGTGATAAATAAAGCCACCGCCACCGGTATTATTGTCTAAGGGCCAACCCGTGAAATGTTGTACTAAACCGCGTTGGTGTTTGTTGGGATCAATTTCCCAGAGCTCTTTGAGACCAAGACCAAATTTTTGTGGTTCACGGTTTTTGCTAAGGTTGAAATGTTGTATCAGTTGTTTTGCAATTGAGCCGCGTGCTCCTTCCGCAATCAGAGTATATTTTGCCAATAAAGCCATACCAGGCATATAATTTTTTCCAGGGGTTCCATCTTTGTTAAGCCCCATATCTCCGGTGAGAACACCAATAATAGCTCCGTTATCTTTTTGGATGATGGGTTCTGTTGCTGCAAAACCAGGATAGATTTCAACACCCAACGCTTCAGCTTTTTTGCTTAGCCAGCGGCAGACGCTCCCAAGCGAAACGATATAACATCCGTTATTTGATAAGATTTTAGGGTGCAAAATATTGGGAAATACTGTGGACTTTTGAGGCTTTAGAAAAAAAAATTGGTCCTGTGTGACAGGGGTTGTGAAGGGATGGTCGTTATCATTTCGCCATTCTGGTAAGAGTGTATCGATACCAATGGGGTCAACAACTGCGCCAGAGAGAATATGTGCACCAACTTCGGTTCCTTTTTCAACAATTGTGACAGAAAGCTCAGGATTAATTTGTTTAAAACGAATTGCGGCAGAAAGCCCTGCAGGTCCTGCTCCGACAATGACTATGTCAAACTCCATACTTTCACGTTGGTCATGCAGAGGTGCTTTCATGGCTTATAAAGCTTTCTCCAATTCTGGAATAATTTGGTGGAGATCACCTACAAGGGTGTAATCGGCAATTTGCATGATGGGAGCTTCTTCATCTTTATTAATGGCAACAATAATTTGTGCATCCATTATACCGGCTACATGCTGGATTGCACCGGAAATGCCAACGGCGATATAGAGTTCAGGGGCAACGACTTTTCCTGTTTGTCCAATTTGCCAATCATTGGGAGCATAGCCTGCATCCACTGCTGCGCGGCTGGCACCTAAAGCAGCATTTAATTTGTTTGCAAGAGGAAGAAGCAGGGCCATAAATTTCTCTTGAGAACCAAGACCACGCCCGCCTGATATAATAACACGTGCTGAGGTGAGCTCAGGACGATCACTTTTGTTTGTCTCTGCTTTTACGAAAGAAGAAAGATTTGGATTGGGAGCTGGTGTTATTGTTTTAATGGGAGCAGAATTATTTTGGGAAGGTGTTGGGGTGAAAGAAGCGGTGCGAACTGTTATAATCTTTTTATAATCATTGGTGCGTACAGTTTCAAATGCATTGCCTGCATAAATTGGTCGTTTGAAGGTATTGGGTGAAAGAATGGCGGTAATATCTGAAATTTGCATAAGATCAAGAAGAGCTGCTACGCGCGGCATCACATTTTTCCCAGTACTGCTGGATGCTGCCATGATCACATCATAATCCTTTGCTAACATGAGAATTGTATCTGACATAGGCTCGGCAAGTTGATGGGCTAAATAGTCTGCTTTTGCAATAAGAACTTTCCGCACACCATTAAGTTTAGCACTATTTTCCGCTATCGTTTGAATTTTTTCTCCGCAAACCAGAATATCGATATCATTACTGAGTACGCGTGCAGCGGTGAGTGCTTTTGCTGTTTCTTCTGTATTATGATCGGCCAATAAAAGAATTGCCATAAGTTTTTGCCCTTTTATGTGAGTGTTGCTTTTACTCTAGTGGTGAGAATATTAAATGCAGTTCTTCTGTTTTAAGGCTCTGACAAGTTCTACTACATTTGCCACTTTTATACCGGATTGACGGGGTTTTGGCTCTTCAACGCTTAAAATTGTTAAGCGTGCTTTCGTATCGACGCCAAGATCAGTAAGAGATTTTTGTTCAATGATTTTCTTTTTTGCTTTCATGATATTGGGGAGAGAGGTGTAACGCGGTTCATTGAGCCGTAGATCGGCGGTCATAACCATGGGAAGGGGAAGACAAAGGGTTTGTGTTCCATTATCAACTTCACGAGTAACTGTAGCATGCCCATTTTCTATGTTAAGATGTGAGGCAAAAGTTGCTTGTCCCCACCCAAGAAGAGCAGCGAGCATTTGTCCTGTTTGGTTGCTATCGTCATCAATTGCTTGTTTTCCTAAAAAGACCATGTCGGGTTTTTCTTCATCAACAATGGTTTTGAGAATCTTAGCAATTGCTAAGGGTTCAAGTGTTTGATCCGTTGTGACAAGAAGTGCGCGATCAGCTCCCATTGCAAGTCCTGTTCGTAGAGTTTCTTGAGCTGCTTCTGGGCCAATTGAAACAAGAAGAACTTCTGAAATTTTACCGGATTCTTTTTGGCGAACGGCCTCCTCCACGGCTATCTCATCAAAAGGATTCATAGACATTTTTACGTGAGACAGATCAACGCCTGTATTATCCGGTTTGACGCGTATCTTGATGTTATAATCAACAACACGTTTGACAGCGACAATTATCTTCATAATGATCCTCTTTGTTTGTATGTTACAAGTTTATAGCAATACTCATAAGAAACCAAATTGTTTAGAATGAAGTCTCAATTTATAACTTGTGTTCTCTTTCGTATAAGCTTTTTTATGTTTACTTGTACTTTCTCGTCGTCATTTTCAATCTTCATATTTTTGCATTGCCATAATTGCCTTATTTGCTTGAATAAAAAGTAAAAAAATCAAACTGTCTTGTGAGAATATTCTTTTTTAGTTTCTTATGCTTTGTTTATGATGGTGCAATAGGTCCTTTATGCAATGAAAAATTAAGTGAAAAAGATAAAAATGGGGGAATGATTTTGCTCTTCAAATCTTGAAGACAGAAAAATTAAAGATCTTTCTTTCAAATATTTTAGATAAAGATTGGGGAAAATATTTCTAACAAAAAAGTTTTTGGAAGTTCTTAAAGCTCTATTTACTAAAATAGAGCACACTTTCTCATCATTTGTTGCGATTCTTTTCAAAAAGGTTAATGAGGGGTAGGCGTTTGTGAATACGAAGGGTCATACGATCGACCAGGCGACCAAACAGGTTAGGAACGATAAAGTCTTTTCTTTTGTTGAACAGAAAGAGAGAATGGATACTTCTGTAGAAGTAACGATGTCGGATATTGCTCAAAAATTACGCACCGTTTATGCGCAAATGCAAATGAAGCATTCGCCTCGTTCTTTAATGCAGCAGAATTCGGTAGAAGAGCATTTTAAATCTTACTTAGATGATATTAGTCGGGCCATTTTGGCTGAACATTATATACGTCGTCAAAGAGAAAAAAAGCTTTTCCAGTCTTTAGAGCAGATTAAAACAATTGTTCAAAGTTTGCAGAGTGAAAAAAAAAGCTTAGAAGAAGCAGCGGTAACACGACAGGTGTCTCGTTCAAAATCACCTGATTCTGTTGTACAAAAACTTGCTCACATGGAATGTGAGGGAAATCAAGAACACTTATTACTTCAAAAGGTGCGAAATTTTTCGAAAGAAAACAGCATAATTTCACTCCAAACAAATGTTGAAAATACGTTGCAGCAAGAAAATAGAAGCCCTTTGCCCAGTGATACTCTGAAATCTTCTTTTAAAAAGGTTGAGGGAGTAGTGAGGCATGCTATGATAGAAGAAAAAGGTATGATGGGTGCTCAGGCATCTAATCATTGCATTGAGAATGATTTTTCTTCTTTAAGGACGCAGTCTCGGGAACATGTCTCGTTTTTATCTTATTTGGTAAAAAAAGGTGTTCTTTGTTTTTTAACCGTTGCATTTGTGGTAGCGATAACGTTATGTTTTTATAGCTTTTTAAAAGGAGCTCGTTTTTTTTAATTTTTATGATGTTGATGTTAATAGATGTGAAATGTATTGCGCATTCATGTTTGTGCGGAAGCTATAGCAACTAAAATTATCCTTTTAAACACGCAACAGAGATTATTGGAAAAGAGGATAATTGGAGAAGGATTCTCTAATTGTAAAAAAAACTCAAATTATCTTGAAGGTTCTGTAAGTGAGTATTTATTTACCAATTGCTGAAATGTCACTCAATATGCTGATCTTGATTGGTATGGGAGTCGTTGCTGGTTTTTTTTCAGGACTTTTTGGAATCGGTGGTGGGTTTCTCATCACGCCGTTATTGATTTTTTATAATATTCCTCCTGCTATTGCTGTTGGAACAGGTGCTAACCAGATGATTGCTTCATCTGTAACAGGAGCAATTACACATTTTAGAAGACGTACGCTCGATATTAAACTTGGTATTCTTTTGGCGATTGGAGGAGGGATTGGTTCTTTAATCGGGATTCAGGTTTTCTCTGTTTTGAAAAAGTTAGGTCAATTAGACTTAATGATTTCGCTTCTTTATGTGATTCTTCTTGGAAGTGTAGGAAGCTTGATGATCGTTGAAAGTTGGTATGATATGATGCGCAAGCGTAAGGCAGGAAAAGCCAATATTCGTCTTGCTGGTCGACATAATTGGATTCATCGCTTACCCTTAAAAATGCGTTTTCGGACATCTAGGATATATGTTAGCATTATTCCAGTTTTAGGGATTGGTCTCATTGTGGGGTTGTTGTCTTCTATTATGGGAATTGGTGGGGGGTTCTTTATGATACCAGCATTGATTTATCTTCTGCGTGTTCCAACCAGTGTGGTGATTGGGACTTCACTTTTTCAGATTACATTTGTGTCTTCTTTCACGACAGTTTTGCAAAGTATGACTAATCAGTCCGTTGATATTGTCTTGGCTTTTTTGTTAATGCTTGGAGGAAGTATTGGTGCGCAATATGGAACACGGGTTGGACGGAAGTTAAAGGCTGAACAATTGCGTATGGCACTTGCATTTTTAGTGTTGATTGTGTGTATGCGTCTTGCTTTTCAATTATTTATACGCCCTGATAATCTTTTCTCTCTGGATATTCTTATGAGATAAAAATGGGTAGATTATTTTCTTTATACATCATTACAGGTTGCTTTTGTTTTATTTCTTTTTCTACATGGTCACATGTTGGGACGCCAGCTACATTCATTGATCAAGTTGACCACGAAACTGTCCAAATTATTGTAACAACGAATACGATTACTGTGGATGCAAATTTTGCTGGTCGTGATCTTTATATTGCTGGTGTTTTAGAAAATATTGATCCGTTATATTCTCGACAGAACCGTTATGATATTGTTGTAAGCTTAGAGGGACAAGATCGAACAATGGTGATGCGAGAAAAAAAACGCAATGCCGGTGTATGGGTCAATACAGATTCTCTTATTTTTAAAAAGGTTCCTCTTTTTTACTCTATGGTCACAACACGTGAAATTGACGATATTACGAGCATTGAAGATTATAAACGCTTAGGGTTAGGATTACTCTATTTGCCATTGCAGACGGATGAACAAGATCAGAAAAAAATACAAATCTTTCGCGATGAACTTATAAAATTACAAAAAGCTAAAAGCCTTTATTATGAGGAAGTGGGTGGGGTTCGTTTTGGTTCTGACACACTTTTCACAGCGCATTTTCGTTTGCCAGCAAATATCCCAGTTGGACATTATAAAGTTCGTGCTTATCTTTTTCGTGATGGACAGTTTATTGATAGTGCTACAACGACTCTTGAAATTGTTAAAGCACATATCACCTATACAATTTTTTATGCAGCGCACAAGTATCGTTTTTTATATGGTATTGTTGCAGTGATTATTGCTATTACTACAGGATTTTTGTGTCGTTTGATTTTTCGAAAAGATTAACGCAAGGAAAATGTTAAGGCTTTTATTTTTTATGAAAAATTCGTAAGATAAGAAAAATAGGCACAACAACAATAGCTCCTGTCATAGTTATATGGAAGAAATTTGTAAGCGTTATAAATCCTGCTTCCCATAGTGATTGAAAAAAATCTACTATTTTTTGTATGAGGTTTCGAGGTGTCCATCCCAAAAAATTCATTACGATGCCAATGAAGAATGAAAGAATAAGCAATTTTAGACTAACGCGGCGTGATTTTCCTCCAAGAAACGCATGAAAAGAATCTAATAATTTTTTTTTTCGCTTCATTTTAATATACTTTCAAAGATCGTGTTTTTTATTGTATTATCATGGTACAGCGATGTTATTATCATAAAGGAAAAACATTTTTTTATTTTTTCTTACTTTTTGAGTTTATCACCTTAGTCTGGTTAACGGTGCTGGTTTTTGAAATATACACATGTTTTATTGCATTTTTTGCGATATTTTCATGGCGCTTCTTTTATTAAATGAAGGGATATCCTTTCGTCTCGAGAATTTGTAGAGAAATTTTATAACGTTTCAGCATTTCTTATCAGAGTGAGAGTTCTAGTATATTGAAGATTTTGTAACGAACTTATTATTGTCGTGTATAGAAATAATATTTCAAGACAGTTTACTTAAAAAAAGACTATCTATTCTAATAAGGGTATGCTTATATAGGTATTATATTTAGATATTTCAACCTTAGTGCATTGAAAAGATCTTTTTTTCTGAAAAAATGTAAGCAATGAATTGAGTGTTGTTAAAGGAGCAAAGATATTAAAAATACGATGTGGAAAAAAGTTTTGTTATGTGTGGGTGCGTAAAGGAATATCAGGGGGAGCCTATGCTCCTTTTATTTAGAAATAAAATATAATTTAAAAGCTGTTATTTGGCAGAGGATTATGGAAAAATTCAAAATTCCTCTTGTAGGGGGAGGAGGTCATGTCGGTTGATGGGTGAATTTTCCTGTTTTGTTAAAATGTCAAATTGTTAGTAGAGCTCTTTGTTATTAAGGCGCTTAAGCTAACAAAGAAGAGTCTTTTGATGGCATAAAAAGGCGAGAGGAAAGAAGAGACAAGCTTACCCGACAAAAGAGAGAAAATAGTGGTTTTATAGTCTTCAATCGTAGGCGTTATGACATCATGAATAGGCTCTGTTATGGGGGAGCATTCATTGTATGTCAGAGTGTTTGTTGTTGCATGTTTTGGTTTGTCTTGGCTTATAGCCATGGGTAGAAGTCCGTGGTTGGTAAGTGGTGTTGTTTGAAGGTTTTAATAATACTTTGTTTGAGGCGCTTATGGATCATCTAACCTTATTATTAAGCATGTGCTTGTTGTGTGGGAAATTTATATAGTAAACTTTAAAAGGAAAAGTCTATGAACTTGAAGAAAAAAATATTACAAAATAGCAGCTCTCTTGTTTCTGCTTTTATAGCTTTGGCGATGGTTGCACAACAAGTTTCAGCAAAAACACCCGCTGATACCCTTGTGATGGCTTGGAATCTTGATGCAATTAGTACGTTTGATCCCGCACAACTTAATGATGTTTATGGAAGTGAAATTGTTCGCAATGTTTGTGATAATTTGGTCGTTTCTGCTACAGATGATGCGGCTAAAATGGTTCCCGCTTTAGCAACACATTGGGATGTTTCAGGTGATGATCACAGTACGGTGATTACTTTTCATTTACGTGATGGTTTGAAGT
>NZ_JBHIOR010000006.1:0-116185 GCF_042195605.1 Bartonella sp. AP88HLJMH | reverse complement strand
GGGAAATAGAACAAGAGATGCAAAAGATTTTGGCAAAAGCTGCTTAAACCTATGGGGGTGCTCTCTCCTCCCAGCACTCCCACCCATTTACCAAGGAAATTAAACGTGTGTAACACTAAACATATTATCATACAGCCTGCTAAAGATGAGGAATTTTGTTTTTTTACCATTGGCTATGAAGGTAAGTCCCTTGAGGATTATCTTAGTTGTCTCATAGAAAACAATATCAAAACTTTATGTGATGTTCGTAAAAATCCAATAAGTAGAAAACACGGATTTTCGAAAAGACAATTAGAGAAAGCTGTGAGCAATATTGATATTGAATATATGCATATGCCTGAACTTGGAATTGCTTCTGAAAAACGAAGAAATTTGAAAACACAAAAAGATTATGACCGCCTTTTTGAAGATTATCAAAATACAACTCTCAAGAATAATTCTTGTGCAATAAACAAATTATATAAAATGTTTTTAAACAAAAAGCGCGTTGCAATCACCTGTTTTGAAGCCAATGTATGCATGTGTCATAGAGGACAACTCGCATTAGCTCTTACTCAATTGCCTGATTGGAAATATGAAATTAAGCACATCTAAAAAATAAACTTGCAAATTTTTAAAAGTTGGAGTGCTTCACATGCCTTCCAGCCCCTACCCATTTAATTAATATAAAAAAGAGAAAGGTAATGAGATGATATTTGATGATGGAGATAGATATGTAACGACACGTGAGTATGCACAGCTTTTTAGTGTATCCACAACAACGATTCGCAATTGGGTGCTTCAGGGGTTGTTTCCGGAGCCATATAAGCTAGGGAGAGCAGTGAGATGGAGAAAAAAAGAGATCTTAGACTTCACTCCAAAGAAAAATAAGGAGCAAATAAGAACAAATTAGGTAAAATTATATAAACTGTAGAAGGTGGTCTAAAAGGTGGTCTGAAAATGGCTATTTAAAGAAAAAATCTATATATTTCAATATGTTTAAGAAATAAAATGGTGCCCCCAGAGAGACTCGAACTCCCGACCCCCTGATTACAAATCAGGTGCTCTACCAACTGAGCTATAAGGGCGTAACCATGTAGGAGTTAGCACAAACTAACAAAAAGGAAAACAGAAAATTATTAAATTTTATACATATTAAAAGAAAACTATATAAAAAATAACCAATTTATTTCCTTTTTTCCACTTTTTACAGCAAGGTTGGAACTATCCTTATGTTGATATCTTATAGAATCTTTTATAAGAATGCACCGTTTTGCTATCGAATTACGAATCTGAAGACTTTGATTGATGAGCAAGGTAATTTTCTAGCCAGTGAATATTATAATTACCATCAGCAACATCTTGATTATTAATAAGATCGCGAAAAAGAGGCAGTGTAGTTTTTATCCCATCGACGACAAATTCATCTAAAGCACGCCGTAAACGCATCATACATTCTAAACGGGTACGTCCATGAACAATCAGCTTTCCAATCATGCTATCATAGTAAGGAGGAATACGGTAACCTGAATAAGCGCCTGAATCAACACGAATCCCTAAACCTCCAGGTGTATGAAAATGTGTAATGGTTCCAGGTGATGGCGTAAAGTTAATGGGATCTTCTGCATTAATACGGCATTCAATGGCATGACCAGAAAAACAGACTTCATCTTGTGTTACTGAAAGTTTACAGCCTGATGCAATATGGATTTGTTCGTGGACTAAATCTATACCTGTAATTGCTTCAGTTACAGGATGCTCGACTTGTAAACGTGTATTCATTTCAATAAAATAAAATTCGCCATTTTCATAAAGAAATTCAATAGTACCAGCTCCACGATATCCAAGTTGGGCACAGGCATTTGCAACAATATTTCCAATTTTTTTCCGTTCAGTTTCATTAAGTGCAGGTGACGTAGCTTCTTCCCATACTTTTTGATGCCGTCGTTGAAGTGAACAATCGCGTTCTCCTAAATGAATAGCATTTCCCGCACCATCACCGATGACTTGAATTTCAATATGACGGGGTTTTTCTAAATATTTTTCTATGTAAACAGCGTCATCACCAAAAGCAGCTTTCGCTTCTGAACGCGTTGTTTTGAGAGCTATAGAAAATTCTTGTTCAGAATGAACGACTTTCATACCACGTCCGCCACCACCGGCAGAAGCTTTTATAATAACTGGATAACCAATTTCACGAGCAGTGCGTAAAGCATCTGATTCTTCAGTGACTGCTCCATCTGAACCTGGAACTACAGGAATACCAAGTTTTTTGGCGGTTTTCTTTGCTTCGATTTTATCGCCCATGATGCGGATATGAGTAGCTGTTGGACCGATGAATGTAATATCATGGGCTTCTAGAACATCTGCAAATTTTGCATTTTCAGAAAGAAAGCCATAACCTGGATGAACAGCATCCGCTCCTGTAATTTCACAAGCAGCAATAATTTGCTGAATACTCAAATAAGAATCACGAGCGGGAGGAGGGCCAATACAAACACTTTCGTCAGCAAGACGAACATGCATTGCATCTGCATCAGCGGTAGAGTGAACAGCCACGGTTTTTATGCCAAGTTCTTTACATGCACGTAAAACGCGAAGAGCAATTTCTCCTCGATTAGCAATGAGGATTTTTCGAATCATGGTTGCCCCTCGCTTTATTCAACAATAATAAGTGGTTCACCAAATTCAACAGGTTGACCATCTTTGACAAGAACAGTGGTTACCGTACCGGAGCGCGGTGATGAAATTTGATTCATTGTTTTCATGGCTTCAATAATAAGTAATGTCTCCCCTTCAGAAACATTTTGTCCTACTTCTACAAAAGGCTGTGCGCCTGGTGAGGGTGCAAGATAAGCTGTTCCAACCATTGGAGAGGTTATTGTGTTTTTTGATTTATCTTCTTGGATAGATTGTATAGGAGATTCAGCTGTTGGAACTGGAGAAGATGTTACAGAAAAAGTAGGAGTAGAAACAGGGGCATAGATTGCTTGCTCAGAAGAAGTTAAGGTATTTTGGCGTGAGACACAAATACGAAGCTCCCCTTGTTCAACTTCAATGTTCGTTAAATTTGTATCATTCAAAATTTCAGCAAGATCACGAATAATTTTCGTATCAATTGCGGTTTTTGCCGAATCCATTTTTTTTGTTGCCATTTTATTTCTAACTCCTTGATCAATGAAGATCGTCATTATCTCATTTTATGACCGAATATCTCTAGATTAGGGATGACATCTTTTGAGGCTTTAAAGATTTTTATTTCCTTTAAATCATTATACTTTGCAATTTAAAACTTGTATCTGCTTTACGTAAAATTGCACTTATAAGCCTGTTATCAAAAAAGAGAAAGCATAAAATTACCTCATTTACAGTATTCTTCCTAAAACGGATCAGGTATTCACTGTGTATTATCTATCGCTTGTTTTAGAATATCTTGTCTGGCTGCGCCGATGAATATTTTATCACCAATGATGTAAGAAGGTGTTCCCGTAATATGAAGTGCAGAGGCAATTTGAATGTTTTCTTTAAAAGCATTTTGCAGAGTGGGATCTTTTATTGCATTATGTAGTTTTTTTTCATCTGCTCCTAATGAAACAGCTACTTTAATAGCTTTAGCTTCATTTGCACGACCCTGATACATTAAAAGCGTTTTGTGAAACTGAGGATATTTCTCTGGAAATTGTTTTCGAAATGCGTAGGCAACAGTATGGGCTGCCATAGAATCAGAGCTTAAAATTGGTAAGTCCTTGATAATAACCTTTAAATCTGGATATTCTTTTATCAAGTCTTCTATATTTGAATAGGAAATTTTACAATAACCACAGTTGTAATCAAAAAAATTGACAAGCACTCTTTTACCATTTGGGTTTCCCAAAACAGCGTCATGAGGAGAATGAAAAATCTCTTTTTCTAATGAATGAATGACAGAAGTTTGTTTTTGGCTTTCGTATTCATTCTGTTTTTCCAGCTTATCTTGAAGAATAAGCTGCATTTCAATCATAATTTCTGGATGAGTAAGAAGATACTCTCTGACGATTTGTTGAATATGATGAGAATCAGTATGTGGTATCATTTTTTCTTTAAGCTTAGATAAAAAGCTAGAATCTTCCAAAAGTTGTGATTTAAGCTTTTCTAAGCTTAAATCATTTGCTGTTTTTGAGTGTGATGTTGCGTTTGATAAAGAAGGTAAAAAGATTAAAATACTCGACATAACTATGACTAAAATTTTTGAAAAAAGTGTTATTTTCGAGTTTTGAGAGTGATAATTCATTTGTATACCTTCACATTTTTTAGGGTGTCATTGAGTGAACTATATGAAAAGCGCTATCTATGTGCAATGAAGCATTTAGTTATAGTGTATCTTTAAGAATGAGAAAAAACATCAATTTTTCTCTAAAAAGATTTCATATGATAAACCTTGGCTTGGTAAGGATTATGTTTTGTAAAAGATAAAAAAATTCTCTTTAATTTGTCAAATGTTGTTTTGATGTATAAGGGTATCAAAAGCTTTTTGTGCGTGTTTATTTTAGGAAAAAGTACGTTGATAATACAATGAAGAACATTTGTATTATTTTTTCCTGTTGCTTTATTGAGTACTGAGAAACAAAATTAAATAATGAAAAGTGAAATTATGAAAACCACAACACATTATGATCTGTTTATCATTGGAGGAGGGATAAACGGCTGTGGATTGGCAAGAGATGCAGCAGGACGCGGATTTAAAGTGGGATTGGCTGAAATGAACGATCTTGCATCTGGGACCTCAAGTGCGTCAACAAAGCTTATTCATGGTGGGCTTCGTTATCTTGAACACTATGAGTTCAAACTTGTTCGTGAAGCATTGAAAGAACGCGAGATTATTTTACGTATGGCTCCACATATTGTGCGTCCTTTGCGTTTTCTCCTTCCTTATCATAAAGAATTGCGCCCTGCTTGGATGTTGCGTTTTGGACTTTTTATTTATGATTATTTAGGGAATTGGAATCAGAAATTGTGGCGCAGTAAAACGATTAATTTTTCACAAAAATTTTGCTCTACACTGAAGAAAGAATATCAGAGAGGTTTTGAATATTCTGATGCAAGAGTAGATGATGCGCGTTTAGTTATTGGCAATGCTCGTGATGCAGAAAAGTGGGGAGCTGATATAAAAGTACGAACAGAAGTTCTCTCTTTAAAAAAAGAAGACAATAAATGGCGTATCTTTCTTCAAGACAAGTTAAGTAGCAAAGAATATAGTGTCACAGCTTCTTATGTCGCGAATATGACAGGTCCTTGGATTGATCATGTTTTAGCAAGCATATTAGATTGTAAAGAACATCCACCAGTACGGCTTGTTAGAGGTTCTCATATTTTGGTTCCCAAGCTTTATACTCATGATCGTGCTTATATTTTTCAAAATGGTGATGGGCGTATTATATTTGCTATTCCGTATCAAGAAGAGTTTACCTTACTTGGAACAACAGATTGTAATTATCAAGGAGATCCGGCTGACGTTCATATTACTGATACAGAAATTGATTATATTTGTGCAGCAGCCAGTGAATATTTCATACAACCAGTGTTGCCTGAAACGATTGTCTGGTCTTACTCGGGAGTTCGTCCACTCTATGATGATGGAGCTTCAAAAGCACAAGAAATTACGCGCGATTATGTTTTAAAAGAAATGGGAACAGGAACGACACCAAAGATACTTAATCTTTATGGTGGAAAGATTACAACTTATCGTAAGTTGGCTGAAGATGCGATGAAATTTGTTGAAAAAGAGCTTGGTAAAAAGGGAGCATCATGGACGGCTAAGGCAGTACTTCCAGGGGGTGATTTTCCCTATAACAAATTAGATACAATCGAAAATAGGATTGCTCTTTTAATGCCAGATTTAGATGCTTTTACACATCGCAGGCTTGCACGCTCCTACGGTACGGAAGCATTGGTGATCTTTGCACATGGTAAGGCAAATAAAGGAAAAAATTTTGGACATGGGCTTTATGAAGTAGAAGTAAAATGGTTGATGGAAAAAGAATGGGCTAAAGTATGTGAAGATGTGTTATGGCGTCGTTCAAAACTGGGGCTCCTATTTAATGAACAAGAGGTTGATACTCTTTCTTCCTATATGCAAAGCCAACAAGAGATTGAACAACGTTTATGATCATTTCATTTTACAGATTGTATCTGCAATATTGTAAAATATTTTCCTTCGAGAGATACTGATATTAGTTATAGATATTAAAAAGGCAATGGTTGTCTATACCCTGATTTTAGTTTTTTTTTGCAAGAATCACAAAATGGCAAAATTAGATAGAATATTTAAGATGAAATTTGTCTATCTTATAAAGTGAAATCTAAGAATATTACCAAAAAGAACTCATTGATAAAAAATAATTTATAATTAGATTCGTGTGAAATAAGGGTTTTTCCTTCTTTAAGAGAAGATAAAAGCTACTTTCTGTATCGTTTATTTACACAATGAGTTAAAAAAATCTAAAGAAAATTAAATCGATCATGAAAAATTCTATAATGTGTTAGTTTAGCATTTATTATCTTAAACGCTGTACTAAATCATGTAAGGGAAGAGGCTTGAAGAGCGTAAGAAGAACTTATAAATGAGTTTTTTATATTATAGTAAAAATCTTCTTTTTTCATGTTTATATACCTGAACACTAATCTATGAGAAATGCGATATTGTGTTGTGGCATGATTGATTGTAGTAAACCTTGATATCAATTGAAAATAATGAGCTGTTATTATACTCATGATAGTATAAGAGAATAAAATTTTCCGTAAACTAAAAGTAAGTATTTTTTTATGTATAAAGAGAGAGCTATAGGGACATGAGAGTAATACCCTCATGATATTTTACAACCTTCCATCGCCTATAAAATTTGCAGTAGCACCAATGTTGGACTGGACAGACCGACATTGCAGATTTTTTTATCGTCTTTTAACGAAAAAAGCTCTCCTTTATACGGAAATGATGGTAGCAGATGCTGTCATTCATGGTGTTCGTGAACAATTGTTGGCTTTTAGCGACAAAGAATGTCCAGTTGCATTACAATTAGGGGGCGCAGATCCGAAAAAGTTAGCAGAAGCTGCACGAATTGCTGAGGATTTTGGCTACAACGAAATAAATCTCAATGTTGGTTGCCCATCAAATCGTGTTCAAGCAGGTGTCTTTGGAGCTTGTTTGATGCTACATCCAGACATTGTGGCAAATGCCGTAGAAGCGATGAAACGAGAGGTTACTATACCTGTAACTGTCAAATGTCGGATTGGAGTGGACGAACAAGATGAAGAGTTAGCGTTAGATCTTTTGGCTAATCAGGTTTGGAATGCTGGATGTGATGCGCTCTGGATACATGCACGCAAGGCATGGCTACAAGGATTGAGTCCGAAAGAAAATCGCAATATTCCGCCCCTTAATTATGAAAGGGTTTACAAATTAAAACGTCTATATTCTCATAAATTCATTGGGATAAATGGTGGAATTAAATCGATTGATGAGATCAAAGAACACTTAACTTTCTGTGATGCTGTCATGGTTGGTCGCCAAGTTTATCATGATCCAACTTTGTTAAAACATATTGATTTTGAACTCTATGGTGAGTCGCAGAATAGTCTAAGTGAGAGTGATCTTATTGAGGTTATGTGTGATTATGCGGCTCGACATATTGCATCGGGGGGGCGGCTTTCTCATGTGACGCGTCACATGATTGGTTTATTTCATGGGCGGGGTGGGGCACGTCGATGGCGGCAAATACTATCAAATGATGCGACAAAACCAAACGCAGATATATGTACTTTAAAAGAAGCTTTTTATGCTCTCATTTAATAACAGTCAGACAATTAACATATATTAAAGTTGAGATCCTTTGCGTTTTGATTTCTTTGCGATAATTTTGATCCCTTCAATTTTATAAGTTTTTGAAAGTTTATAACTTTTATTATGAATAAGAATGTTAGAATTTATATATTAAACGGCATGCTGATTATGCCTATTAAATAAAAAATAGTTTAAGGGTATCACTGTAAAGGTAGTCATAAGATATTAATAACATTTTGAATCTTGCACGTTTGTTATTGGGGTAGAAAATAGAATATAGAAATTATTGCCTTCATAGTATTTAACTTTTTTAAAGCACTGTTAAAAAAACAATAAATTATTTATATCCTGTATATATGACGTGATTTTCATAAATATTGTAGATTTTAAAAGGTATCCTTATGATCGCTAGTCCATTTGATGATTTTCGTGCTTTGCTTACAAATTTACCTGTTGCTGATGAGTTTTCTATAATTTTGGCAAAAAAACGGCAAAAAAACTTAACAAAAGAGCAAGGAACATTGGGAAAACTAGGAGATATTGCTGTTTGGTATGCGGGGTGGAGGGGTACAGAAAAACCTATCGTAACGCGACCTTTGGTTGCTATTTTTTCTGGAAACCATGGTATTGTAGAGGAGAATATTACACCATTTCCACAATCTATGACACAAAAAATGGTAGAAAATTTTGCATCTGGTGGAGCTGCTATCAATCAAATTTGTATTGCTTATGATCTTGGATTAAAAATTTTTGATTTAGCATTGGAATATCCAACAATGAATATTACGAAGGATGCCGCAATGGATGAGCGGAGTGCGGCTGCTACAATGGCATTTGGAATGGAATCCATTGCGGGTGGGACAGATCTTTTATGTATTGGAGAAATGGGAATTGGAAACACAACAATAGCTTCAGCTTTATGCTTAGCATTGTTTGGAGGGGAAGTGGAAGAATGGACAGGAAATGGTATGGAATCAGAAGGTGATTTTTATCAGCGTAAAATTGCAGCGGTTAAGACAGCCATTTCTTTGCATAAGGATTATTTTAATGATCCTTTTGAGATAATGCGTCGCTTAGGAGGACGTGAGATTGCTGCTATGGTTGGTGCTATTTTAGCAGCAAGAATAGAAAAAATACCCGTTATTTTAGATGGTTTTGTGGCAACAGCAGCTGCAGCGGTTCTTTATAAAATGCATCCAAAAGCTCTTGATCATACCCTTGTTGGACATGTTTCTTCTGAGACAGCTCATCGTAAACTTTTAAAAAAAATTGGCAAAGAACCACTTCTAGATTTAGGGATGCGTCTTGGTGAAGGGACAGGAGCAGCTATGGCAGCTGGTATTGTCAAAGCTGCTGTTTTAACACATGCACAAATGGTGGTTTTTTAACAAGAAAGTTTGAATGCCTAAAAGATCATAAGACGGATATAAAAAATCTTAAGAGCTTTGTTCATGCGTCTTGTCGTGTAATTTAATATAATTAAGTGGAAGTTCTGTTGTATATTTAATCTGTTCCATTGCGAAAGAAGAAGAGACATCACGGATGTCAATTTTAGAAATTAATTTTTTATAAAAAAGATCATAAGCTTCAATGTTGGGCACAACAACACGCAATAAATAGTCAATATCTCCACTCATTCGATAAAATTCAATGACTTCACGGAATTCTTGCACAATTTTTGAAAAACGCTTAAACCATTCATGACTATGTGTATTTGTGCGAATAGACACAAAAACAGTGACGTGTGCGTTTACTTTTTCTGGAGAAAGAACAGCAACACGACGCTGAATGACGCCATCTTCTTCAAGTTTTTGAATTCTACGCCAGCAAGGAGTGGTCGAAAGTCCCACTTTTTTAGCAATATCAGCAACAGAAAGTGTCGCATTTTCTTGCAAAAGATGTAAAATTTTTCGGTCAAGACGATCCATATTTTTTCTCAATATTTTAATTTATAAAAATTTACGCACTAAACAACGCAGATATACAATAAGCTCATCGTTAAACCATGGGTTTTTCTGTAACCAAGAAGTATTTCGCCATGACGGATGAGGCAAAGGCATAACATTATAGCCTCGAGGTTGAGGAATGGAAAGAATATTTCTCCAATCACCAACAGTTGCAGAAACGGTTTTATGTTTTAATTCTGTAATGTGCCACTTTTGCGCATAACTGCCAATAGCAAGAACAAGCTTTATTTGAGGCATTGCCTGAAATATCTTTTCATGCCATATTTCTCGACATTCACGTCTTGGTGGTAAATCAGCTTTATTTTTGTCATAACCTGGAAAACAAAATCCCATAGGAACAATAGCAAAGAGAGATTTATTATAAAATTCTTCTTTCGTGACACCCAGCCAATTACGCAATTTTTCACCAGAGCGATCATTAAAAGGGATAGAAGTTTCATGGACACGCAACCCTGGTGCTTGGCCTGCAATTGCAATC
This sequence comes from Bartonella sp. AP88HLJMH, assembly GCF_042195605.1. Lineage (NCBI taxonomy): Bacteria > Pseudomonadati > Pseudomonadota > Alphaproteobacteria > Hyphomicrobiales > Bartonellaceae > Bartonella > Bartonella sp. AP88HLJMH. The sequence goes on along the minus strand of NZ_JBHIOR010000006.1, from coordinate 105,945 downwards.
GAAGCAGTATCGGATAAATAAACGACAGGGTTTGGTTCATGAGGAAGAGGAGGAAAATAATGGGGTTGTTGGATGCAAACACGACAGGAATAGATCTCTTTTTCAAGTTTGATAATTGGGCTACATTGTTTCATTAGTAAATAAAATTTAAAAATATTTTTTTATTCTGTGCGAGGATTTGCTTTGCGCCATTCTTTTGGTCGTTGAAAACTTGATGCCCATATTCCTTTCTTTTTCTTTCTAGCTTCTTGCTCTTCTTTGGGGTATTCATAATAATTTACAGCCCAACCATTATGTACAAGTGTTGCGTTGATATTGCTAACTTGTTTTGTTTTACATGTTGCAAGAATACGGCGATATTTATCTGTTTTTTTCCAGTGACATGTAACAGTTTGATTTTTTAATAGTTGTTCTAAATATTTTTTTGCCTCAAGCCCACAAGGGTAGCGCGCTTCCTTTTTTCCACAAAATTGGTGGAGTTCAGGAGCATCAATTCCAGCTAGTCGAATCTTAATTGAAGAAATCATAATGGTATCGCCATCAATGATTAATGCATTTCCTTCAACAGAGTTTTGAGAAGAAAATTTTTCTTTTTGAGGCAACCGCTGAGTTTTCTTAAAATAAGTTGACATAATGATAAGAATGCTAGCAGCGACAAAAATACTGAAACCGATTACTTTTAGATTAAAGCTTCTTAGATTAAAATGAGAAAAAGATTTTTTCATGAAATAAAGAAACTGCTAACATTATTATAACTCTATTTTAGTATTGTTTATAATTCACCCGAGAAACTTTATTCATATGACGAAACAATGTCTCGTTTTAATGACAAAATTTTCGTTAGATATCACAATAATCAAATACTCATGCAGAATATATGTAAGCAACTTAAATAATAATTCAACTTATCCAAATCCGTACAAAAACAAATTTTAAAGTAAACTTTTTAAACTTAAGGAAATAAAAAATAGCCCTCAAAAAATAACTTTGAAGAGCAATACTCCCACATTTCTTTTGGAGTATAAAATCTATCAATTCAATGATAATTTTATTTATTTAATTTTTGTTTCTTTAAATTCAACGTGCTTTTTTACAACTGGATCATATTTACGCTTGCTCATTTTATCTGTCATTGTACGGCTGTTTTTCTTTGTTACATAGAAAAAACCAGTATCTGCAGTTGATAAAAGCTTGATCTTAATGGTTGCTGCTTTAGCCATAATGTAAGTACCCTATTTATACTGAAAAAATATTATTGCTGTCAAAACTTATTTCCGACATCATCAGATTTTCCCGCAACACTACGGATGTTCTCAAAAAAGTCAAGAGCGGATTAATTTTCTCATAAGTTGGACAAACACCAAAATGACATATAAACCGAAAAAAACAGCCATGGCTATTGAAAAACCAAAGGGTTTAAAGATATCCATGGATTTTCCGATAAAGGTCGGTCCGATGAGCATACCAATTCCATAACAAAAAATAAAAGCAGAATTAGCAGCAGCAAGCTCTTGCCCCTTGAGACGGGCTCCTAAATGTGCAAGACTAATTGTATAAAGGCTCGCTGATACACCACCCAGAAAAAACAAATCAAGCATCAGAATCCATGGATATTGAAGAATCCATGGTACTATAAAAGTTCCTATAAAACCTAAAATAGCGCAACTCATCAGCGGGTAGCGTCGATCTTTGGCGTAGTCGCTTATAATGCTGATAGGAATTAAGAGGAAAATATTCCCAAGTGCAAGGGTTGCCATAAAATGTGCTGCTTCATTCTCATTATAACCAATGGATAAACTAAAGGGTATTATAAGAGTTAATACGCCCATTTGAATGGCTCCGTAAACAAGGACCGCCATCATTGCACTTGGAACGTGAAAAAGATAACGAAAAAATGGCATATATTGATTTTTTTGAAATTCTGGACTTAATTTCCAAGCGGTAAGAATTGGTATAGTAGCAAGTATAATAAGGCTATATCCAACAGCAAAAGGAATAAATCCTTGTGTTCCCACTTTTGCTAGCAGCGTTAGACCTATTATAAACCCTAATCCTAAGACAATAGCATAAATAGAAAGGATCAAACCGCGTTTTTTTGGGGGAGCATAACTGTTGATCCAAAACTCTGACAGGATAAACATAACTGTCATGCTGAAATGTAATATAAACTTTAAAATAAACCAAACCCATATGGGATCAAAAAAATAGAATCCTAAAAAACTTAAAGATCCTATCGCCATCATAAGCAATATTGTTTGAGCGATTCCTAAGTATAAGGCAATTCGAGACGTAAAAATAGCTGCAATAATTGTGGCGATTCCACCAACTGTTCCACTATAGCCGATTGTACTGTTGGAAAGTCCTTTCTCTGCCATAAGAAGAGAGACAAGTTGTGTTCCCATTGCCAATGCTGTTCCAACAGTGCCAATGGTTGCAATAGCGGCAATAATTGCACGCAAAGAATTATTTTGAGAGTCAAAAGGTTTTTTTTTCATGAGAATGGCTTAAGGTACTCTTGTTTATTTAAACAATGAAAAGATGAGCTGAAATGAAAGGGAGCCAAAACTATCCTTTGCAGTTTCTCTCATTTTCTAAGTATAAAAAACTGCAAGATTTTTATATGGTTATTATAGACTTAACAATAAAATTTATCCTCTTGTATACTAAAGAAATAAGATTGTATATATAAATATTATATAATATAAGTCATTTCTTAAATTGAATTTATTATTCATATATATTCAATGGAGGGCAAGAAGATTAATTTTTTCTTTTCCCATAAAAAGTATACTTTTGTTTTTTTAATTTGTTTTTATGGTAGGATGTCGGTGAAAATTTTATTGGACGAGGTTTTGTTAACAGTTCAAAGCATAAAGCGCCAGCAAAAGGTTGTACCGTTATAAGTTTTACTTCTACAACATCACTGAGCTGATAGCCTTTATGGCTACGCTGTCCTACAAGAACATGTTGTGCTTCATCAAAATGATAATAATCATTTTTAAGTGTAGAAATATGGACAAAACCATCTGTATTGAGTTTATCAAGTGAGATAAAAAGACCTGCTTTTGTAACTCCGGAAATGCGGCCTGTAAAAATACGACCGATTTTATTCGTTAAATAGTGAGCAACAAGCCGATCAATCGTTTCTCTTTCAGCCATCATTGCACGGCGTTCGTATAAAGAAACTTGCGTAGCAATTTCTGCAAGATTTTGTTCTTGTGTATCTGTTAATTGATCATTTCCTAATTTGAGAGCTTTAATGAGTGCTCGATGAATAATGAGATCAGCATAACGACGGATTGGTGATGTAAAATGTGTATAGTTCTGCAAATTTAAACCAAAATGGCCACTATTTTTAGGGTTGTACTCTGCTTGTGATTGTGAACGCAAAATAACTTGATTGACTAGTTCTTGTTGTTGAGTATGAGCGACCTTTTCTAAAATTCTATTAAGGCGCGCTGAGGTAAGTTCGCTTCCGCGGGAGAGTGGTATCCCCAAACTTTGAAGAAAGCTCCGAAGTATTTCTTGCTTAGCAAGAGAAGGTTTTTCATGAATACGATAAATGAGCGGCTGGTGATGTTGTTTTAATGTTTCAGAAGCTGCAATATTAGCTTGTATCATAAACTCTTCAATTAAACGATGCGCTTCTAGTTGTGGTTCACTCACAACATCTTTTATGCATCCATTTTGATCAAGAATAATCTTTTTTTCTGCAATTTCTAATTCTAGTGGTTGGCGACGATTTCGCGCAGCTTTAAGGCATGCATAGGCTTCCCATAAGGGGTGCAAAATGCTCTCAAAAAGAGGGGTTATTTTTTCATTTATATTACCTTCAATTGCCAATTGTACTTCTTGATAAGAAAGTTTGGCTCTTACACGAATCATAGTACGATGAAAACTATGTTTTCGTTTATTACCGTTTGCATCAAAAATCATACGAACGGCTAAAGCTGGTCTTTCTTTTCCTTCACGCAGAGAACATAAATCATGAGAAAGGCGTTCAGGTAACATTGGCACAACGGTATCGGGAAAATAAACAGAATTTCCACGTTTCAATGCTTCTTTATCTAAAGCACTTCCTGTTTTGATATAATAAGAAACATCTGCAATGGCTACAATAATAATCCAACCATCATTATTTGCTGGATCCTTATCCTTGGTTGCATAAACTGCATCATCATGGTCTTTTGCATCTGGTGGATCAATTGTAATAAAGGGTAATTGTCGCCAATCTTCACGATTATCCATATTGGCAGCTTTGATATGTTTGGCTTGCTCAAGAACACTTTCAGGAAAAATATAAGGAATTCCTTTCGAAAGAAGCGCTATCATTGAGAGTGTTTTCTCACTCTTAATGTGCCCTAAAACATTCTTTATTTTTGCGCTCTTTAATCCGTAACCAGTATTTTTTTTTATTTCGACTTCAACGAGATCACCAATTTGAATCTTCATTTCTGGAGACATTTCAACAATGAGTTCATTGGTTTTGCGGTCTATAGGATCAAGGCGCCATTGATTATTTTCCAATTTTCGTACAATAGCAAATGCGCTTTTGGGAGATACATCAATTTTACGAATAATTCGTCCCGTATAAGGATGGCTTGAGCTTTCAGAATTTTTATTTCGAAAAACTTTTACAAGAATATGATCTCCAACACCAATATTACTTCCTGTTATGTGATGAAAAGAGTGTATTTCAATATTGGGCTTTGGAGAATCTTCCCATTCAAGAGGTTGTGCAATAAAACTTCCATCTTTATCACGTCCACTAATTTTTACTAAAGAAACAGGGGGTAATTTTCCTTTGTTTATTGCTCTTTTGTGGTGTTTAGATATGAGATTTTGATCCTTTAACTCACGTAACATATCTCTAAGCCAGATACGAGAATCGCCTTTTAAGTTAAAAGCTTTAGCGATTTCTCGTTTACTTGAGTGGTTAGGATTCTCAATTATAAAGGAAAGGATTGCTTCCTTATTGGGAAAAGTTTTCCCCTTGAATGAAGAGAGATATTTTATGTTTTTTTCACCTTTAGCCAAAATTTATGTCTCTTTTATTTTGCTTTTGTTTTAGAAGAAGCTCTTTTTGAAGTTGTTTTTTTACTCGATGCTTTAGCCGATATAAGTTCTAGTGCCTCTGGAAGTGTTACACTAATGGGATCTTTATCTTTTGGCAATGTTGCATTAATTTTACCCCAATTGACATAAGGACCATAACGCCCGTTGCGCACGGTAATGGTTCCTCCTTCGGGATGCTCTCCTAATGTTGCCAATGCTTCAGGTGTTGTTCTGCTTTGCCTGGTTTTGTTTTCTTGTTGTTCTGCTAATACTGTAACAGCACGATTGATACCAATATCAAAAACTTCATCTGTATGAAGAAGGCGCGCAGATTTTCCATTATGGCTAAGATAGGGACCATATCGTCCAATCGTAGCCGTGATTGTTTTTCCGGTTTCAGGATGAATGCCAATTTCACGGGGAAGGGATAGTAAAGCCAAGGCTTTATCAAGGGTTACATTTTCTGCCTGCCATTCTTTTGGTAATCCTGCACGCTTAACTTCTTTGCTTTCACCAAGTTGAATATAGGGACCAAACCGGCCATTACGAAGAGAGATCTCTTTTCCTGTTTCAGGGTCAATACCAAGTATAACAGGTTCATCATTGCGTACAGCTTCATTCTCTTCTCCAGTATCTGTACCAAGTTGGTGTGTGTATTTACATTCGGGATAATTGGAACAGCCAACAAAAGCACCATAACGCCCAAGTTTTAATGATAATTGACCATTTTTACAAAGAGGACAGGAACGCACATCACTTCCATCTTCGCGTTCAGGAAAGGCGAGAGGTGCTAATGTTACATTTAAAGCATCAAGAACATTGGTTATACGGAGTTCTTGGATATTGCTAATAGATGCATTAAATCCATCCCAAAAATCTCGCAATACGTCTTTCCAAGAAAGTTTGCCGTCAGAGATAAGATCCAGCTTTTCTTCAAGATCTGCTGTGAAACCATATTCTACATAGCGATTAAAAAAATTTTCAAGAAAGGCCGTAACAATACGTCCCTTGGCATCGGGAATAAGCTTTCGTTTATCAATGACAATATATCCACGGTCACACAATGTCGCCAATGTGGATGCATAAGTTGAAGGACGACCAATTCCTAACTCCTCAAGCTTTTTAATTAATGAAGCTTCAGAATAACGAGAAGGGGGTTCTGTGGTATGTTGTACAGATTCAACTTTTTCTTTTGTAAGTGCTTCACCAGTGTTTATTTGTGGTAAACGTGTTGTTTCATTTTCTTCATTATTTTCTTCGTCTCGTTGATCCGTGTAGACGGAAATAAAGCCATCAAAGCGAATAACAGATCCTGTTGCCCGTAGATTTGCACAGTTTTCTCCTGTCTGTGCTTCAATTTCAACAGTTGTACGTTCAATTTCAGCAGAGCGCATTTGGCTGGCAATGGCACGCTTCCATATCAGATCATAGAGCTTTGCTTGATCGCTATCGAGAAAATTACGGACTTGACTAGGATTGCGTTGAAAATCTGTTGGGCGGATCGCTTCATGTGCTTCCTGTGCATTTTTTGCCTTTGTTGAATAAAAACGTGGCTTTTCAGGAATATAGTCTTTTCCGAAAGTTTCATGAATAACTTTTCGTGCTGAATCAATAGCCTCTGGTGCTATCTGCACACCATCGGTACGCATATAAGTAATAAGCCCTGCCGTTTCACCATTAATTTCAATGCCTTCATAAAGCTTTTGGGCAATTTGCATAGTGCGAGAAGCTGAAAAACCTAGTTTTGAAGAAGCTGCTTGTTGTAGTGTAGAGGTTGTAAATGGAGGAAAAGGATTTCTCTTTGTAGGTTTTGCTTCAACACTGAGTGTATGATATTGAGCTTTCTCCAGCATAAAGCGAATTTGGTCTGCTTGTTCTTGAGATTGAATATCAAGCTTGCCTATTTTTCTTTGATTAAACATTGTCAATCTTGCTTGGAAACTATCATTTCGGATGGTTTTTAACTGTGTTGTAATGGACCAATAATCTTCTTTGATAAAATGTTCTATTTCTGATTCACGATCACAAATAATACGCAAAGCAACCGATTGAACCCGTCCTGCTGAACGCGCACCAGGGAGTTTACGCCATAAAACAGGTGAAAGTGTAAAACCAACGAGATAATCAAGAGCGCGACGTGCAAGATAAGCATCTACAAGTGATGTATCAATATCACGTGGATTGTTCATAGCATCAAGCACAGACTTTTTGGTGATGGCATTGAAGACAACTCTTTTAATAGGTTTATCTTTTAAAACTTTTTTTTGACGGAGAACATCCAGAATATGCCATGAAATAGCTTCCCCTTCACGATCAGGGTCTGTTGCTAATATAAGGCTATCGGCTTCTTTAACGGCTTTTGCTATTTCATTTAAACGTTTAGCGGCAGCAGAATCTATATCCCATTTCATAGAAAAATCTTGATCCGGTAAAACAGAACCATCTTTTGCAGGCAAATCACGAACATGTCCAAATGATGCGACAACTTTGTATTGAGACCCAAGATATTTATTAATTGTTTTTGCTTTTGCTGGAGATTCAACGATAACGATATTCATAATTTTACCCAAATATTGAAATAAAAATTTTTTTATAAACGCCTTTTACGCGAATAGCTAATGCCAATTGCTTAAGAGCACATAAAAAAATATTAGCCATATAAAAAACATGAATATTGTACAACTTATGATTGTCATTATTAGAGTACACCCTATATAGAATTACACGATTTATTTTCCACTGTTATTACAAAAACATACGGCGAAATACTAAGATAACGTCTATTGAGAGGTAGGAGGGGAAATGCTCAAGGATAGAGGATTATGTTTATAAATCATTTAAAAGTTATCCAATATATTACAGACATGTCAAAGCAAATGAATCAGATGGCACGTCAGGCGCACAGTCCGCTTTTAGCATTGCTTTTGGATATGGTTGCCAAAGAAGGGCAAAGCATTATTAATAGTGCTGAAGCTCTTGGGGAAGATCAAGATTCGACAATGACACACAACCACCAGAGTGTCGAATAAGCTTTCCAGCAAGGTCGAGTTCTACCAACAAGAGGTAGAGAGCTGGGAGTGAAACACCTGAGTGGATACTGAGTGTGTCTAAATCGATTGGCGTTGTTGAAAGAGCGGAGAGAACTGCTGCACGTGCTGCATCATCATCTGCTAAAGAGAGATCGCTGTTTTTTTCATCTGCTAAATTAAAATTCTCCTTTTCAAGTTGTAAGGAGGATGGTTCCTCAAAAAAATTGAGTTGCGAATTTGGAAGCGGTGAAATTAATGGCGTAAGTGTTTCTATAATGTCAGAAGGATGTGTGGTGAGTAGAGCACCGTCTTTGATAAGATTGTTTGTACCAACAGATCTTGGATCAAGTGGAGAACCGGGAATGGCAAAAATTAGCCGTCCCATTTCAGCTGCTTGACGTGCGGTAATTAAGGACCCTGAGCGCAGGGCTGCCTCTACAACCAAGAGACCAAGTGATAGAGCTGCAATAATACGGTTTCTTCTTGGAAAATCGATAGCACGCGGCTTCCAAGAAATGGGCATTTCGCTGATGATGGCTCCACCGTTGGCAATAATATCTTCATGCAACTTTTTATTTTCAGGAGGATAGATATGATCAATTCCTCCCGCCATGACTGCAACAGTTCCTGTTTTTAAACTTGCTTGATGCGCAACGCTATCAATTCCACGAGCGAGCCCAGAAATTGTTACAAAGTCTGCTTCTCCGAGAAAACGCGCAAATTGAGCTGTAAGCTTTTTTCCCGCAGCTGAAGCATTTCGAGAACCTATAATTCCAATAGAAGTTTTTTGAAAAATTGAAACATTACCTTTGATAGCAATAAGCGGCGGAGGGGCTTCTGTAACCTTAAGAAATGCTGGATAATCTGGTTCTCCCATACCGATAAACCGGACACCTAATCTTTCAGCTTCTTGCATTTCTTTTTCTGCATCTTCTAAGCTTGCTATTTTAATAGATACAGAACCACCACCTTTTCTACTAAGCTCTGGCAGTGCTGCCAGAGCATTTTCTGCTGTTTTATAATGATCAATGAGATTGCGAAAACTAACAGCTCCAATATTTTCACTGCGCAATAACCGTAACCAGCTTAGACGTTGATGATCAGTAAGCAGGATTCCTTTATTTATCTCCGTGTTGCGTACCAATCTTACTTTCTTCCCCAATTAATAATCTACCGATATTTGCAGAATGTTTTATAAACACAAATACGCTCATCACAATCAGCATACAATAGAAATAAGAAGCGGAAAAATAAAAAACAAATATCGGTGTGATCGTAACAGCAATAAGCGCAGATAATGAAGAATAACGCATGAGGAGAAAAATCGCACTCCATACAATAATAAAAATAATTGCTGCAGGCCAATAGATTCCTAAGCAGACTCCTAGATAGGTAGCAACACCTTTGCCACCTTTAAATTTAAGCCATACGGGGAAAAGATGTCCTAAGAAAACAAAAAAGCCTGCTAGAGAAACAAGGATACTATTGTCTAGCGGATCACTAAAAAACTTTATAACGAAAACAACGATAGTTCCTTTCAACATATCACAAAGAAGTGTTAGAGCAGCAAGCTTTTTATTTCCTGTTCGTAAAACATTTGTTGCTCCAATATTGCCTGAACCGATTGTTCTTATATCACCAATTTTGAACAATTTCGTAAAAAGAAGCCCAAATGGAATCGAGCCAATGAGATAAGATATGAGGAAAATAAACCATGGAGTGGATTGAAAAAATATTTCTGCTTCATTCATTAAGAATCTCATTAAATTTGTTGATCAAGTTTAAAAACGTTTTTCCCTTTCACAAAGGTCTGGAGCACGCGTCCTTGAAAACGTGCATTCTCAAAAGGGGTATTTTTTGAACGTGAATAGAGCTTCTCTTTCGAAACAACCCATGGTTCTTCAAGATCAACCACAATAAGGTCTGCATGAGCCCCTTTTTTGAGTGTTCCTGCATTGAGTCCAAAGAGCTTTGCAGGCGCCGTTGACAAAAGTTCCGTTATCCGTAGAAGGGATAGGCTCTCATTATGATAAAGACGTAAGGCTGCGCTCAATAAGGTCTCCATACCAATAGCGCCAATTGCCGCGTCATTAAATGGTAAATGTTTTGTGTCGATACTCTGAGGATCATGAGAAGAGACAATAACATCTATAATCCCATCCTTTATTGCTTCAATCATTGCTACACGGTCTTCTTCTGTACGCAATGGGGGCATTAAGCGAAAAGAAGTGCGATATTGTCCAATGTCATTTTCATTGAAAGATAAATGATTAATAGATACACCCGCTGAAATTTTCTCACTGCGTTTTTTACCTAAACGAAGTGCATCAGCAGAGAGTGCTGTCGATATTTGAGCGGCATGATAGCGTGTTTGCGTTAATGCTGCTAAACGTAGATCTCTTTCAAGTGGGATAACTTCTGCTTCGCGAGGGATGCCAGAAAGACCAAGCCAACTGGCAAGCAGTCCTTCATTCATCACACCTTGCCCTGTAAGATCTTTATCTTGCGTTTCATGCATCAATGGAACATCAAAATCGCGTGCATAAGTCATTGCACGCCGCATAACAGATGAATTTTGAAGTGTTTTTTTTCCTTCACTAAAGGCAACGGCTCCAGCATCTTTGAGCAAACCAAATTCGGTTATTTCTTGTCCGTTGAAACCTTGTGTGATTGAAGCAACGGGATAAATATTGACCAATGAGATTTCCTGTGCTGTATGCGTAATAAATTTAACGAGTGCTACATTATCAATAACTGGATGCGTGTTTGGCATCATAAGAAAGGAAGTAATACCACCTGCTGCGGCCGCGTAACTTGCTGATGTAATTGTTTCACAATGTTCATTCCCTAATTCTTCAACAAAAACGCGCGCATCAACAAGTCCAGGGAGAATTGCTTTGTTTTGTGCGTTAATAACTTCTGCTTCTTCAGGGAATCCCTGATTCAGAGCTTCTTTTCCAGCGGCTATAATTCGTCCATTTTCAACAATAACTGTACCAATTTCATCGATTGCGCGCGAAGGATCAATAATACGAGCATTTTGAAAAACAACTGGTTTTATCATTTTTTTTCTCCACTGATCTTTGCGCGTGAATCTAATAGAGCCTCCATGACAGCCATACGCACTGCAATTCCCATTTCTACTTGCGTATGAATCATACTTTGTGGTCCATCTGCTATATCGGATGCAATCTCTACACCACGGTTTAATGGGCCAGGATGCAGAATAATAGAATCATTTTTGGCATAGGCTAAATTTTCTTTATGTAAGCCAAAATAATGGAAATATTCACGCGTAGAGGGAATAAAAGAGCCTGTCATCCGTTCATGCTGTAAGCGCAACATCATGATAACGTCAGCATTTTTAAGACCTTCTTTCATCGTGTTAAAAACCTCAACACTCATATGAGCGATTTCTGCGGGTAAGAGTGTTGAGGGAGCAACAGCACGAACACGAGCACCCAAAGCATTGAGACACAGGATATTGGAACGGGCAACACGTGAGTGTAAGATATCTCCGCAAATCGCAACAGTTAATCCTTCAATACGACCTTTTGCCCTTTTAATGGTTAGAGCATCTAATAAAGCTTGGGTTGGATGTTCATGAGCACCATCACCTGCATTAATAACACAACAATCAACTTTTTGTGCTAATAAAGCTGCCGCTCCTGCACTGTTATGGCGAAAAACCAGTATATCTGGCTTCATCGCATTGAGAGTTATAGCTGTATCAAGTAATGTTTCTCCTTTTTTTACAGATGAGTTGCCGATCGCAAGACTCATCACGTGTGCACCTAGCCTTTTACCCGCTAATTCAAAAGAAGATTGTGTTCGCGTAGAGGCTTCAAAAAAGAGATTAATTTGAGTCCGTCCATGCAAAGTAGATTTTATTTTATCAATTTTGTTAGAAAGGATAATATTTGCTTCTGCACGATCAAGCAATGTATTAAGATCTTGTACACTCAGATCTTTAATAGCTAAAAGATGTTGATGAGGGAAAAGTGGGAAAAAATTATCTTGCATCATAGCATTCTTCTTTATCTCTCTCTAAACAGGTTAAACAAGCATTTGTTTGAATATGATAAATGTTTCTTAACTCTAAAAAGACAAATAGTCTATGATATGAATGATTTGAATGTAGGAATATACCTATGAGTGCTGTATCTGCGCAAAATACTCGTCGAAAAAATACATTTCTTAGCGATACGCTTATGTTTCGTATTGCTTCTACTTTGCCTAAGTTTTTGTTAGCAAGTTTTGAAGAAATAGGGGATTTTGCCGCGAGTCGAGAAGCATGGAAACTTTCTTGCTTAGCGAATCATTATAAGCCTTTACTATGCTATAATGATGAATGGGGGCAACCAACAGAAAGATTAGAGATCCATTCTTCCTATCAAGCTCTTCAACAATATTCTAGACAAGCAGGTTTGGTTACCTCGCTTTGGGAAAATACGAGCTCAGAAAATGGAGTACGCTATCAAGCGCGTGCGATTCGTTTAGCTTTATCTGCTGGTTTAGAAACAGGACATTTGAATGAAGTTATCATAACGAGTGCAGCTATTGCTGTTTTAATTAGTGATATTGAGCTCTTCAAAAAATGGCAAAATGTACTTTTATCACGCCAATATGATTCCTCATCAAAGCCTATTCATCATAAAAAGGCTGCTTCTCTAACTTGTGCATTTGACGATATTGAAAAATACGCTTTCAATTTTCCAAGTGTTAAGAAAATTTCTTTCGATGAAAGTATGGAACGTGATCTATATCGTTTAAATGTTCTAAAAACCAACGTTATTAATCCTACCGCTGACGGATATCTTGTTAGTGCAGATTTAGATGGTCATTTAAGTTGTTTTTTTATTCCACGCATACAAGAAAATGGCGCATTAAATGGATCTATATCGATTCGTCATTTAATTCAGCGATCTGGAGAACTTTTAACACCAGAGGGGGTTGTCGACTTCCAAGGCAGTTATGGCTGGCTTTTGGGAAATGCTGGAGAAGGGCTTAAAGTTATTAAAGATATCGAGACGATGATGCGTTTCGATCAATCTGTCATATCGGCAGGTGTTTTACGAGCGGCTCTTCAATTTGGTATGGATTTTTTCCGGAAAAAAATGCCCAATCAGCCGTTACCTCCACTGACAGAACGTATTTTTGCAGATATTGCATTAGATATAGCTGCCTCACAAGCATTGGTTTTGCGTTTAGCGAGAGCATTTGACAATGCAGCAAATGACCGTTCTGAAGCGGCTTTTGCCCGCATTATGACACCTATTATTGCTTATCATGTAAGTCAATTGGTTGTGCCTATTGTTGGTGAAATTATTGCACAACTTGGTATTGAAAGTTTTATAGAGAATAATCCATTATCACAAATGTTGCATAATGGGCCTGCGCGAATTGTGAGAAATAGTTCTGCTAATCAATTGGTAAAGGATGCCATTCTTATTGCTGAAAAAGCACCGGGATTGTTTCAGAAATTGTTGGAAAAAATTGCTCTTGATATTGGACCAGCGGGACCCCGAGCAATTGAAATTATTAAGTCAGCAGGTGATATGGCATCAGCAAATGAAGGTGCAGGAAGATTTTTTGTTGAACAAGTAGCTTATGCAGCAGCAGCAGCAGCATTACGTTCTACAGACATAGAACATGTTGCGAATGCCTATATGGAAAGCCGCCTTGGGGGACAATGGAGATCTTCTTACGGGATGCTCATTGCACGATATAATGCAGGGCATTTGCTCAATGTTCTCTATCCTTCCATATGATGAAAGTTTTGAATTCTATTGAGAGCACCTTGCAATATAAAAGCGGCGGCTGCCGAATCAATACGGCTTGCTCTTTTAGCGCGCGATACATTCATTTCTAAAAGAGACCGTTCCGCAGCAATTGTTGATAAACGTTCGTCCCAAAAAACAAATGGAATTTTTGTATAAGCTTTCATATTGCTCACAAAAGCTCTGGTTGCTTGAACACGAGAGCCACTGCTTCCATTCATGTTAAGAGGTAAGCCAATGATAATAACGCCTACATTTTCACGGTCAAAAATTTTAATAAGTGTGTAAGCATCTTCTGTAAATTTTTTTCGCTGTAGTACAGGACGCGGATTTGAGACAGTCAGCCCCATATCAGAAATCGCAATTCCGATAGTTTTTGTCCCTAAATCTAAGCCTGCTATTGTTTGTCTAGGCAAAAGATGTTTTATAACTTCATCTATATTAATAACAGTCATAAAGGTATAATACGTTTTTTAATGTTTCAGATCTATAGTTATATTCTTTATTCATGTTATCTAATATTCTTGCACTTACAAGTGCAGCCTTGTATAGCCAGAATAAAGATCAAATAAATAAACAAAAAAGCAGAAAGGCGTAAAGAGTATGTCTGTTGATCAAGAGACAGTCAAGCGGATAGCACATTTAGCAAGGATTGCCCTCCACGATGATGAGATAGAACCTGTGACAAAAAAATTCAATGCTATTTTAGGTTTTGTAGAGCAATTGAATGAAGTTGATGTCAGTGGAGTTGAGCCATTAACATCTGTGATACCGATGACTCTACGAATGCGTGAAGATAGTGTTACAGATGGCGATAAAGCAGCAGATATTGTAGCCAATGCCCCTGTTACAGAAGAAAATTTTTTTCTTGTCTCAAAAATTGTTGAGTAACTTTTTATATTTTTGAAATTTGAGAACCAATATGACTGATTTAACAACTCTCACAATTGCGCAAGCTCGTGATGCTCTAACAAAGAAAAATCTCAAAGCAACAGAATTAACGGAAGCTTATTTACAAGCAATAGAGTTGGCGAATCCAACTTTGAATGCTTATGTAACAATAACAGCAGAACAGGCAATGAAAATGGCTGCTGAATCAGACAGTCGCTTAGCGAAAGGGCAGGGAGGGCTTTTGGAAGGAATTCCCTTGGGGATTAAAGATCTTTTTGCAACCTATGGTGTTCATACTCAAGCCTGTTCAAATATCCTTGATGGTTTTAAACCGCACTATGAATCAACTGTCACGGCTAATTTATGGCAAGATGGTGCTGTGATGTTAGGAAAACTTAATATGGATGAGTTTGCTATGGGCTCATCCAACGAAACATCATATTATGGTCCCGTTATTAGTCCATGGAGAAAAAAAGGCTCAAATGAAAAACTCGTACCCGGTGGTTCTTCGGGGGGATCCGCAGCCGCTGTTGCTGCACAAATTTGTGCTGGTGCAACTGCAACCGATACAGGTGGCTCAATACGTCAACCAGCAGCTTTTACTGGAACTGTGGGAATAAAGCCAACTTATGGACGTTGTTCGCGATGGGGCGTTGTCGCGTTTGCTTCATCTCTTGATCAAGCTGGACCTGTTGCTAGAGATGTTCGTGATTGTGCTATCTTACTCAGATCAATGGCCTCTTTTGATGAAAAAGATTCTACTTCCGTCAATTTACCAGTTCCTGATTATGAAAGTTATCTTGGTCAATCAATCAAAGGAATGAAAATCGGTATTCCAAAAGAATATCATGTGGATGGAATGTCTCCAGAAATTATTGAGCTTTGGCAAAAAGGAATAAATTGGTTAAAAGAAGCAGGTGCTGAGATTAAAGATATTTCTTTGCCCCATACAAAATATGCTCTACCTTCTTATTACATTATAGCTCCTGCAGAAGCCTCTTCTAATTTAGCGCGTTATGATGGTGTGCGTTTTGGTTTGCGCATGCCTGGGAAAGACATCATTGAGATGTATGAAAATACGCGTTCTGTTGGTTTTGGTGATGAAGTCAAACGGCGCATTTTGGTTGGGACTTATGTTCTTTCATCAGGTTATTATGATGCCTGTTATTTAAGAGCTCAAAAAGTAAGAACACTCGTAAAACGTGATTTTGATCAATGTTTTGCTTCAGGCATTGATGCTATTTTGACACCAGCAACACCAACATCTGCTTTTGGTATTGCTGATGAAAAAATAAAAAATGATGCTGTAGCAATGTATCTTAATGATATTTTTACTGTACCAGTTAATATGGCTGGATTACCAGGAATTTCTGTTCCTGCTGGTCTGTCATCAAATGGTTTACCTCTAGGATTGCAATTGATTGGTAAACCTTTTTCTGAAGAAGTCATTTTTCAGATAGCGCACATTATTGAACAAGAAGCAGGAATATTCAGTGCAGAAAAATGGTGGATGTAATAGTCAAAATTCACAAAGGAGCATTTCTCATCCTTAATGAGAAATGCTCTTTTAAATGGTGGAGGGATGAGCTCTATTTCCTTAATTCGTAGTCTTACCCACCAAGATAGGCTTCTTTAACACGCGAATCAGAGAGCATAGTTTTTCCTTCACCGTGAAATAAAATATGTCCTACCTCTAAAATATAAGCATAGTCAGCTATGGAAAGTGCAGCAAATGCATTTTGTTCAATAAGAAGAACAGTTTTCCCCATATCATTAATTTTTCGAATAATCGAAAAAATTTCTCGAACGAGAAGTGGTGCTAACCCCAACGAGGGTTCATCTAATATGACCATATCAGGATTGCTCATGAGTGCACGGCCCACAGCAACCATCTGTTGTTCACCACCTGACATTGTTCCTCCCAACTGTTTTGCTCTTTCACGTAGGCGTGGAAAAAGGTCAAATATCCATTCAATATCACGGGAAATTCCCTGCTTATCGTGACGAATATAAGCGCCTAGATGAAGATTCTCTAAAACAGTGAGATGGGGCATGATACGTCGTCCTTCAGGGCTTAGAGCAATCCCTAATCGCAAAATCTCTTCTGGTGATTTTTTAATAATAGATTTGCCATTATAGGTAATTTCTCCATAAACAGAGCGATTAAGCCCTGTAATAGAACGTACAATACTGCTTTTTCCTGCACCATTGGCTCCAATTAAAGTGACAATACTGCCCCGCTTTATGGACATAGAAAGATTTTGGACAGCTTTAATGGCGCCATAATGAACGTAAAGATTTTTTATTTTAAGAATATCCATAAACATCTCCGCCAAGATAAGCTTCAATAACTTTAGGGTTATTACGAATTTCATCTGGTGTACCACTGGCAATGCAACAGCCATATTCCATAACCAAAATATGTTGGCAAAGCCCCATAACCACTTTCATATCGTGCTCAATAAGAAGAATTGTAAGATCAAAGTCTTTTTGCACTTTTGCTATGAATTTTCTAAGATCTTCACTTTCTTGTGGATTCATGCCAGCAACAGGTTCATCAAGAAGAAGCAATTTGGGCTTTGTGGCTAACGCACGTGCAATTTCTAGACGTCGTTGCACACCATAAGGTAAAGCTGTTGCCGATTGATTGGCAAGATGATCAAGTTGTAGCTGTTCAAGGAGCTCCAAGGAATTTTTATAAACTTCCTTCTTTTCTTTTATTGCTTTTGAAAAAAAGAGAGCTGAAGAAAACCAAGGATATTTTTGTCGAACATGCGCTCCTACCATAACATTCTGCAAAACCGTTAACCCTGAGAAAAGACGAATATTTTGAAATGTTCTGGCAATATGGCTTCTACAGATAATATAAGGAGACGCTCCAGAAATTTTTTTCTCATCAAAAAGAATGATGCCGCTTGTAGGAGCATAAAATCCAGAAATCATATTGAAAACTGTTGTTTTTCCAGCACCATTGGGACCAATTAATCCAGTAATACTTCCTCGTTTAATTGCCATATTAACATTATTTACAGCAACTAATCCGCCAAAACGCATTACAATATTATTGAGTGAAAGGATATTGTCGCTCATAGCTTTCCCTCAGTATTAGAAAGCTTTTTGCGTGTCAAAAAGCTATAAATTCCATTCCATGAAAATTCTCGTTGTCCCATTAACCCTTTTCTCCAAAACAAGATAATTACCAGCAATAAAAGAGAAAAAACAACCATACGAAGCCCTGGGGTTTCTGGAATATGTATAAAACCTAAGTCAAATGGACTTTCAATAATACGAAGCCATTCAAGCATGACTGTAATAATAATGCTGCCAATAATGCTCCCTGTAATTGAACCGAGACCACCAGCAACAACAATCATTAAAATATTAAAAGTCAGAAGAAAATTAAACATTTTTGGATCAATGGTTGAAATAAGAGCCGCCATTAATGCGCCACCTATACCTGCAAAAAATGCTCCAACAGTAAAGGAAAAACTACGGTAGAAAAAAGCATTAATTCCCATAGTTTTCGCAGCTATTTCATCATCACGGATAGCACGTAATACGTTACCAGTATTGCTTTGCAGTAAGAGGACAATAAAGAGAACTGTAAATGCTAGCCAACCATAGTTCCACCATAATGTTGCATTTTGAGGTATTCCTTTGATTCCCAAAGAGCCATTTGTGAGCGATGTTGCGTTCGTAATGACAATGCGAATAATTTCCGCAAAACCTAATGTTGCAATTCCAAGATAATCGCCACCAAGACGCAATATTGGTAAAGCAATTAATAAACCTACAACAGCAGCACACAAACCACTTACGACAACAGCGATAAAAAAAGGTAACTGCAAATGATATAATGGTTCAGCAATAGGCTCAAGAATCCACATCATTTCTTTTTGTTCAGGGGAAAGAAGTAAAATTGCGCAAACATAAGCACCAATAGCCATAAATCCAGCATGTCCAAGAGAAAACATACCTGTGAAACCGTAAATCAAATTAAGCGAAATTGCCAATATCGCATTAATAGCAATCAGATTGATGATACGAAGCGTATAGTCATTAAAATGGCTATCAGCATAAAATAAAAAACCTATGAGAACTAAAACACTTATACACGATAAAACAGTTGTCGCTGACTTTGCCATTAGATTTTCTCCTGATTTCTTTTACCCATTAATCCTGTGGGCAATATCAATAGAATCAGAATCAATAAAATGAAAGCGAAGGCATCTCGATATCCAGATAGCGCGGGGAAAAATGCGATAATCATAATTTCAATAAACCCTAATAATAATCCTCCCAACATTGCACCTGGTATCGAACCAATACCTCCGATAACAGCAGCGATAAATGCTTTGAGACCAGGAAGAACACCCATATAAGGCTGAATTTGAGGATAACGTAAAGACCACATAATGCCAGCTATGGCGGCAAGAGCTGAGCCTATTCCAAATGTAAACGCAATAACTTTATTGACAGACACACCCATCAAACGTGTTGTTTCAATATCATGGGAGATTGCGCGCATAGCAAGACCCGGTTTTGTTTTATGGATAATCCATAACAGTAATAAAATAAGAATTAATGACACAAAGGGAACGATCAGAGACATGGGAGCAATTCTGATGATACCATCTGCTCCTGATCCTAGATGCCATAAAAATGGTGTTACAAGAAAGTCTGGCTGTTGTACACCTTTCGGAACACCACTAAAGAGTACAGTAGCAAGATTTTCAATAAAAAAAGAAACACCAATTGCACCGATAAGTGCCGAAATACGCGGAGCATGGCGTAGAGGTTTATAAGCAAATTGATCAACAGCAACACCCACAGCACTTGTAATAAAAATGGAAAAACAAAGAGCTAAAACCCAAATCGGTGTAAAGTCTTGCGGGGAAATTTTAAAATAATAAACAAATCCTAGCGCAAGAATTAAAAAAGCAGCAATCCAATAAATTGGAGGACGCCTTTTAAAGCCTATAAAGACCGAATAATAAACAAGAGCAGCAAGGAACAAAAGAAGAAAAGCTGCCCAAGCAGGCATAAAGCCAATTGTGGAAAAGAAAACAAAATATGCTCCCAGCATAAAGATATCACCGTGAGCAAAATTAATGAGTCTCAGTATACCGTAGACCATGGTGTAGCCAATAGCAATAAGCCCATAAAGAGATCCCAATGCCAGTGCATTAAAAAAGTACTGGATGAACATTTCAGTGCTCATCTCTCATCCTTCCACATTTGTTAATTTACATAGGACAATAAGAAATTTCTAAATTTGGTTGAGAAAAAAATCCTCAACCAATTCTTGCATTTTAGTAAGTAAAACTTTTTAATTAAAAAGCAGGTTTAACTTCTTCTAAATAAACACGTTTTCCATCCTGTATTTTAATGATACCAATAGGAATTTTAGGGTTATGATTTTCATCCATTGACATATCCCCAAAGGGGGTAGGAAAATCTTTTAATTGGCTAAGTGCGATAGTAATTTTTTCACGATCAGTGCTACCAGCATTTTCAATAGCCTTCATGAACATCATATAACTCGTGTATCCCAAAACAGAATTGATATTTGGCTCTTTGTCTGGGTAAGCTTTTTTCCATTCTTTTGTGAATTCTTGCGCAGCTACTGACATATTTGGCATATCCTCACTATAGGGAAGTGTCGTATGTAAGAAACCTTCTGCAGCTTTTCCTGCAATCGTAATGGTTTCTGGATTATCCATAGCATCTCCACCCATAATTTGAAATTTAGCCCCTAATTCTCGTGCTTGTTTCATGATGATAGCACCTTCAGAAAAGTAAGATGGAATGAATAAGATATCAG
The DNA here is from genome assembly GCF_042195605.1 of Bartonella sp. AP88HLJMH. Classification (NCBI taxonomy): domain Bacteria; kingdom Pseudomonadati; phylum Pseudomonadota; class Alphaproteobacteria; order Hyphomicrobiales; family Bartonellaceae; genus Bartonella; species Bartonella sp. AP88HLJMH. Next base: position 85,366 of record NZ_JBHIOR010000006.1, on the reverse strand, counting down.
GTTTCTGGGCGATAATTTGCGTGAGAACAGCTGAAAAGTCCTGATCTCCAGAATTATAATTTAAATTTGAGATAACTTCACCACCTAATTTTTTGAAAGCACGCGTAAAATAACTTGCAAGACCAATAGCATAATCGCTTGAAATATCTTTAAGGATAGCAGCCTTTTTTGCGTGTAAAGTTTGGCTTACATAAGTTGCGATTCCTACTCCTTGATAGGAATCAATAAAGCAAGCACGAAAGTAATATTTTTTACCCTGTGTAACAAGGGGACTTGTTGAGGACGTTGCAATGGTTGGAGTCTTTGCCTTTTCAGATATTTCACCACCTGCTAACGAAAGTGAAGAACCATAGCTACCAATGATTCCCCTCACTTTTTCACTTGCTGTTAAACGCATAACAGCATTAGCCGCTTCTACTTTATCAGATTTATTATCAATAATAACAAGTTCCACTTTACGTCCTAAAATTTCTGGAACTTTTTTATGGGCTAATTCTATACCTCTAATTTCAAGCTGACCTCCAAATGCATTTTGACCACTTAATGGAAGATAAACACCAATCTTAATAGGTTCACTCGCATAAACATTTGCTGTAAATGCCATAAATGCTGCGATTATCGTAAGGATTTTCTTCAATTGCATTGCGCATTTTCCTTAATTGAATTGTCGTTTTTTCACCTTATATTGAACTTCTTCATCATGCAAGTTACACATTAATCAAAATATCATTATGTAAAAAAACTTTTATATGACCTCTTTTGTAGGGCACTTCTTGTAAGGTATGTAAAGTGTACAATCAAATAGTTTTATAAATATTCATGTTGATATTCTCTGACATTAACATGGAAGATACGACAATGTGGGGAAATCTTATCTTGGGGCTTGCGTGTTGATACAAGAGCAATGTTTACTTAAACCTAGAGAATCAATATCGTACAATTTACAAGCTACAGGATCACGTTATTATGACGAGTAAGGATGCATTAAAGGATTGTTCCCCATCTGAGGATAGTATAGGTGCTTGTGGGGAGATTATCGAAATCAGTGGTGTCATTAAGTGGTTTGATGGTAGTAAGGGGTATGGATTTATTGTACCTGATTTACCTCATTTTCCAGATATATTATTGCATGTTACGGTAATGCGAAGGGATGGTTTTCAAACAGCTTTAGAGGGAGCTAAAGTCATTTGTGCTGTGGAAAAAACTGAACGAGGGTTAAAGTGCGTTCAGGTGAAATCCATAGATTGTTCTTCAGCAATTCATCCATCAGAAGTTCCTGCCCGTACCCATGTTGTTGTTACTCCAGAAAGTGGACTAGAACGAGCAATTGTTAAATGGTTTAATCGTGACAAAGGATACGGTTTTCTTAGCCGAGGGCAAGGAACAGAAGATATTTTTATTCATATGGAAACATTGCGCCGTTTTGGTTTAGCAGAGCTTCGTTCCGGTCAAGTTGTTCTTGTACGTTTTGGTAAAGGAGAAAAAGGTTTAATGACAGCAGAGATTTATCCGGACATAGGCATTCCTTTAGCTACGCATTGAATTTCACGAGTGAAATCAGTGTGTTTTCTATATTTTTAAAGATGGTTATTCCGTAAATTGCTATAGAGGTAGATTTTTAAAGAAAATATGGCTCTCGTTAATCCATAAACCAAATGAAGAAAATTTCGCATATTACGTTGAAAAAAACTAGAAAATAACAAGGAAGCAATCCTCTTTTTTTTGACTTTTAAACTCTGGTACTTTTTATTTTAGAAACAAAATTTAAAATTTTTCTGTGGTGGAGACAAGAATGTTAAAGCCTTTTAAAAAGGGGTATATTGTTTTATTGGTGATGCTTTTTATGTTAGATATGCGTGTTGTTGTAGCAAAGGAGCCCATAGAGATTCCTGTGCATCCGATTCCTTTAGAAATACATACAAAGCAAGGTCCGGTTTTTTATAAGGTAGAGATTGCTTTTACGCCATCTCAAGCAGCAGCTGGTTTAATGTATCGAACTGATTTTCCACGCGATCGTGCAATGCTCTTTAAGCAGCAAAAAAGTTATCCATCGGGAGATGAGCAGAAAATTTTTATGTGGATGGCAAATACGCCTTTACCTTTAGATATGATTTTCTTAAACTCTGAGGGAATTATTGTATCGATTATTGAAAATACTTCTCCATTTTCAACAAATACCATTTCATCAGAAGTTCCTGCAGCTTTTGCACTTGAAATTAATGCTGGTGAAGTTTCTGAAAAACAGATACAAAAAGGACAACGTGTTATTCATCCTGTACTTTGTGGAAAGTGCAATAAAAAATGACCGCTGAAGATATTCGTTTTTTTGAATATAATGGTTTGCGATTTGCTTATCGAGAAGAAGGGCAGGGCGCGCCTATTTTGTTGATCCATGGTTTTGGATCTTCTGCACGGGTGAATTGGTATGCAACGGGTTGGTTTCGTATTCTCACTGAAGCAGGATATCGTGTTATTGCTCTTGATAATCGCGGTCACGGAGATTCAGTTAAAAGTTATGATCCTATCTTTTATACACCTCAAGCTATGGCTGGCGACGCAGTAAAGTTACTGCAGCATTTAGAGTTATCTAAAGCCCATGTTATGGGATATTCTATGGGGGCTCGTATTAGTGCTTTCATGGCTCTTTTGCATCCAACATATGTACACAGTGTTATTTTTGGTGGTTTAGGTATTGGTATGGTGACGGGAGCAGGAAATTGGGAGCCCGTTGCTGAGGCCCTTTTAGCAGAAGATATTTCCACTATTACCAATACGCGCGGTTTAATGTTCCGTAAATTTGCAGATCAAACGAAAAGCGATAGGCGTGCTCTTGCTGCTTGTATCATTACATCAAAACAGGAGTTAACGGCGTCTGAAGTTTACAAAATCAAACAACCAGCACTTGTTGCCGTTGGTTCATTAGATGAAATTGGCGGTGATGCAGAGCCATTGGCAGCCTTGTTGCCTTGTGGTGAAGCTTTATCAATTCCTGATCGAGATCATATGCTTGCTGTAGGCGATAAAGTTTATAAAAAAGGCGTTATCGATTTTCTTTCTCGTTATCCTATAAAATAAGAACTCTTCATAGCTTTTAGAATTTACAGAAATACCCAATATTTTTATTTCGTATAAATTGAAAAAAGCTTATTAAAAAATCTTTCTGTTATGACGTAAGTTTTTATAAAAAATGAAAAGAAAAATAAACTCTTATTAGCTTATTTTGTATATTTTCCAGAGAGGTAATTCTTCTAAGATTAGATAATTATACTTTAAAGGTTATTAAAAAGAATTATTTTCGAATGATGTAATAAATATTTTTTGCTAAAAAATGTAGTTTTAAATAAAAAAATATTTTTATTTGTATTTTTTATAAAATAAACAAACTTATAAATTATTGATCAATTTATTCTTACGAATATGCATTTTAAATACAGATGCTAAAATTGGAGATAAAGTAAAATTATTAAAAATATACAGTTTTTTTTGCCATTTTTTAATCTATACGGGTATATTTAATAATGATAGACTCCTTTTGTAAACGTTCTTTATGAATGTATAAAGAACGTTGTGAATATATGTAATATTAAGTAAATATTCAGATTATGCTTTTTTACTGACTTTACAGAATCATAAGAGTGTCTTATTTGCATGACACGCAATTGTTTTAATTGTCTCAAAAAATAGGAGAGTATAGTGAATGCTGATGAAATAAAAAAACTTAATAATTATTTAAAAAATATATTCCAAAACTCAGCATTGCACGTCAAAGCACGGCCTAAGAAGGATGATTCTTGTGAGGTTTATATGGGGGATGAGTTTTTAGGTATTATTTATCGAGATGAAGATGAAGATGAGCTGTCCTATAATTTTTCAATGGCTATATTAGATATTGACTTAGAAAATTGATTCGTTATTCATCGTTGAATGAAGCCTTTTTTCATCCTATAAGGTTTATATAAGGTTTATATAAGCTTTAATGCTTTAAAGCTCGTGTGGTTATTTCGTGCGATAATAAGGTGATCGTGGATAGTAATGCCTAATGCATTTGCTGCGTCTTTTAATCTGTATGTCATTGTTATATCTGCGTCAGATGGTGTGGAATCGCCAGAAGGGTGATTGTGGACTAAAATCAGTCCTGATGCGGATAACTCTAAAGCTCGAGAAATAACTTCACGAGGATAAACAGGGGTATGATCAATGGTTCCAGTTTGTTGCACCTCATCAGCAAGTAAGCCGTTTTTCTTATCAAGAAACAAAATACGAAACTGTTCACGTGTTTCGTGAGCCATAACAGCTTTACAATAAGCTAACACTTTATCCCATGATGAAAAAATATCGCGTTTAAATAATTGTGCACGAGCAAGACGTCCAGCAACATCTGAGATAATTTTTAAATCAATTGCAGTTGCGGGACCACATCCTTGAACTTCTTGAAGCCGGTGAATATCAGCTCCCAATACATCAGCTAATGAACCAAAACGTGCTATCAAATTTTTAGCTATGGGTTTTGTATTTGCGCGGGGGATTGTGCGAAAAAGCAATAATTCAAGATATTCATAATCTTCGATTGCATTTCCTTTTGACTTTAAATAGCGCTTCCGAAGACGTTCACGATGTCCTTGATAATGTTTATGAAGCTGTGCGTTTTTCTGAGGCTCTTCACTTTTTCTTTCTGATACTGGGGTGAGTGGAGAACTCGATGTTAATGCAAAGTGATTACTTTGAGTATCTTCCTTTTGATTTAATTTTTTAGCCATAACATCTCTACATTGCGTTAGGTATGGGAATTTGGAATATAAAAAATATTTTTAGGAGATTGTGTAAATATTTCATACCCTTCATTTGTAACACCAATTGTATGTTCATATTGTGCTGTCAGAGAGCGGTCACGGGTAACAGCAGTCCAACCGTCAGATAAAATCTTAACTTGTGGTTTACCAAGGTTAATCATAGGCTCAATTGTAAACATCATACCTTGTTTTAATTCAACTCCTTCTCCAGGATTTCCATAATGGAGAATATTGGGAGCATCATGAAAAAGCTGGCCGATACCATGTCCGCAAAAATCTCTCACAATTGAACAGCGTTCAGATTCTGCATACTGTTGAATGGCTGCCCCAATATCACCTGTCGTTGCTCCAGGCTTAACGACAGCGATTCCTTGCATAAGACTTTCATAGGTTATTTTTAGCAAGCGTTCTGCGGCACGCCTAATTTTTCCAACAGGATACATTCGGCTTGAATCCCCATGCCAACCATTAAGGATAAAGGTTACATCAACATTTACAATATCACCTTCTTGCAAAGGCCTTTTATTGGGAATGCCATGGCAGACAACGTGATTGATAGATGTACAGCATGAATGGCTGTATCCATGATAATTTAGATCAGCAGGAAGTGCTCCTCGCTTAGCTCCAAAAATAAATACAAAATCATCTATTTCTTGCGTAGTAACGCCCGGCTTAATAATATCTGTAAGCGCATCAAGGCATTCTGCAGCAATACGACCAACTTCACGCATTTTAGCAAAAGCATAATCATCGAAAATGCGGATTTTTCCATTAAATTTTAAAGGGATTTTATTATATTCGATATACTCAGTCATTGTTTCTTCTATTTTCTATTTTTACTCTCTGAATCGGAAAAATGCCTTCTACACTTACATGACACTTTACAGCATAACATTCTACTCCTGATTTTAATGCTAAATCAAACTTACGTCCATAGAGTGGATCAAGATCATGACAAATTGTAAAAGCTGAGCAATCTTCTCGTTGAATAATATAAAGCATAGCAGCTCGTTTTCCTTGTTGTACAACTCCTATGAGCTCATCAAGGTGACGTGCACCACGTTTTGTTTCGCTATCAGGAAATTCTGCTAATCCTTTCTGACGAATAAAATGAACATTTTTGACTTCTAGGTAACAATCAGGAAGAATGTCATCACGTAAAAGAAAGTCAATTCGTGATTGTGTCCCATAGCGTTGTTCTTTTAAAATTGTTTTATATCCATTTAATTCTGGTAGTAATCCGTTTTGAATTGCTTCTAACGCAAGTTTATTGGGTAAAGAAGTATTAATACCAACCAAAGTATTATCGGCTTCAATAATTTCTAATTGATAGGCATATTTTCGTTTGATGTTGTTATGATAAGAAAGCCAAATATTGGTGTTGAAAGCTGTTAATCCAAGCATTGATCCTGTATTAGGTACAGACACGGTGAGGACATGCTGATCATCTTGTTGAACATCTGCAAGGAAACGTTTATAACGACGGATAAGCTTTGCAGGAAAAAGTTTGGGAATAAAGTGCATATCCCTTTTTAGGATTTATGATTTCATAATTCAACTGAGATTATGATTTGCAGGGGCTGTTTCCTATTAAAAGTAGATAAAATTGATGTAAAAAACGCTACGATATCGTTCACTTTAATGGCTTTTAAAATTTATTATTAGGTTTAGAAACTATTATCTTTGAATGAAAAGATAACATTGTCTATAATTTATTATTAAACAGCATTAGAGTATTGTGAAAAAGGTTTCGTAAAAAATAGTGGAGAGGGAGATAGTTTAAGTGAAACTAGGTAAGATTGATGGCAGGAACGAATAAGAATCGTGAAAATTTAACAAATGGTCCCATTATTATTTTAGTTGAACCGCAGCTTCCTGAAAACATTGGTATGGTCGCAAGGGCAATGGCAAATTTTGGGCTTTCTAAGCTTCGATTAGTCAATCCTCGAGAAATGTTTCCAAATGAAAAAGCTAGAGCTGCTGCAAGTAAAGCTGATCATGTCATTAACAATGCTGTGATTTTTAACACATTGCGTGATTCAATTGCAGATTTACACTATGTTTTTGCCACAACAGCACGTGAAAGATGTGGATTTAAAACTGTAAAAAGTGCTGTCGAAGCAGCAAGCGTATTACGTCAGCGTGAAAGTATCGGACATAAGACCGGGATTGTCTTTGGAAGAGAGAGATGGGGACTAGAAAATGATGAAATCAGCCTTGTTGATGAAATTATTACTTTTCCAGTTAATCCTGCTTTTGCGTCACTTAATATTGCGCAAGCGGTTCTTTTAATGTCTTACGAATGGATGAAAACTGGTTTAGAGAATGTCAGCGATACAGCATTTCGTGCCGCAGAGATGGAACCTGCAAATAAAACAATATTTCATGGTTTTTTATCTCAGTTAGAAGAGGCTTTGAATATCCGTGGGTATTTTAGACCCCCAGAACGCAAAGAAGTAATGCTTGCAAATTTGCGCTCTGTTTTTACGCGCGCTAACTTTAGTGAACCTGAGGTTCGTTTATTGCGAGGCATTATATCTTCTTTGGATCATTTTTCGCCACAATATCCACGGGGGAGTAGAGCACCTGAAGAACGTGATCGTAAAAAAATTAAAAATAAGTGTGAAAACTAATGGATGAACGACCTGTTCTTTTTTTTGATAGCGGTATTGGTGGTTTAACAGTGTTTAGGGAAGCGCGTATTCTTATTCCTGAAATGCAATTTATCTATGTTGCTGATGATGCAGGATTTCCTTATGGAAATTGGAAAGAAAATATTTTGAAAGAGCGTATTTTGAAGATTTTTACAAATCTTTTAACACGTTACAATCCAGCTTTATGTGTAATTGCTTGCAACACTGTTTCTACACTGATGATAGCAGATTTACGACAGAATTTTCCTCATGTCCCTTTTGTAGGAACGGTTCCTGCAATTAAATCAGCTGCTGAACAAACAAAATCTGGTTTTATTTCCGTATTAGCGACTCCTGGAACAGTTAAACGTGCTTATACAAATGAATTAATTAACTCTTTTGCTGGACAGTGTCATGTTCAGCTTGTGGGAAGTAAAAAGCTGGCTGGACTTGCTGAAGATTATTTACGGGGAAAATCTATCGATTCAGAAGAGTTAAGAAAAGAAATCCTGCCATGTTTTGTGGAAAAAAATGGACAATATACGGATGTTATTGTTTTAGCCTGCACACATTATCCTTTTTTGATTAATTTCTTTCGTGAACATGCTTTATGGTCCGTTGAGTGGATTGATCCGGCGAAAGCGATCGCCAAACATATCAGATCTTTATTACCATTGTCGGGAAAGATACACCATCAATATATAAAGAAATATCAAGATTTTGCGTTGTTGACATCGAAAAATATCACTTCTTTAACGGAGAATTTGTTTAAAGGATTTGGCTTAAAACTCATGAAAGGAGTTGACTTTGGGTTACGAGACCAATAATGGTGATCTAGCTATTTTTTCAAGAAAATAGCATTAATTGACGTGTCCCGTGGATAACTTTGCATATTGATATGTTAAGGTGTTCTGTCAGTCTTTAGTATTTAAAGGCAGAGGAGGGCGCGTTTCCTTGGGGTCTTAAGATCTCGTGTTTTATTTTATAAGGAAATGCGATGAGTAAACGCGAAACAACAAAGTATAAAATTGACCGTCGTATGGGAGAAAATATTTGGGGGCGTCCAAAATCTCCTGTCAATCGTCGTGATTATGGTCCAGGTCAGCATGGACAGCGTCGTAAAGGAAAACTTTCTGACTATGGGGTTCAGTTGCGCGCTAAACAGAAATTGAAAGGGTTTTATGGAGATATTTCAGAAAAACAATTTCATAAAACCTATGAAGAAGCAGCTCGTCGACGGGGCGATACTGGTGAAAATCTTATCGGTCTGTTAGAATCACGTTTGGATGCTGTTGTTTATCGTGCAAAATTCGTACCTACGATTTTTGCTTCTCGCCAATTTATCAATCACGGTCATGTTAATGTCAATGGGCGGCGCACAAACATTCAATCTTATCGTTGTAAACCAGGTGATGTTATTGAGGTTCGGGAAAAATCGAAACAACTTGTTTTAGTGTTAGAATCAGTGCAATTGGCAGAACGTGATGTCCCTGATTATATTGAAGCAGATCATAAACAGATGAAAGCAACCTTTACACGTATTCCTGCTTTTGCAGATGTTCCTTATGCTGTGCAAATGGAACCTAATCTGGTTGTTGAATTTTATTCTCGATAATTTTTCTGTAAGAGAAATTGTTTCTCTCTTCTATTATGATAACTTCAAAATATTGTGTTATTCTTACAGTATTTGAAGTTAATAAGTTCTTTTTGTAAATGGTTCTATATTAAGTTTATTGCTATGTTTTATAGTCATAAATTTGTATAGTTCCATTTCTTTTTTGTGTATCTAATTTATAAATTCAAAAAACATAAATGTAAGCTTGCTTTAATATTTGTTTTTATCTTTGCAAAACGAGCCGTTTATTGTGCAGGATATGGTATTATGAATGATGTTTCAGTTGAATATCAGGCAATAGAAGAAAACAAAGGGAGAGATGATCCTTTAATAAGCGAAGCAGATAATTGTCATCCAATGTTTCGTGTTGCTCCTTCAAGCGTAGAATTTAATAAATTGCGCAAACGACTTTTACGTCATATGCGACAAGCTTTGGATGATTTTTCTATGCTCTCTACAGGGAAAAAATGGCTTGTTGCTTTATCGGGTGGAAAAGACTCTTATGGTTTATTAGCGCTTCTTTTAGACTTAAAGTGGCGAGGTCTTTTATCCGTTGAAATTCTAGCCTGTAATCTTGATCAAGGGCAACCAGGATTTCCTAAGCATATTCTTCCAGACTTTTTAAGTTCTTATAAAATTCCATATCGTATTGAATATCAGGATACTTATTCCATTGTTACAGATAAATTGGCAGAGTCGCAGACATATTGTTCACTTTGTTCTCGATTACGACGTGGTAATCTCTATCGTATTGCACGTGAAGAGGGATGTTCTGCATTAGTTTTAGGTCATCATCGTGATGATGTTTTAGAAACATTTTTTATGAATTTGTTTCACGGTGGCCGATTAGCTGCCATGCCTGGAAAACTTAAAAATGATGAAGGAGATCTTTTTGTGTTACGTCCTCTTGTTTATGCTGCTGAGGAAGATATGGAAAAATTTTCTCAAGAAATGCAATTTCCAATTATTCCTTGTAATCTTTGCGGTAGTCAAGATGGATTACAACGTAATGCAATGAAAGAAATGCTGAAAAATATAGAAAGACAAATGCCAGGACGTAAAGATACGATGATTCGCGCTTTAACAAATGTACGCCCAAGTCATTTGCTTGATAAGAAATTCTTTGATTTTAAAACGTGTTAATAAAAATTAGATATTTTAAAAATAAGTTTAAAGAGTTTAAGATAAGATACTTATTTATAATGATAATTTATTTTTTTTCATTTAAATATCGTCAGATTGTTTTGTTTCAAATTCTCTTATATTGCAACCATAAAAAACATCCGTTTGCATATCACAAAGGAAATTCTTGTGTGCATAAAACACTCTTGAAAAAAGTTTCCTTTCACTAACCAATGACTGTCGTAATATGAAAAATGGGAAAATAGTACGGTTGTCGATTTGCTCTTTTGTTAATTAAAAATGGTGAGCCTTGTGTGGATTTTATTCTTTTTCGCCGCCGTCACCGCCATTTAAAGCTCATTTAAGGCATTAAATTAAGAGAATATATAACTGCTTGGTATTTTGGGAGTGTATAGCAAACATTCAGAGTAAGGATTGCTCGTAAATTCTCATGAAGTAAGTCACATGATCGGTTCTTGTTATGAAAAGTCGCTTTTTTATAAACCAATGCTGAAGAAATCTTCATCATTGAGGACAGGGAAGGAGTTAAATTTTTAAACTGCTATACCATAAAGGTCATAGGCATCCGATTGTTCGATTTTAACGGTGACAAATTCACCAACACGCAGTGGGCGTCGTGATGATATATGGACAACACCATCTATTTCTGGAGCATCGTACTGACTACGTCCTTTGGCAACTTTTCCTTGACTTTCATCGATAAGCACTCGGAGTCTTTTTCCAATTTTTTTCTTTAAAAGATGTGTAGAAATTTGTTGTTGTTTTGCCATAAAACGATGCCAGCGGTTTTCTTTCACCTCTTCAGGAATATTTTCTAATCCCAAATCATTTGCGGCAGCTCCTTTTACTTCTTCATATTTAAAGCACCCCGCGCGTTCAATTTTTGCTTCTTCTAGCCATTCTAGAAGTATATTAAAATCTTCATTCGTTTCACCAGGAAAACCAACGATAAATGTTGATCGCAAAGTAAGATCTGGACATATTTTCCGCCATTTTTCAATTCTACGGTTTGTTTTTTCCATAAGTGCGGGACGCTTCATGTGACGCAAAACAGTTGGTGATGCATGCTGAAAAGGTATATCCAGATAAGGAAGAATTTTTTTTGCAGCCATAAGTTCGATAACTTCATCAACATGGGGATAAGGATAAACGTAATGCATACGTACCCAAATACCCATATCGCCTAGTTCGCGACAAAGATCAAAGAATTTAGTTTTGATTGTACGATCTTTCCAAGAATTTTCGAGATATTTAAGATCAACACCATAAGCACTCGTATCCTGTGAAATAACCAAAAGTTCTTTTACACCCGCTTGCACGAGTTTTTCAGCTTCACGAAGAACATCGCTGATGGGACGTGAAGTGAGATCACCACGCAAAGTAGGGATGATACAAAAACTACACCGATTAGAGCATCCTTCAGAAATCTTTAAGTAGGCGTAATGGCGAGGTGTTAAACGAATACCTTGGGGAGGAACTAAATCAAGAAAAGGATCATGAACAGGAGGAATTGCTGTATGAACAGCTTCTATAACGCTTTCATAAGCTTGCGGTTTTGTAATAGCCAATACATTAGGATATGTTTGGCGAATAGCATCAGGATCAGCACCAAGACACCCTGTTACAATAACTTTTCCATTTTTTTTAAGAGCTTCATCAATATTGGCTAATGATTCTCTCCTTGCCGAGTCAAGAAAACCACAGGTATTCACAATAACGACATCAGCTCCTTGATGTTGACGTGAAATCTCATACCCTTCAGAGCGAAGGCGTGTAATAATTCGCTCAGAATCTACGAGTGCTTTTGGGCATCCGAGGGAGACAAAACTAATACGAGGTGCTACCATGATGATCCTACAATTACTATGAATGATTGAGTTACGCTTTTATTAATTTAAAAATAATGTTCTTTATTTTTATACCTATGCAATACAATCTGTTACAAAGTTATTTGATTTTTTTCTACAAAATTTTATGTGTTTGTATGCATGCATACAATTTTGTCTTATTATATCGTAAAATTCCGTTATTGAGGATGATGATATAAGACAGCTTCCTTCAAAGCATTTAAGTTCTTTTCAAAGTACGTGGTGAATATTTTAAAACTTACTTGTCAAGCCTTGCATTAAGTGAAGAACATGGAGGGAAAGGAAAGTGAAACCCGCTCGATAAGGATCTGGATTGTTTATAAACCGAATTGGGGGCATCCTTTGGCTGTGGAGAAGAAGTCAATTGCGTGTGGCACAATAAAAAAATACTCAATAGCTTCTTATTGCGATATATATCGCGTACTATAAGGTTTATTTTTTAATATTTGCGAATAAGTCCGGTAAGTTTGCCTTGTATTTCTACACGCTCAGATTCGTATGTCCGTACTTCATAATGAGGATTTGCAGCTTCTAATGCAATAGAAGCTCCTTTGCGTCGATAACGTTTTAATGTGGCTTCTTTTTTATCAATAAACGCAACAATAATTTCACCTGTTATTGCTGTATTTTGACGTTTCACAATGATCGTATCTTTATCAAAGATACCAGCCTCCATCATAGAATCATCTTTAACTTCTAATGCGTAGTGCTCACCTGTATTAACCATATCGAGTGGAAGAGAAAGGCTGTTTATTTGTTGCAGTATAGCAGAGGCGGGTACGCTCGCAGAAATACGTCCCATAATAGGAATGGTGATATTTTTTTTTTCTTCTTCATCAAAGGGACTCAAGCTTTTTGATATTTCCCTTTTCTTTCTTTCTATCATACTGGGAGAAATTTTACGTGCTAAAGAAAGGTTAAATGTTATTTTTTCAGGGAGTCGAATCACCTCCACAGCACGAGCACGATTGGGCAAGCGACGTATAAAACCTCGTTGTTCTAAGGCTATAATGAGCTTATGAATACCAGACTTTGAAGAAAGTTCTAATGCATTTTTCATTTCTTCAAAAGAAGGAGGAACACCAGTTTCTTTTATATGGTTATGAATAAACAAGAGTAGCTCATATTGTTTACATGTTAACATTCAATATTCCAATCAAAATAATAAAAATTAGTAAAGTAAAAATACATGTATATATAGCACTTTTACAATTTTTATCGCCAAATAAAAATTATTTTCTTTGTTTTTGATCTTATCATTTAATAAATCAATATGTTTATTTATAGATATATTTAAATTATTATTTATATACTATATATATTAATATTAAATAAAGTATATATATATATATATATACTTTATAGTTCTGACTGAATTATCTAACACCAAATTTTATGACCAGTATTATCCTTTTCTTCTAAAAATATATCTACATGTTTTCTAATTTCTGATATAAAAAAGTTAAATAGAAGGCATTCTATATATTTAGAACTCTCTATGGGTATTTAAAATCATTTTACATACTGCATATTATTTCTGCTTTTTTATTCTTAGTAAAATTATCTACAGCTCTAATAGTGAACACAATTTATAGTCATTCGAGATATTTTCAATGAGACTAAATTTTGCTTCATATCTACTTTATTCTATAGGATAAACTGGCTTTCGTTATATATTCATTATGCATAAATAAAATTATACTCTCAAAATGCCATTGTTGCTCATTGTTCCATTTTCAGGTCTAACGTGTCAACTGCTATATACTATTTTCATGAACCCTAATGTTGCGATAAATTTTGATTATTGAAAGGAGGCATAAAAGGTATTTTCATTTCTTTTTTATAGTTTTATTCTCTCACTTATATTGGTTAAGAAAATCCTTTTTATTGTTTCAATATAAAAAAGGTTTGAAATGAGATAAGCTTACAGTATTTGAGACTTCTCACTCAAGTGAAAAAAATGATAAATTATTATAAATCAATATATTATCTTATAAATCTGTATTTATATTTAAAAATTGAACACTAAGATATAAAAATAATATTATAATAAAAGGTATTTTTTCTTCTCTACCCATTATGCTCAACAACCCATGTGAGGGGAAGGGGGGTAATTTCTCATAATTTTAACGCTTCGAATCTATGCAATATTTTGCAGTAAAATTTTTCCTTTATTGAAACTTCAAAAATAAGATTAAAGAGTACTTATACAATGATGAAGTAAAGGGGCGAAAACGGAAAATTATTGATAACTGAAGAAAATAATAATATTTTTTTCCAAAAGGTGTTGACCAAATGGAAAGTCAACCGTATGTTCCCTTCACTTTCTGCAAACTAGATAGTATGCAAACTAGATAGCTTGTGTGAGAGCGCGTAGCTCAGCTGGTAGAGCAACTGACTTTTAATCAGTAGGTCCAGGGTTCGAATCCCTGCGCGCTCACCAAATTTAAGTAATATCAATAGGCTATAAAAAATTTAAGAATCTTTTTTTGATTCTTTTTGAAGTTTTTATTGATTCTATAGTCTGTCATTTTTTTATCAGCTGTTTTGGAATAGAGCGATGCTATGCTGTCTCCTTTCCAACAAAAAAGAGTTTTAAGCTTACGGATAGGGTTGTACCTGCGTTGGCAGCATATGCGGTTTCTAATTTTCTCAATCCATAGGTGGTATTTTAAATACCTACTGCATTACATGATTCGCAAAACAGTTGCTAAAATCACCACTTATTCACACTTATATTATGAAATGAATTTTCTATAAGATGTTGATTTATTTAACTTTTAATCTTTTTAACATCTACTATATTACATTTATTTCGTATGAAAACCATAAAAAGGTTAACAATACGTTAATTTTTTGATAAAAGGGGCCAATTCAAGAGTGGTATATACGCGAGGGGAATCATTTAAAAACGTAAATTCTTCCGTTGCGTACAAAAAGCGTGACGTGGTTTTACAAGTAGTACTTAACAGAAATAAGTGGACTGAATAGATGCCTTCAAATAGAAAAAAGAAAATTACTTTTATGATTAAACCAACACTTCAATTGTTTTCTATGATCGTCATTTCTCAGTCACTGGTATCTTGTTGCGCAAGCCAAACTATGAATTTTTCAATAAAAGATTCCTATCATAATAAACCAATTAACGTAAACACTTCTGTACTACCTCAACAAGTATCCAATAAGAAGAATCAATCGGAAGAAAAAAAGCGTGGACGAGCGATTGTTGGTAAACCTTATCAAATAAAAGGAAAGTGGTATTATCCTCAAAGTGATCCAACTTATAAACGTGTTGGCGAAGCATCATGGTATGGTTCAGATTTTCATGGACGTTTAACTGCCAACGGTGAAATTTATGACATGAATCTTTTGACTGCTGCTCATCCTACAATGCCTTTACCTAGCTATGCTCGTGTTACTAATTTGAAAAATGGGTCTTCAATCGTTGTTAGAGTGAATGATCGCGGACCTTTTATGAAAGACAGAATCATTGATTTATCAAGGCAAGCTGCGGCAATATTGGGGTATGTAGATAGGGGGGTCGCAGATGTTAAAGTAGAATATATTGCTGAAGCACCTGTTGGCTATTATGATGCTGCATATTTAATGTCCTCTTATACTCCTGGAAATGCTGCCCCATATTCATTAGCGTCGGAAAATGTTGCGAAAAAAAGAGAAACTGTTTTGTTAAAAGAGCAGCGCAATACAAGGAACAAAAAAGAATTAGCTAAAGCAGCTGCTGTTGAACAAGAACAACGTAATAAAACTGTTGCAGTTAAATTGCCAGAAATTGGTCCTATCATGGTTGATAAGCCGATACCATTCGATCAAGTTGCTTCTATAAATAAGCTAAACAAAAAAACAAAGGTTAATTGGCTACAACTGTTTTAAGAAAAAATGCATTGATTTTTTATCTATATAATTTTCTAGTAAAAAAGGTAAGAAATTACGGATTTAGTGTAGGATTTTTATCTTAAAGCGCTTTGTCCTTTTCAAAAAGCGTGGTTGGGTTCTATTATTATAAATTCAGTACGGCCTTTCCACTCCATTGCTGGTCTATTCGTCGTTATTATGATATTGCTTGCTTAATAAAGCGTGTACTTTTCTTGCTGTAATAGCTTTTGCTAGACGAAGGTAAATTATTGTGTCAGTCTGTTTGTGTAATCTCTAAAACAACTTGTACAATCGATTTGAGAGGAATAAAAAGCTTAACAAGTAAAAAAATATTTTCTTTTGATTCGGCCTTGCATCTTTCTAAAGTATCTACGGTAATATCTTATGAAAAGATTATGCATTATCTCATGCTTTTGTTTATCATGTTCTTTAATGGAGTAAGTTCCCTCACGAAAAACAGAGCGTCTCAAACAAAATACACTTACATTGCCAATTCATGGACTTATTTAAAAGAGACATACTTTAACATGCTACAAGTCTATTTTGCGACAGCGCCTGTGAATGGTATAACTGTTAACGCCTTTAGACATCAGCATCTTTACACTTATGAAGATATAAATCGACACCATCATACACTTTGCAAATCCCCAATGTTTTATGCGATAATTCTTAACACTTGAGAGGTTTATAAGAAGTATTTTTACTCTCTTTTTTAATAACTTTATCCATATACGAACCCTACTTATGACGCGTAAGTAAGCGATTGTATTGAATTAAATATGAGAGGAAATATAACGAAAAAATCTTACAGTATTTTTAATCAGATCCACGTTAAAATATTATAATTTATCATAAAAAATCAATGTACTATCAATATAAAACAATAAATAAAAAAATCTTTTTGTCTCTCACACTTTAAAAGATTAAAATGAATCTACGTGGAAGATAAAAAGTGCAGCATATTACTTTTGTTAACGCTGAATAAAAATAAAATCTTTTCTTGAGTTGTCAATAATTCCTTAATTTGCGGAAATAAAAAAGTTTTTTCCTATATAAGATTCTTTATGTTGATCTTTGGGATGGGAGGAGCAGCTATGTATACAGCATTAAGGATCTTATTGATATTATGGGGAGTATTGGCATTTGATACGTGGGGGAGAGCACAAGATTTTCAAACTCCCGCATCACAACTGTTATTACTCGATGATGATACAGAGACAATACTTTATGAAAAACAAAGTGATATTCCTTTTTTTCCTGCTTCATTAGTAAAATTGATGACAGCAGAAGTTGTATTTCATCAATTAAAAAAAGGATTATTAAAAAGTACGCAGAAATTCAAGGTCAGTGAAAATGCTTGGCGCAAAGGTGGAGCACCTTCCGGTACAACCACTATGTTTGCAAAGATAAAGACAGAAATCAGTGTTTCTGATCTTTTACGTGGTTTAATTATTGTGAATGGAAATGATGCTGCTATTATTCTTGCTGAAGGAATATCAGGACATGAAGATCATTTTGTAAAACTGATGAATCAGCGCGCAAAAATAATCGGATTATCTCAGAGTCATTTTGTTAATGCTACAGGGCTACCCGAAGAGGGACAATTTGTAACTGTGCGTGATATGATTATATTAGCACGTCATATTGTTCAGGAATATCCGGATTATTATGCACTTTATTGTGAGCCTCATTTTACATGGAATAATATTTTTCAACGTAATAAAAATCCTCTTATTTCTAAGGAAATTGGTGTAGAAGGATTTGGTTTTGGCTACAGTGAAAAAGAAGGTTTTTCAATGGTTGCCACCATTTCTAAAAATCATCGACGGCTTTTTTTAGCAATCAATGGTTTGCAAGATGGTAAAAAATATACAAAAGAAATAGAACGCATTCTTCAATGGGGGATGACGGCATTTGATCTCAAAACAATTTTCACAAAAGAAGAAACGGTTGGTCGTGCTTCTGTTTACGGTGGTAAGAAAAATTTTGTTCCACTCATTGTTAAAACACCAATAAGTTTTATGCTTTCGAATGAAAAAAAAGTAAATGTTAAAGCAAAAATTAAATATCATGGTCCATTGAAAGCCCCCATCGTTTCTGGGCAATCAGTTGGTGTTATTCAAATTTTAGAAGATAAAAAGGTTCTTCTGGAAAAACTAGTTTTTGCCGGAATGAATATTCAGGAAGGAAGTTTCTTTGCAAAAGTAAAAAATGCATTCTATGAAATAACAATTGGATGGTTACGGAAATATTTGTAGTTACGCGCTAATAAGGTTAAGGTCATACGTGTCAGGTTATTTTATTACATTCGAAGGAGGGGAGGGGGTAGGAAAAACGGTGCAGATTTCTTTACTTGCTGAGTCTCTCTCTCACCAAGGTTATGATGTTGTTACAACACGAGAACCAGGAGGAACGCCAGGAGCAGAAGCAATCCGGCATATTTTGTTGTCGGGGCAGGCGCAACAGTATGGACCGTTGATTGAAGCTGTTTTGTTTACAGCTGCACGCGCTGACCATTTTCATGAAGTTATTGCACCTTCTTTGCAAAAAGGTAAAATCGTTTTATGTGACCGCTTTATTGATTCTACACGCGTTTATCAAGGACTCAATAATAGAGTCAGTTCTTCTCTTCTTTCTGTTTTAGAGTGTATTGCGCTCAATGGTATTTTGCCTCATTTAACATTTTTATTAGATATGCCAGCAATGTGTGGTATGAAGCGTGCAAATTTACGAAGAAAAAAAACAGAAGAAATTGATTATTTTGAAAAAGATCAGTTGGAAATTCAAGAACAAAGACGTCAGGCTTTTCTTCAATTGGCCAAACAAGAACCCCATAGATTTCGAGTCATTGATGCCACTGGCTCAGTGGAAGCTATTGCTCATCAAATAAAAAATATTTGTCATCAGGTATTGTTGGATCAGCTTTCATGAGTAATTTAAATACCTTACGCCAATATGATGATATTGATACAATTTTATCACCATCCCAGAACAATGTTATCTTTGGTCATGAGGATGTGCGTCATTTTTTGACACAAATGCTTAAAGAAGAGCGTTTGCATCATGCATTATTATTTGAAGGAGAATACGGGATTGGAAAGGCTACATTAGCCTTTCATCTTGCTTGGAACATTTTAAGTTTTCAACAGAGTTCTTTCTTGAAACCCGATCCTTATTCTACCCCATGGCGCCAAATTACACAAGGAAGTCACCCTGGTCTTTTGTATATTTCACGTCGATTTGATGTGAAAACACAAAAGTTTAAAACAGGAATACTCGTTGATGATATCCGTGATATTATGCATTTTTTAAGTCGAACATCGCAAGATAATGGATGGCGTATTGTTATTATTGATTCTGCAGATGATATGAATAGAAATGCAGCAAATGCAATTCTCAAAATACTTGAAGAACCACCTACAAAAACGTTATTTGTTATTATCGCACATTCTTCAGGAAAATTGCTTCCAACAATCCATTCACGGTGTCAAAAAATTTCTTTTCGTCCGTTGAATAACGATGAAATGAAAAAAGTTATTATACATATTTTCGCCGATCAGGATTTACCTGATGGAAAAACAATTGAAATGATTATTAAAAAATCTAAAGGAAGTCCTCGAAAAGCCGCTTTACTTATTTGCCATGGCGGTCTTGAAGTTATTAAAACAATTGATGCTCTCCTAGAGAAACCTGTTTGTAACGCAACAATTGTACATACTCTTGCACAAACATTTTCATCTGCTTCTTCTACATTCCAATTTCAACAATTTTGTGATGAAATTCTTAATAAAATTCAAAAAAAAGCTATCATGCTCGTTGAAAAGGGAGACTTATTTCTCTCAAAAAAATATGCGGAAAAATGGCAGGAGATTCATCAAGAAATAGAGGAAATACAACTGTTTAATCTCGATAAAAAGCAGTTTGTTATTAACTTACTTTTTAAAGTTCATAAGATCATTCATGAGAATTAGTTTTTCCGTGACAATGCGATGAACAAGCGTTATGTCATTATATCTTCTATTTATAGCGTTTTACAACGAGTATGACATGCGTGACACATATTACATAACAACTCCCATTTTTTATCCTAATGGTGCTCCACATATTGGACATGCTTATAGTGCCATTGCAAGCGATGTTTTAGCCCGCTTTCAACGGTTAAATGGAAAAAATGTATTTTTTCTTTCTGGTACAGATGAGCATGGTCTCAAGATGCAACAAACCGCAGCTGCATTAGGCATGACACCTCAGCAACTTGCAGATCGTAATAGTGCGGTGTTTCAAAAAATGCTTGCAGTATTAAATTGTTCTAACGATGATTTTATCCGTACGACAGAAGAACGCCATTATCAAGCTTGTCAAGAAATTTGGAAAAAGATGGAAGCAAATGGCGATATTTATCTCGGTCGTTATACGGGGTGGTATTCGGTTCGCCAAGAAGCCTATTATGAAGAAAAAGATACGGAAATTGGAGCAGACAACATCCGTCGTGAGAAAGAATTAGGCTCTCCAGTTGAATGGAATGAAGAAGAAAGTTATTTTTTTAGACTTTCTCATTATGAAAAGGCTCTTCTTGAATATTATGAAAAACATCCTGATTTTATTGCTCCATTTGAGCGGCGTAATGAAATTATAAGTTTTATCAAATCAGGTTTAAAAGATATCTCTATTTCACGCGCAAGTTTTAACTGGGGAATTGCTGTTCCTGAGAATCCAAAGCACGTGATGTATGTCTGGGTTGATGCGCTTACAAATTATCTATCAGCAATAGGTTTTTTCAATGAAAATTCAAAAAAACGTGATTTTTGGCCTGCAAATACGCATATTATTGGTAAGGATATTATTCGTTTTCATGCAGTCTATTGGCCGGCATTTTTAATGTCTGCTGGAATTGAATTGCCTAAAAATATTTTTGCACATGGTTTTTTACTTAATCGTGGTGCAAAAATGTCAAAATCTATTGGAAATGTCGTTGATCCTTTTGAAATGGTTGATCATTATGGTCTTGATCAGGTCCGTTATTTCCTTCTCCGTGAAGTGCCATTCGGACAAGATGGTAGTTATAGTCATGAAAGCCTTGTGAACCGTATTAATGCTGATCTTGCTAACGATCTTGGTAATTTAGCACAGCGCTGTTTGTCTATGATTGCCAAAAATTGTAATGCACAAGTCCCGAAACCAGCTTCATTTTTAGCTCAAGATAAACAGCTTTTAGAACAATCTCTTCAAGTACTTGAAACTGTACACCAAGCTATGTCTTCTTATAGTATGCATTTAGCACTTTCAGCTATTTTTTCAATTGTAGCAGATGCCAATCGCTATTTTGCCAACGAACAACCTTGGAGTTTACGTAAAAACGATCGAGAACGATTTTCTACAGTTCTTTATATAACTGTAGAAATCTTGCGGAGAATAGGAATTATGCTTTTGCCTTTCATACCCCAATCAGCAGCGAAACTTCTTGATAGCCTTGCGGTTGCTGAAGATGATCGGTTATTGTATCATATAAGTCATTCAAAAATTCAAGAAGGGCTTGATCTTCCACCACCAGAACCAATTTTTCCTCGTTATATCTTGAAGAAAGAAGATACTCATCATGTTGATTGATACACATTGTCATCTTGATTTTGAAGACTTTTCACAAGATTTGGATAATGTTATCCAACGGGCTTTAGATGCTGACGTTAAACGTATGATAACAATTTCAACCCATGTTCATAAGTTAGATAAACTGTTAGCCATTGCGCAAAGCTATGATCAAGTCTTTTGTTCCGTTGGAACACACCCCAATCACGCGCATGAAGAACAAAATATTACAGCGGAAGAGCTTATACAGCTCTCGAATCACCCTAAAATTGTTGCGTTTGGGGAAGGGGGCCTTGATTATCATTATGATTACTCTACACCAGAAGAGCAAAAGAAAGTTTTTCAAGAACATATCATTGCTTCTCGAGAAACACAGATTCCTCTTGTTATACATTCACGCAATGCCGATATCGATATGGAGAAAATATTACGTGAACAGACAAAAGAAGGAGCTTTTCCCTTTATCCTCCATTGTTATTCGTCTGGAATGCAACTTGCTCGTGCTGGAATTGAACTTGGTGGTTATATTTCTTTTTCGGGTATTCTTACTTTTAAAAACGCACTTGAAATCCGTGAAATAGCAAAAATTGTGCCCCATGAGCATTTGTTAGTGGAAACAGATGCTCCATTTTTAGCACCTAGTCCCCATCGGGGCAAAACAAATGAACCATCTTTTGTATGTTATACAGCAGCTGTTTTGGCTGAAACAATTGGCTTAAGCATTGAAGAAACAGCTCAAATAACAACGCGTAATGCTTTTCGTTTATTTAGCAAAATGAAATAAGGCAAAAGATATGTGTGATCAATACCGATTTACAATATTAGGTTGTGGTCCTTCTCCAGGAGTGCCAAGACCTAATGGTGATTGGGGAACATGTGATCCGAATAACCCTAAAAATAAACGCTACAGAAGTTCTTTATTAGTTGAACGTATTAAACCTTCAGGAGGCAAAACAACGATCGTTATTGATACAGGTCCAGATTTTCGCTCACAAATGATCGATGCGCGTGTAAGCCATCTTGATGCTGCTCTTTACACGCATTCTCATGCAGACCATATCCACGGTATTGATGATTTACGCAGCTATGCACTTGCACAAAAATGTTTAATAGATATCTATGCCGACAGATTTACACTAGAGCATCTCAAAAGTGCTTTCGGATATTGTTTTCAAACTCCAAAAGATTCATCTTATTCTCCCATTTTAAAAGAGCATCTTATCAATGAAGATAGCCAATTTATTATTCAGGGGCAGGGCGGAGAAATAAGCGTCAATACACATTTACAACACCACGGAAACATTCATTCCTTAGGTTTTCGGATTGGGAATGTTGCCTATTGTACGGATGTTAGTGAATTTCCTGAAAAAACTTTATCCAAATTAATGGATTTGGATGTTCTCATCATTGAAGCTCTTCAATTTAAATCCCATCCGAGTCATTTTTCTGTTGATCAAGCATTACAGTGGATAGAATATTTAAAGCCGAAACAAGCAATACTCACACATATGGACAGATCGCTGGATTACAATAAGGTTATAAATTACGTTCCATCCTATGTAAAACCTGCATATCAAGGTCTTACTTTCGAAACAACTGCATAAGCTTATTCATACAATATTTTACGTTAAATAAAGTTTTTTGAACATTATCCTTTATTTTGTTTTATTTTTGACATAAATGTTACTTTTTTATGTTTAAAATGAGGTTTTTATGTATAAGAATTTTAAGCGGGGTGTATGTATTGCCGTTTTAGCAGTTTCCTTGACAGCATGTGGGGGGCGTTTAGAAAAAAATATTGCAACGACAACATTACATGATGGATCAATGAGTTGCACCGATATTCAACGGGAGTTTTTTGCTAATAAACGACAGATTAATGATACAATTAGAGAGCGTTCTACAGCAAGAAATAAAAATGTAGCTTTAGCAGCGGCAGGTGTTGTATTTTTACCTGCTCTATTTTTTATGGATCCTAAATCCAGTGAAAGCAATGAAATTTCGGCTTTAAATAATCGTAATGCTGTTTTGAGTGATCTTGCACGTATGAAACGTTGTAAAATAGTACAGTAATTTTTCTTATTTATCATATGTAATTTCATTTTTTGGTCTTTAAGGAATATACCTTAAAGACCAAATCGAAATTAATGGATTTGGATGTTCTCATCATTGAAGCTCTACTCACACATAATTACAATGTGGTCGTAAATTACGTCCCATCCTATGTAAAACCTGCATATCAAGGTCTTACTTTTTAAACAGATGCGTGAACTTATTAACGAAATATATTTTTGTTGATAGTATATTTGTTAAAATTTTAATCTTACTTTTGCTCTATTTAAATCTCATTAAAAACATTTTGTGTTAAAAGTGAGGTTTTTATGTATAAAGAAAATTTTAAATGGGGTGTATGTATTGTCGTTTTAGCGTTTTTTTTGACAGCATGTGGGGGGCGTTTAGAAAAAAATATTCCAGTTACCACATTACATGATGGAACAATGAGTTGTTCTGATATTCAACGGGAATTTTTTGCTAATAAGCGCCAAATCGATGCTACAATTAGAGAGCGTTATAAAGCAAGAAATAAAAATGCGGCTTTAGCAGCAACAAGTCTTGTATTTCTTCCTGCTTTGTTTTTTATAGATCCTAAATCCAGTGAAAGTAATGAAATTTCAGCTTTAAATAACCGTAATGCTGTTTTGAGTGATCTTGCACGTACGAAACGTTGTCAAATAGCACAATAATTTTTCTTAGTTTTATTATACGTAATTTCATTATCACTATCACTATTTTTGGTCTTTAAGGAATGTACTTTAAAGACCAAATTTTATTTTAAAAGTAAATTGTATGATATAAATATGATGATGTTTTAAAGGAGGGTTTTCTTTTTGGATAAAGGATTTATCTTCTGCATCATATTATCGCATAATATATATTATGGAACTTTATGGAAAAGTATAGCTAGCATCAGCGTTTTGAGGAACGAAGCTTTAAAATGAGCTACTTAAGTTAACTAAGATCGAAAATCGAGCCTGTTATTCTGGCTCGAAAATTTTAATCACAATGTTTTTTTATTTTTTACTCTTTTAAAAAAAATAATTACAATTTGTAGTACTATAAAAGCTAAAAACAATATTCCATGAAATAATGGTACAAATGGCTGATAAATAAAATCGGAATAATATATTGTTATTGCTTCAATCAACGCTGCAATACACCACACAATGATACCCCATAGTGAATACATCCAAAGTCCAACTAAGGCAATAGGATAGAGAATAGCCAATATAGCTGATGCAAATTGCCACTGCCAAGGCATAAGATCAAAACGCCATAGAATACCTGGAAAAACCCCAACAAGGCGTATCCAATAACAAATACCTAGAACTAAGCAAATAAATGCCAAAAACCGTAAGTAACAGTTATAGATTAAATTGATTTTTGAAATCTGTTTGTGAGAATTATTTTTCACAATAATAACTCTTGTTCAACAGGTTGGAAGTAAGAATCTACCATTTCATCTGTCACATTTGAAAGTTTATCTGGTTGCCATTGAGGTCTTTTATCCTTATCGATTAACATAGCACGTATACCTTCATAAAAATCATGTGAATGAATCATATGATACGCTATGCGGTTTTCAATTTTCATACAATCTTCCAACATTTGAGATGAATTTTGTTTCATTTGTTTCCAGATAACTTTTAAACTTGTCGGAGAACGTGACTGCAAAATATCATAACATTCTTTAGCAAATAAAACATCTTCATTGCTTTTTTTATGTAGCAACTCGAGACATTCTTCTAAGGTATGGGCACTAAAACAAGTGTTAATAATACAACGTATTTCATGACTTGTTTCATAGTCTTTTGTAATTGTTCGCTCGTTTAAAGCTAAAGTAGGATCTCCTTGCTCAATAACAGCTTTTCTAATCATATCGAATTCAGTTTCAGCAACGGCGTGTGTTGCTAATCCTAAATTTAAGCAATCTCCCCACTTTATACGTGCGCCCGTTAATGCAAGATAGATACCAAAATGATTGGGAAGAGATGGTAAGAAAAAACTTGCACCTACATCTGGGAAAAATCCAATCGCACCTTCTGGCATAGCAAAAACTGTATTTTCTGTAACAATTCGATGCGAGCCGTAGAGAGAAATACCTACCCCTCCTCCCATCCAAATACCGTTTAAGAAAGAAATGTAGGGCTTTGAAAAATGTTTGATATAAGCATTTAAACTATATTCATTTCTAAAGTATTGACAAGCAGCAGCACTTTTCCCCATATGATAGATTTCTACAACATCTCCACCAGCACAAAAAGCACGCCCCTCCCCTTCAATTAAGACACAAGAAACATTATCATCTGTTTCCCATGTTCTGAGAGCTTTTTTTAAAGCTGAAACCATTCGTTGATTAAGAGCGTTTAATGCTGAAGGACGTGTGAGCTTTATAATACCAGCACGCCCTTCTTTCGTAAAAGAAATATCATCATCTGCTCCAAAATTAATTTGCATCTCACACCCTTCTTAAAACAATTATTTCATTGTTTTTTTATACTTTTTGCCCCAAGTTTAGGAAATATTTGCATGATTGCGCCAATACAATATATATAAATTCCTGTTACCGAAATTCCTATTTTAACCCAATAGGGAGCCTCTAGTTGATAAAAGAAGGCAGAAACACCAAAAAAACACCATAAGAGAAAAATGGGAAAATTAATTCTACGTAAACGAAGGACTCTTACTGGATGAATAAAATAAATTGGCAAAAAAGATATAATCGCCGATAAAACAATAATGATAAAAGTAATCCACTCTCCTGGTCTGACGACAAAAAGCGTAAAAATCATCATATTCCAAACAACAGGAAATCCTTTAAAAAAGTTTTCTTTGGTTTTCATACTAGTATCTGCATAATAAATAGCAGATGAAATAACAATAATTGCACTCAATGAAAATGATAACCCTACCCCCATGAAACCACTTTGATAGAGTGCAAAGGCAGGAATTAAGACATAAGTCACGTAATCAATAATATTATCTAACAGCTCTCCAGACCATGTTGGAAGAACGTACTTAACATCAAGTTTGCGTGCAATTGGTCCATCTATACCATCAACGAGAAGAGCAAGCCCAAGCCAACAGAACATAGCTGTCCATTCTTTTTGAGAGGCTGATATAAGAGAAAGAAACGCTAAAAATGATCCCGAAGCTGTTAGTAAATGAACGGAAAAGGCCTTTGCTTGTGGCATTGTTACTTTTTTATGGCGTAATAATTTAGCATTTGTTTTGATTTTCTTTGTTAATTTACGTTTCAAGGTTTTCTTATCCTCGTTTTTAAAGTCTTCAACCATCTATCAATACGCCATTTTTTAACGATGATATAACTCAGCATTTAAAAAAATCATAAAAAGGTTACTTTTTTATATCGCATTATTTATTACATACTATAATAATAGAAGAGCTTCATATAATAAAAAGAGAGAGATCATTTGGAAATGTTAAAATATTTTCTCAATGAATAAAGGTTCAAATCGTTGTGATATTTGAAAAGGAAGAGCATAAAGATATTGCTGTTATTGGTGCAGGTCCTGTCGGAATGTTAGCCGCGCTGAGTCTTGCACAGAAGGGGCTTTCTGTTTTTCTTGTTGGGCCCCCTGCTCATACAGATGAGTTACGGACAACGGCTCTTATGATGCCTGCAATACGCATGCTTCAAAAACTCAATATTTGGGATAATCTTCAAAAACATGCAGCTGCTTTATCGTCCATGAGAATTATAGATATAACTTCTAGAATTGTGCATGCTCCTACGGTGCATTTTTCTTCTACTGAAATTGGCGAAAAAGCTTTTGGCTATAATATACCTAATGTAAAATTGAACAGTGCTTTAGTCGACGCTGTTACACATACGCCCAATATTACAAGATTTGTTTCTGCAGCCAAATCTGTTCATCACACAAAAAACCATGTATGCATTATTCTTGCTAATCATAGAATTATTCAAGCACCACTTGTTGTTGCAGCTGATGGACGTCACTCTCTTACACGTGCCGCAGCAGGGATAAGTGTCAAACAGTGGAATTATCCCCAAAAAGCACTTGTTCTCAACTTTTCTCATGAGTTTTCTCATCAAAATACATCAACTGAATTTCATACAGAACACGGTCCATTTACACAGGTTCCACTACCAGGACGAAGATCTAGTCTTGTATGGGTTGTTCATCCTTCCCGCGCTGAGGAATTATTAAATATAGAACCAAAAACAATTGCAAAAATGATCGAAAACCAAATGCAATCAATGCTTGGAAAGCTAAGCTTAGAAACATCAATTCAAGCATGGCCGCTTTTCGGACTTCTTTCTCATCATTTTGCTGCTAATCGAACAATTTTAGTGGGTGAAGCCGCTCATGTTTTTCCCCCTATTGGGGCACAGGGATTGAATTTAGGATTCCGTGATGTCCAAACTTTAATTGATATTTTACCCAATAAAATATCCAATTCTAACTCTGAAATGATTGTTGCACATTATAACAAATGCCGCAAACCAGATATATTAATCCGAAGTGGAGCTGTTCATACACTGAACTCTGCTCTACTTTCTCATATGTTGCCTGTTCATATCATACGAAGCATTGGGCTTGGTTTGTTGCATAGTTTCCCACCATTACGTAATTTATTTATGCGCGAAGGAATGTATCCCGGTTATGGATTCAAGGAAATTATGCAAATATTTCCAACAAAATCATCAAAACAGCTCTACTAAGCAATAATGAATAATAACGTAAGATAAAAAATAATAAATTGTATTTTGAATCATATCTATTACTGATGTAAAAAAATATTTTTGTTCTTTCTAAGAAGTAACAAATTATATTAAAATAATTAATTATATTTATTGATTTATTTATAATAATAACATGTTTAATTAATATAACTGTAAATTATTTTTTATTAAAAATTATTATATTATTTAGTATGTTGATATGAAATAAGAGAAAACTGAATTATAGACTACAAATTAAATTATAAAGATATCTTGCTAAATCATAGCTGTTAAATTTAGAACTATAAATAAAATGAAAAATAATACCGTTTTGAAAAATTTATTTTATTAAATTAATTTTAATAAGAAAATAAATAAAAACAGTTTTATTTAATCAATATATTTTCAAAAATTTTTATTGTTAAGTATAATATTAAAAATAAAATCATCTTTGGAACCTGTTAGTAACACAGAGGTTAATGAAGTGTTGTTTCAACAAATGGTAACAAGATGACACTAAATAATTTTTTGAAATTAAGTACTTTTTTTATAATGATTGCATGTGTCTCGTTGATAGTCACGACTTCAATAAGTGAAGTTTTTCACCTTCCTTATTGTCAAACCTTTACCTATAGCTCTACTCAAAAGGTCACTAAAATAGGTCAGAACTCATTTACTGCTTCACAAGTTAAAAATTGTCTTATGCAAAATGGTTTTGAGAATATTAAACGATTGCGCTTAGATGACAATGGTATCTGGCGTGCTTTAGTAAAATTTAAAAAGTCCCATTTTTTCGTATCCGTTGACTATTCAGGAACAGTTAGCATTCAAAATGAAAGAAAAGAATATGATTGATTTAAAAACTTACAGCAACGTTTCTTTTCACAGCTGTAAGAAAAAAAAATTAAAAAAGTACTGCCATTCTATTAAAGAATTTTCTTTCATTGGCGGTTTAAATGGTAGCATATCAGGAGCTATCGCGGCAACTCTTGCAGCTTATGGTTATATTGCTCTTCCAGGATTTGGTCCAGTTATCGCAATGGGTATAGGAGTAGCACTTTCTTCCGGAATAATAATAGGAGCACTGATAGGATCAGGAATGGGAGGGAGTGTCGGTATATGCTGTATTTTATTGGGAAATTTATATGAATCATAATAATTTTTTCTCTTATAAATTTCATAATGAATAGAAATTTCTCGTCATTTTTTCTATGAAAAACAATTAAATCATCAACAAATTATATGTTCTTTTTTTGATGAAACGATCATCATATTATAAATGAAATAATAGCTAACTTACTAAAATTCCTTATTTAATTTCTTATTATACCTCAAAAAGTAGATTTTTTAAAAGCATCTCTTGAAGAAATGTAAGTGAGATATAATTATCCATCCATAAAAGCTGTATTTTTTATAGATCAAAAAATAAAAGTTATGTTCAGAAATATATATAAACACACTTTAATTTATTTGCTCTTTCTAATAACAGAATATTTCTATGTAAATTATTTTTCTTAAAGTTAAATTTAAGACATTTATATAATATATCATTAATATAGATTGTTATTTATAGACAACAATATATTAAAATATAAGTATAAAGGTATTTTATGAAAAAAATATTATTATCATTATTGTTTTTTATGGCATTTTTAATTCATAAAAATTCTGCATTAGCACTATCAAAACAAGTAAATATTTATAAATTAGAATATAACAATTCCAAAAAGGCTATTGGTAGCATTAAAATTGAAGAAACCACATACGGTTTGATTTTCATCCCTAATTTATCTACTTTATCAGAAGGAATGCATGGTTTTCATGTACATGTAAATCCTTCATGTGATACAAAAGATGGCATAATTGGTGGAAGCGCAGGTGGACATTATGATCCGGAACATACCGGAAAACATTTAGGACCTTATAATGTCAATGGTCATCTTGGTGATTTACCAGCACTTTATGTTGATAAGCAGGGATATGCCATAATGAGCGTTCTTGCTCCACGATTAAAAAAAATCTCTGAAATTAAAGGGCGCTCTTTAGTCATTCATTTAGGGGCTGATAATCAATCAGATAAACCATTACCGCTTGGCGGAGGTGGTGCACGTTTAGCGTGCGGTATTATTGAAAAATAAAGAGTGTATTGTGGCAGACTGCGACAGTACACACTCCCTTTACCCATAAGGTGTGAGAGAAATTTATTTTTTAAATCTATTTCAAGAAATTGAGTAAACTGTGTGAATATTTTATAAAATTAATGTTTTTTTGAATGTTTAGTTCGGATAACAAAAAGCTTAATAATCATCAAAACGAACAGCAATGGAAATTAAAGAAATAGTAGTGTAAATTCTCCGTAAGAAGACTTCAATATGAGGAAGTAATATTTTCCATGCTTGATGTAAAAAAGCAAAAAAGTCGAATTTCACTCTCTATAATAAAAAATTTATAATAAATTATAATCATTAAGTCTAGTATCTAATGGAATCACGCTCAATGCACAAAATATAACAGGCCTAAAACAGAATTTTTACTCTTCCCCTACTCAACCCTACTCATGAGGTACGTGAGAAAAATTTTAATTGATACAATATCAATATAATAAGTCAAACAAAATAATTAGAGTAATTTTTCATCACTCTGAAAAAAGGCTTTTAAATAATAGAGTCTTTTTAAAAATACTCCTCATAGATACATACGATCCCAATCTAGTGGACGCATCTCACCAGTTTGATAAAATTGACGAATGAGCTTAATATAATCAAGAAAATCTTTGTTTTCCTCCACTAATCTATTAGCAGTATCCCAATCAATATCACTACGTTCTTTGGCAGGAATTAAGATTTCACTCTCGGAAGAGTTTTCCTTATTAAGTCTTATAAATCCAATTCCATGCAAACTTGAAAGCATCCGAAGCTCTTTTAATGTATCAACTCCTTCAATTTCACTAGCAACTAAATAACTCAAATTAGCCCATGAAGAATTACTAACTGTTTGAAAAAATGCTTTTCGTAAATTTGAACGATTGATGAGAATTTTTACTTCAAAAGACCAAAGCTTTGTCTTTTTATCAAAATATTGCAAAACACAGTCTTTGATTTCACGATTCCATTCCTTGCTTAAATCTTGCATCCCTACGAGATCTGGATAAAGCCATTTATTTCCGCCTGCACCATGTTTATTACGAGAACATTTCTCATTAATGCGCTTGCTATAAACTGCAAGCTCTGACCATAAAAATTTAGATAATAATGGATAAAGATCATGCTCTTTAACAGAGCCATCTTCTGTTCTACTCTTTGCATTGTCCTCTATTGTATCAATTTCAGCACTATCTGTTTGTTCAGTAAAATAATATTGTCGCGGTCGTCCTTCAGTGGTTTTAATTTCTGAATAACGCTTTTGTAACTGAGGGCGTTTTGCCCCTATTTCAGCAACAATTTGCTGAATAAGAGCTGCATCACTATTAAGGGGAGTGATTATTGCCGTTGAATTCTTTTGTTTTTGACGGCATTTTTCTGGGTAATTTTCAAATATCCATTGAGCAATTTCTCGAGCTGTAAACTTTTTTGTCGGGTTTTTCTTTAAAAAATTAAAAACAGTGTTTGTTAAATTTAAAGTCATATGAAAAACTCCCCCTTTTATCCTCTGGGTATTTCATTATATTCAGGCGTTTTAAATGAAAGAACAATAAACTGTTTAAGTTTTTTAAAAAAAGAACATTTATCAAATTACTCAATAAAATTAAAATATTTTTTTTAATTTATAACTATAACTCAAAGATCTTTTCACATAACGAAAATAAGATTGTACTTTTATAAAAAATTGTAAATGTGCTACAAATCCCCATACAAAAGCATAATCTTGTATAACTTTTCTATACATTTTTCTTTTAACGTCGTTAGAAAAAAGTTAAAATAATTATTCAAATATTTGATTGAACCTCACACCCGTCAATTAAAAAAACTTATGTGTTTTATTTTTGAAGCAAAAAGTTATGAGCTCTCAAGTATAGATTCTGAAATGGTAAACTCTGCACACAAACCTTCAAAACTACTATTTGCTTTAATAGCATCATGGGGAATAAGAACATAATACCATTTTTTATCGCCATAAGTTGCCGCATAGCGCGTTGCATGACAACACCATTGAACTGCAGCTTCTCTCTTTTTTAAAACAATAGGATTTTGCATTTCAGAGGCTTTTTTAGGCTCACAAAGATATTTGGCATCCTTCGTTTCTACAACAAAGTCTGGTTCATAGATTGATCCTTTATCATATTCTATTCTGAAAAAACCTCGAGCGGGTTTCATCCATTTCAATACTTTTGCATCATCCTCTAATATTTGGGCAAATCGTAATTCCCCTTCTACTGAATCAAACTTTTGTAAAGGATAACAGCATTTTCTAAAGCCGCTGAATACAAGTTTTTTAATATCGCTTTTAATGGCAGGAATATTACGAAAATCAAGAGGAGACGTCCCTTGCGGCAACACATAATGGATAGGTTGTAAAATTGTAAAACCTCGTGTAACTTTAACCGCATAATCTTTTTGCGTTTCCCATTGATGTTCTCTTAATTGCGCAACAATAAAACTAGTAAGCTTGTGCTGATAGTGAATTAATACGTTCTCAACAGCTGTATCATTGGGTAAATAAGATCGGAAATGTTCTACTATCTGACTAGCTAATTTTCGTAATAAGAGCGTATGGTTATCATAATCGACAAAGTCATTATCAATCAAACCACGAATGATGTAGTTTTCAAGATAAGGCTCTTTGACATATTCATTCTTAGATGTGAGAAAAATGCTTTTATGGGTACGCAATTCTCGAATTAAAAGTTCTTTACTAACAGGTTGAAAATTTAAGTTTTCTAAATTTTCCAAATCAAAATCATAAAAACCATAAGTAACATCACGCGAAGGAATGAGTATAATATTTGGAATATCTATTATCAGTTCTGTTAATTGTTTTGTCAGAATTGTCACCACTTTTGATACAAGAGACTTTTGTGATGAAGGCTTAATATTCATAACTTTATTAGCAATTTTTTCTTGTATCTGTGCAGAACAAAGCATTTGAGAACTTGGCAATTTATCATTCTCTTTGATAAGATCCCACGCGATCGCTGCAATATCTTGCTCTTCAGGTGTTAATGTAGGGGAATCTGTATGACGTAATATGATACCTTGTAAATCAGAAGATGCTCCATTTATATCGGAATTACGTATTACCATCGTTTGCATCAATAAAGCTTCTACTTGACTTGGAACTGTCACTATATCGGTCTTTTCAAAGGGGATATTCCCTCCTGTTCCAATCTCAATATGCTTTTTTATAATTGAGTTTGGATCGTTTGCACGATCAATAATATCTTGAAAACGATCATGCGCAATAATTGTTAAACGATCAATAGCTTCCACGCCTGTTCTATACCCATAAGGCAAACGCAATCCACGCCCAATTGTTTGCTCTGTTAAAATTTCTGAAGCCGATGCACGCAACGGTACAATAGTATAGAGATTCGTAACATCCCACCCCTCCTTTAATTTATTAACGTGAATAACAATTTCTGTTGGGTCATGAGAATCTTCAATTGCAATCAGCTTTTGAATATTTTGATCTTCTTCTATATTCGACTGTTTTGTATGAATCTCTATAACTTTTCCCTTATAAGCTCCTGCAAAAAAATCATCTGATTCCAATAAATCACGCAATTTCTGTGCATGATTTGTATCATGAGCGACAACTAAAATAAAAGGCTTAACGAACTTTTTGTTATAATCTTTTGCATAGACAATTAAATCAGCTTTCACGTTTTCATGGGCATGAATTGCATCTTGTAATTTGATATGTTCTAATTGTTCAGATGTATAATTTTGAGGTTGAAAATCTTTACGTGTAGCAACAGCAGGCTCTTTTACAAAACCATCTCTCATAGCCTCTGCAAGTGAATAACTATAGACAACATTTTTAAAATCTACGGGTTTTGCACCTATTGTTTTTGGTGTCGCTGTAAGCTCTATTCCTAAAACAGGTTTTAACTCATTAATTGCTGCCGCACCAGCAGAAGCTCGATAACGATGTGCTTCATCCATTAACAAAACTAAATCAGGAAGATTTGCGAGATAATCAAAATAACTTTCACCAATCGTTTCTTGTAAGCGTTTAATTCGCGGAATACTAGATTTTAGTGCGCCTTTTTTATTATCCGTTGTATTAATTTTAGAAATATTAAAAATATTGATAAAGGCCGTATCTCTATTCTCAAACAAACGCTTTTGTCCTTGAATATGGTGTTCATCAACGCGAATACCTTTACCACTTTCATAATCTTCACCTGTAATAATAACGGGTCTATTGGCAATAAATTCACTCATTCCACTGAAAACATACTTCGGACTTTGGGGACTAAAATCCTGTTTTAACTTTTCATAAATAGTCAAATTTGGCGCTAAAACAAAAAAATGGCGACTACGACCTGTTAAATAAAGATAGCTGATAAAAGCCCCCATAAGTCGCGTTTTCCCAACACCCGTTGCTAAGGCAAAACAAAAAGAGGGAAAGTTTCGTTCAAAATCTTGTACAGAAGGATAAAGATTTTTTATCACTTCTAACTCTGCAACCAAATCAGCATTTTTAGAAAGCTCTATATTTTCTAAGATTTTTACCAAAATATTTAAAGATTCACGTTGAGGATCACGCAACGATAAGCGAGCAGAAATCCTTTTTTCAACAGTGTTCATGAAAAACTCCGCTTTTTATATATTATTCAAATAGATCTAATTCTGCTTGCGCAATATCTTTATTTTTGCTGTTTTCTTTTACCACAATCACTGGTTCAAGATTGGCTACATTTAAACTGTAATCGTCCCTTCCCCATTCGCATTTTTCTAATATTGCACGGGGGATTTTAGTGAGTGTCAGATTTTCAAAGGATGCTGATTTTGTATCAAAGGCTGTACCACAAATCAGCAACGTGCGATGAGAGCCTACCTCTTCACTCATTATACAGAGTTGTTCATGGGTCATGGCGCTCGTTGTGACATAAATATAATCTGTTTCGGTTGAATACCCTTGCATCCAATAATGATTTTCATCAGGTGCGTAGGTAAATCCCATATGTTTGCACATGGCTTCTGATAGCATGGCAGCATTATATTCGCGACTAATAATCCATTGTCCCCATGGATCTTTTTGCAACAGGGAAGGTGCAAGGCGATAATAACGGAATCCACCGCCACCTTGCCAATTGACACTTTTGGAAATTCCCCCTTGATCAGTTCCATCAATGACTTGTTTTAAACGAGGGATAATGTGGGTGTGACAATGCTCACCAAGTTCAATCATAATCCACTTCCTTCCCATTTTATGGGCAACAGCACCGGTTGTGCCAGAACCAGCAAAAGAATCCAGTACAAGATCACCGGGATTAGTGGCAAGTTGAATAATGCGTTCCATTAAACGTTCCGGTTTAGGAGTTGTAAAGACACTATCAGAATTGAAGACTTTGGCTTCTTTTTTTGCATCTTGATTATGGCCAACTTCCTGATAAGGCCAAATGGTCATTGAAACCATACCATTTTTTACCTCTGATAAAAAACGTTTCATAGAAGGAACATTACTTCCTGTTGGACCAAACCAAACACGATTATCATTCAATAATTCAAAGAATTTTTTTTTATTCATAGCCCAACTTCTACCATTAGGAGGCATTACCTTGCGTCCAGAAGGTGTGATGATTTCATAAATATCCTTAGGTGTTACTCTTTTTACAGATAAATCTCCAGATTTCCAAGGACCGCGAGGATCATTATCAGGATTTTTATAGCGCGCATCCATATCGTTTGAACGAGGAAGCAATTGAGGGCGCCAAATCGTTTTGTCTTTGGCATAAACCATTATAAAATCATGATTATCAGAAAGCCATTTTGTATCATTTTGTGGAGCATATTTCTTTTGCCAAATAATATTGTTGATGAAATTTTGGCGACCAAAAATTTCATCCATCATCACTTTAAGATAGGCTTGTTCATCATCATCAATTGATATCCAGATACTTCCATCATCCGCCAGTAAATGATGTAACAATTCTAGCCTGTCTCTCATAAGGCTTAGCCATAGGGAATGCTCCAAACCATCTTCATAATGTTCAAAGGCATTGCCTGTATTATAAGGTGGATCGATATAGATACATTTTACCTTTCCCGTATATTCTTGCTCAAGTGCCTTGAGTGCGAGTAAATTATCACCAAAAATGAGTTTATTATCAAAAATATCTTGGGTAGATACTTGCTGCGGAGCGTGATAAGATTTTTCAAGATCTTCCAATAAAATACGAGGCTCTAGTTTTGGGCGTTTTTCTTTTCCAATCCAAGTGAGTTCTAGTTTTTGTTTATTATAACTCATGCGATCGTCCTTAAATTTAAACGCTTATGAAAAGTAAACAGCTTATTCATGAATGGCTAAATTAGAGTCTCTTAACAATACTTTTAGTACCATCCGACAGCAATTTGAGCTTCTTCTGACATACAATCAGGTGTCCATGGTGGATCAAAAGTCATAGTGACTTCAACATACGAAACCCCTTCAACTGCACTGACTGCATTTTCTACCCACCCCGGCATTTCACCTGCAACAGGACATCCCGGTGCTGTAAGAGTCATTTCAATTTTTACTGAACGATCATCTTCAATATCAATACGATAAATCAATCCTAGCTCATAAATATCAGCAGGAATCTCTGGGTCATAAACTGTTTTAAGAGCAGCAATAATATCATTTGTCATACGATCAATTTCGTCTGCTGGAATTGCTGATATGTAAGATTTTTTATTTTCGCTTACAGTTTCAACGGATTCTGTAGAATGACGCTCTTCAATTGATTCAGCCATTAAAAAATGTCCTTGTTTCTTGTAATGCTTCTACTAATTGATCTATATCCTCTTGAGTGTTATACATGGCTAACGATGCGCGGCAAATAGATGTTAGACCAAAGCGCTGTAATAAAGGCTGTGCACAATGAGTTCCCGCACGTATCGCAACCCCTTTTCTATCAATAAACATAGCGATATCATGGGCGTGAATCCCTTCAATTGTAAATGATATAATAGCTCCTTTATTGGGAGAATGACCATAAATACGCAATGACTCAACCATTTTAAGTTTTTCCTGCGCATAAGCTAAAAGGGACCTCTCATGGGCATGAATCGTGCTACGACCTTTCTCTTGTATATAATCAATAGCCGCAGTTAATCCAATAGCTTCAACGATAGGAGGAGTGCCTGCTTCAAAACGGTAAGGAGGAGCATTATAAAAAACCTTATCGGTTGTTACCTCCTCGATCATTTCCCCTCCCCCTTGAAAAGGACGCATTTCTTCTAATCTATCTTCTTTACCATACAAAACACCAATACCAGTGGGTCCATAAAGCTTATGACCTGTAAAGACATACCAATCACAATCGAGATCTTGCACATCAACGGTTAAATGTACTGCTCCTTGAGAACCATCAACAAGAACCGGAATAGAATTTTGATGTGCTAGTTTAATAATCTCTTTAACAGGAGGCACCGTTCCTAATATATTGGACATATGCGTTATAGCAACAAGCCGCGTTTTTTCGCTTAAAGCCTTTTGGAAATCTTCAATGTGCAGAACACCATTTTCATCGACAGGAACAAAAATAAGTTTTACACCTTTTTGTTCACGGAGAAAATGCCAAGGAATAATATTTGAATGATGTTCCATGATCGTTAGAACAATCTCATCACCTTCTTTGAGTTTTGGCATCGCCCAACCATAAGCAACAGTATTAATAGCTTCTGTTGCATTTTTCGTAAAAACAATTTCTTCAGCTTTTTGAGCATTTAGAAAAACACGAACGGTTTCACGAGAATTTTCATAGGATTGTGTTGCTATATTGGCTAAAAAATACATTCCCCTATGCACATTAGCATAACTATAGTGATAATAATTATTCATTGCATTGAGTACTGACATTGGTTTTTGGGCAGAAGCACTACTATCAAGATATGCTAATCGCTTTCCATAAACTTGATGGTGCAAAATAGGAAAATCACGCCGAATTTCTTCGACATTATAAGTAAATGTTTGTACGTTATTTTCCATTTTTTCTACCTTAAACATTTTTTTCAAGCCATTTACTAATGATATTCTCCAAAACGATTTGAATATTATCTTGCTTGATGTCATCAATGAGCTCAGAGATAAATCCTTTAATCAAAAGCGCACGAGCCGTTTTAAAAGGGATACCACGTGTCATAAGATAAAAAAGATAATCATGATTAATATTAGCAACTGTTGCACCATGACCACATGCAACATCATCAGCAAAAATCTCCAGTTCAGGCTTTGCATTAAATTCTGCATCATCTGAAAGAATAAGGCTATTACAAGCCATGCGTGCATCTGTTTTTTGCGCTTTTTGAGAAACACGTATTATTCCTTGGAAAACACCAACAGCCTTATCTGTAACCACATTGCGTATAATTTCGGTTGATGTTGATTTTTCTTCCACGTGACGAACAGTCATTGTAAGATCACTATGTGTTTGTCCTGATAATAAATTTATGACGCGTAATTGAAAATCAGATTCTTCTCCCTGTAATTCAATATCGATTTCTTGGCGATTTAATTGACTCCCTATATTAATGACATAAAGTGATAACTTCGCTCTTTGATCAAGAACAGCACAAAATCGACCAAATTGTGTAGAATTAAAATCACGATTGCGAATGAGAATCCACGTAACATCACTATCAGCAGCAACATTTAATGAAAATATTGAACTGACAAAGGTATCTTTATCATTGCCAACCTGATGTTCAATAAACATAACTTGACTATTTTTATCAACTTTTATATCCGAAAAAATATGAGATTGTCCCCCCATTTGTATATTTTGTAATTCAATGGGGATATTTAACTTTGTATTTTCAGGGATGTGAAAAAGCCAACCATCTGTAACAAAAGCTGTATTTAACTGTCCAATAAAATCTTCATCAGAAATGTTTTGATTTATCTGTACAGAATTATCTTCTAATGCGTCTGAAAGGCGTTTTACTGCAATGTTGTCTACCTTTGACTCTATCGATGTTTTTCCATTGTTTATGGAGAAAACAGCACTTTCTGAAAGCAATGCATCAACCAATTGATTGTCTTGAACTTTTGAAAAATTGCTAATAGACTTCAGTAAGGTACGCAGATTGGTATAATGCCAACTTTCGATTTTACGGGAAGGAAGCCGTGTCGTTTGAAACTGCTCAATAGTTTTCTTGCGGATTTCCTGTACAGCTTTATCACCAGGTAAGTGGTTTACATACTGATTGAAATTACTGAGTATATTTTCTTCAACCGCTAACAAGTTTTGCTGTGCATTCATATTTAATAACCTCAAACCGCTTCCCTAATAAGATCAGCATACCCATTTTGCTCTAAATAAAGCGCTAAGGATTTATCACCGCTTTTGATAATTTGTCCTTTATAAAGAACATGTACCGTATCAGGAATAATATAATTAAGCAGCCGTTGATAATGGGTAATCACCAAAAATGAACGTTTTGAATCCCGAAGTTTATTAACACCATCTGCAACAATTTTTAGTGCATCAATATCTAAGCCAGAATCCGTTTCATCTAAAATGCAAAGTGTAGGTTCAAGAAGTGCCATTTGTAAAATTTCAGCGCGTTTTTTTTCTCCACCTGAAAAACCTACATTTAATGGACGCTTTAGCATATCCATATCTATTTCAAGTTTGGCTGAAACTTCTTTAACACATTTTATAAATTCAGGAATTTTAAGTTCTTCGTCACCTCGCGCTTTGCGTTGAGAATTCATCGCAACTTTTAAAAATTCCATTGTTGCTACCCCTGGTATTTCCATTGGATATTGAAATGCAAGAAAAACACCATATGCAGCACGTTCTGCTGGATCCATTTCTAAAAGTGATTGTCCATTATAGAGAATATCTCCTTCTGTTATTTCATAATCATCACGACCAGCAAGCAAATAAGATAAAGTTGATTTTCCGGCTCCATTTTGTCCCATGATAGCGGCAACTTCTCCATCTTGAACTGTCAAGTTTAAACCACGAATAATTTCTGTATCGGTTTCAGCAATACGGGCGTGCAAATTTTTGATCTCTAACATAATTTAATCCTGTTTTGGCTGTTTTTCAGATATCAATGCGTATTATTTTACCTTAGCATCCATCTACTTTTGTAATTACCATAGAGGTCATTTTTAGCATTATGTGCTACCGTTACAGCCTTTTTACATAAAGTCTTCTATTTATCTCATTAAATAAAATTATCCAACACTACCTTCAAGGCTAATACTAATAAGCTTTTGTGCTTCGACAGCAAATTCCATGGGAAGTTTTTGAATGACCTCTTTTACAAAACCATTTACAATTAATGCGATAGCTTCTTCTTCGGGAATTCCTCTTTGCATAACATAAAAAAGTTGGTCATCAGAAATTTTTGATGTTGTGGCTTCATGTTCAAACTGAGCTGTTGCATTTTTTGCTTCAATATAAGGAACTGTATGCGCACCACAATCATTCCCGATTAACAAACTATCACATTGCGTAAAGTTACGCGCATTTTGTGCTTTTCGATGCGCTGTGACTTGTCCTCGATACGTGTTATTTGAAAAACCTGCAGAAATACCTTTGGAAATAATGCGACTGGAAGTATTTTTTCCCAAATGAATCATTTTTGTACCAGAATCAATTTGTTGATAACCGTTTGCAACAGCGATAGAATAAAATTCTCCACGCGCATTATTACCACGGAGTAAGCAGGATGGATATTTCCAAGTAATTGCAGAACCGGTTTCAACTTGTGTCCATGAAATTTTAGAGCTATCACCTCGACAATCTCCACGCTTCGTCACAAAATTATAAATACCGCCCTTTCCATCTTTATCGCCAGGATACCAGTTTTGTACTGTAGAATATTTAATCTCTGCATTTTCAAGGGCAATAAGCTCAACAACAGCAGCATGAAGTTGGTTTTCATCACGTTGGGGTGCTGTACACCCTTCAAGATAAGAAACATAGGAATCTTCAGCGGCGATAATCAATGTTCGTTCAAATTGGCCAGTGTTGCGTTCATTAATCCTAAAATAAGTTGAAAGCTCCATAGGACAACGAACCCCTTTAGGAATATAAACAAATGAACCATCTGTAAAGACAGCTGCATTTAAGGCCGCATAATAATTATCACTTATAGGT
The DNA here is from genome assembly GCF_042195605.1 of Bartonella sp. AP88HLJMH. Taxonomy (NCBI): domain Bacteria; kingdom Pseudomonadati; phylum Pseudomonadota; class Alphaproteobacteria; order Hyphomicrobiales; family Bartonellaceae; genus Bartonella; species Bartonella sp. AP88HLJMH. The sequence goes on along the minus strand of NZ_JBHIOR010000006.1, from coordinate 43,810 downwards.
ACAACTGTTCCTAAATATTCTTTAATAAGCTCAGAATGTTCAATAATCGCCTCTGAAATAGAACAAAAAATCACACCAGCACGTGCCAGCTCTTTTTTGAATGTTGTTACAACAGAAACAGAATCAAAGACTGCATCAACAGCCACCTGCCCCGATACAGACATACTGTCATCAAAAGTGGAGGGATCAGACTGTTTTCTTACTCCTGCCAAAATCTCTTGTTCTTTAAGGGGAATGCCAAGTTTTTCGTACGTTGCTAATAACTCAGGATCCACTTCATCCAAAGATTTTGGTCCTGTATGATTTTTTGGAGCAGCATAATAATAAAGCTCCTGAAAATCAATTTTAGGATATTCAAGACGCGCCCAATGAGGCTCTTGCATTGTCAGCCAACGGCGGTAAGCTTTTAAGCGCCATGTTAGCATCCATTCAGGCTCATTTTTTTTAGCGGAAATAAATTTGATAATATCCTCATTTAAGCCTTTTGGAGCTTTATCGGTTTCAATATTGGTTTCAAAACCATATTTATATTGGTCAACATCTATTTCACGTACTTGGCGTATCGTTTCTTGTACTGCCGGCATAAATTTTCTCCATTTTTTGGCGTCAAAAACCGGTAACTAAAGTCTTGTTTTTTACAAGATTAAAGTAAGCAAGTTATCTCCTAGGCTATAGGTAAAGTGCAAAAATTTCAATCAAACTTATTTTATTTTTAAAATAATTCTAATTTTTATAACTTTCTGATGATAAATCTTCCCCTTTTTTCCTGCTTATAATTTGAGAAAAAAACGACAGAAAATCATCGATATCTTCAGAAGTTGTGCCACGTCCTAGCGAAATGCGAATGGCACCATTTGGAACATGATACCCCATTGCCTCCAACACTTTGCTTTGTTTTACTTTTCCCGAAGAACAGGCAGAGCCGGATGATAAAGAAAACCCTTCTAAATCAAAAGCAATTTGCATCGTTTCAGCTTTTATATTTTTCACGGTAAAGTAAGTTGTATTTGGCAAACGTTGAACTCTTTTGCCAAAAATCTCAACATTTTTACTTATTTTTTGTAGTCCAGCTTCTAATTTATTGCGTAAATATATTAACTGTTTTATTTCCTCCTGTGTGAAGCAATCAGTCATTGCTGCCCCAAAAGCAGCAATAAGGGGCAATGCTTCTGTTCCTCCACGGAGACCTTTTTCTTGTCCTCCCCCAATAATAAGAGGGTGTGGCATGAGAAGATTACCACATGAAACAAAAGCACCGATTCCTTTAGGACCGCCAACTTTATGTGCAGACAGTATAAAAAAGTCTCCTCCTAGCTGATGAATATCCACAAAATTTTTATCTACATATTGTGTCAAATCAACTATAAGAGTGCCTCCTAAATCCCGAACAATAGCGGCGATTTCTGTTAACGGTTGAATAACACCCGTTTCACTATTTGCAGCTTGAATAGCAACAAGAGGTAAACCTTTTGTTTTATCGTGAACCGTTAAGAGTGATGTTAATTTATCTTGTTGTATGAGCCCATCTTGATCAACATCAATGACGCTTATCAATTCTTTAGAAAAACGTCCTCCCTCTGCAACAGAGGGATGTTCAGTCGCTCCAAGGTAAAGATGAGAAAATTTAACTTTTGCTTTCCCCATATTGTAAAAAGGTGTTAACAAAGTCATTGCGGCTTCACTCGCACCAGAGGTAAATACCACGTGATCTGGATCTGTTTTAAGATTTTCAGCGATTTGCCGACGGGCCTTTTGCAACAAAGTTTTAGCGGCACGCCCTTCCTTATGAACCGATGATGGATTACCAAATATCTCTAAAGATTCCAGTAACGCTATCCGTGCCACTTTTTTGAGTGGTGTTGTTGCGTTATGATCAAAATATCGGCGTTTTATAACCATTTTACATCGCAATCATTAATCTTATGAATTGATTAAAAAAATAGCGCAATTTTCTTGAAAAGTGCACTAAAAAAAGAATATCTAATAATTATTTAAGAGATTCTATGGTAAAAGTCGACCAGGGTCAAAGAGAGCCTTTTATTGCATTAAGGAGCATTTTATGCCAGAAATTATTTTTAACGGTCCTGCGGGTCGGCTCGAAGGGCGTTATCAACCTTCACAACAAAAAAATGCACCCATTGCGATCATCTTGCATCCTCATCCCCAATTTGGTGGAACTATGAATCATAAAATTGTCTATGACCTTTTTTATATGTTCCAACAACGTGGCTTTACAACTTTACGTTTTAACTTTCGTGGTATTGGTCGTAGTCAGGGTGAATTTGATTATGGAATAGGAGAACTTTCAGATGCTGCTGCTGCTCTCGATTGGGTTCAAACACAACATCCAGACTCTAAAAATTGTTGGGTAGCAGGATACTCATTTGGAGCATGGATTGGTATGCAGCTTTTAATGCGCCGACCGGAAATTGAGGGATTTATCTCAGTTGCCCCTCAGCCTAATGTTTATGACTTTTCATTTCTTGCACCTTGTCCCTCTTCTGGACTTATCATTCATGGCGGTATCGATAAAGTTGCCCCTCCAAAAGATGTTCAAATACTTGTCGATAAATTAAAAACACAAAAAGGTATCATCATTACACAAGAAATATTGGAAGAGGCTAATCACTTTTTCAGTGGATGTCATGAAAAACTTATTGAACGATGTGCCCACTATTTGGATAACCATATCTCCAATGAACTTCTCGCTCCTCCTCCTGAAATACTTTCACTAACTTAGGAAAATACGATAGATTTATAAAAAATTAGCAAAAATCGTCTCTGATCATAACAAAGTAATTTTTTTAGTCTGCATTTAAAATTTTTCTAAATTTTATTTCAGGATAGAAATGAGAATAACAGAACACCTTTTTTCTATTACTAAGAAGTTTCTTTTTTAGCGTAAAAAGGAAATAATACCTGTATTATTATCTTTATACTACCAATATGTCTCTTTCTCTTGTGAGGTGTGCGTCAGTTATGATAGATAACGCATTAATAATTCGTTATATAATCGCCTATTATATACAATAAATGCACTCTTAAATTAGGAAATTAAATCTGTGTTTGCCTTTAAATCTGATTTTTTACACATTATGAGCGAACGTGGTTTTATCCACCAAATTTCAGATGAAAAAGGCTTAGATGATCTTTTTTCAAAAGAAACTGTAAGCGCTTATACTGGATTTGACCCAACAGCATCGAGTTTACATGCTGGAAGTCTTCTTCAGATTATGATGCTTTATTGGTTACAAAAAACGGGTCATCGCCCCATTGCTTTAATGGGTGGAGGAACCGGATTGATTGGTGATCCTTCTTTCAAAGACGAAGCGCGACGCCTTCTGACACAAGATGATATTGCTGCAAATATTGATGGTATTAAAAAGGTATTTGCTAACTATTTGACATTCGGTGACCGAGAAACCGATGCTTGTATTGTGAATAATGCTGAATGGTTATGCAATTTAAACTACTTAGAATTTTTGCGTGATGTAGGAAAGCATTTTTCTGTCAACCGTATGTTGTCATTTGATTCTGTCAGACTCAGACTTGAGCGTGAGCACTCTTTGTCATTCTTAGAGTTTAATTATATGATTCTGCAAGCTTATGACTTTGTTGAACTTTATAAACGTTATGGGTTGCGTATGCAAATGGGGGGCTCTGATCAGTGGGGCAACATTATTAACGGAATCGAATTAGGACATCGTTTAGGAACACCGCAATTATATGCGTTAACATCACCATTGCTGACAACCTCTTCCGGTGCCAAAATGGGTAAATCATTGAATGGGGCTGTATGGCTAAATGCGGATAAACTTTCACCTTATCAATTTTGGCAATACTGGCGCAATACAGAAGATGCTGATGTAACACGATTTCTAAAGCTCTATACTCCATTGCCGATGGATGAGATTCTTAAACTTTCTCTATTACAAGGAACTGAAATTAACGAAGCAAAAAAAATTCTTGCAACAGAAATTACAGCAATGTTGCATGGACGTGTTCTTGCTGATGCAGCAGCAGAAACGGCTCGCAAGACGTTTGAAGAAAAAACTCTGGGAGAAAATCTTCCAACTGTTGAAATTAATGCCTCAGAATTAAAAAAAGGTGTTGGATTGCTCACTCTTTTAGTACAAGCAGGACTCGCTAGATCGAATAGTGAGGCACGCCGACACGTTCAAGGTGGAGGTGTCCGTGTAAATGATCAAATTATTGAGGATGAAACACATCTTATTATTGAAAGGGATGTCAGTGCAGAAGGAACCATTAAACTTTCTTTTGGTAAGAAAAAACATGTTGTGATGAAACCAGTATAATCTTTTGCTGTTTTGTTTATGTTGTTCACGTCGAGCTTGTTCTTTCAATTCAATCGTTGTGATAGGGCAAATTTTGTTAGGGAAATAAAAGTCTCTTCAAAACGATAAAATTCTAGAGAGTTGAATAGTTCTTTTCTTCTGTGTACTCTGATATTTTATACCTGTTACACAAAAAAGAAAGATGAAAACAATGACAAGACCAATGAAAGGTGCTCTTGCTCCTGATTTTACTTTGCCGCGCGATGGAGGAGAGACAGTGTGTCTTTCTGACTTTAAAGGAAAGCCTGTTGTTTTATATTTTTATCCAAAAGATGACACCAGTGGTTGCACAAGTGAAGCACTTGATTTCACAAAATTAAAGATGAAATTTGATGAAATCGGTGTTTCTGTTATTGGAATCTCTCCAGATAATGTAAAAAAACATGATAAATTTAAAATAAAACATGAACTTGATGTCATCTTGGTTTCTGATGAAGAAAAAACGACCCTCGAAGCTTATGGTGTTTGGGTTGAGAAAAGCATGTATGGACGCAAATATATGGGAGTTGAACGGAGCACTTTTTTAATTGATGCAAATGGAATAATAGCAGAAGAATGGCGCAAAGTAAGCGTATCTGGGCATGCTGAAAATGTTTTAGCTACTGCAACACTTTTATATCATAATGGTAACTTGTAAATTGAGTGTTTGATTTACCTTCAAAAGCAAAAGTTATTCTCCCTAATTGATTTTAGTTTTTCAACGGATTCAATTTTTACAATATATTGATTTATAAGGATAATGAATTGTTTTACATTTATATTAGTCCCCCGAATATCGCAAAATTTTCTGATTTCAGATTCTTCCTATCACTTGCAATATCATAAGCAGAATTAGCGTGTGAGAAAAAGTTGAAGAAAGGAACAAGAAAATCCCCCTTTAAACCTTTAAAGTATCAAAGGCTATATAACATCACAGCATCCATAAAACGAACAGCTTAAGAAAAAATCTACATGGCTTAAAGGAAGGATATGTAATTAACGAATATCCTCAATTTTTTTGTCTTTTCCATAAATGCGCCGTGCGAGTGCTGCCTCTATAAATGCATCTAAATTACCATTAAGTACGGATTGTGGATCCGTATTTTCAATTCCTGTACGCAAATCTTTGACAAGCTGATAGGGTTGAAGAACATAAGATCTAATTTGATGTCCCCATCCGATTTCTGTTTTAGAAGATTCAGCAGCATTGGTTTCTTCTTCTCTTTTTTTAAGCTCTTCTTCATAAAGCCGTGCACGCAACATCGACCAAGCCGTAGCGCGATTTTTATGTTGAGAACGCTCTGTTTGACATTGAACAACAATACCCGTTTTTATATGTGTGATGCGAACAGCAGAATCTGTCGTGTTAACATGTTGTCCTCCTGCTCCAGATGCACGATATGTATCAATACGCACATCTGCCTCTGAAACATCAACTTCAATATTGTCATCAATAACTGGATAAACCCAAATGCTTGCAAAAGAGGTATGGCGCTTTGCATTCGAATCAAATGGAGAAATCCGCACTAAGCGATGAACACCTGATTCTGTTTTTAACATTCCATAAGCATTATGCCCTTTTACAAGAATAGTCGCTGACTTTATTCCTGCTTCTTCTCCATCATGAATTTCTAAAATTTCAACCTTCATTTCATGCTGTTCAGCCCATCGCATATACATACGTAAGAGCATAGAAGCCCAATCTTGGCTTTCTGTTCCCCCTGCTCCAGCATGAACTTCTAAATAGGTATCATTCGGATCTGCCTCTCCTGAAAGAAGTACGTCAATTTGCCTTTTATCTATCTCATTTTTAAGATTACGTATTGATCTTTCTGCATCAGCGATAATTTCCACATCACTTTCTTCTTCGCCCATCGCAATAAGCTCAATGCATTCTTCAAGTGTTTTTGTAAATGATAAAAGACCATTGATTGAATCATCAAGACGTTGACGCTCACGCATCATATCCTGTGCTCGTTGTGCATCATCCCATAATGATGGATCTTCCGCTTTTTGATTAAGATATTCAAGACGCTTTAGTGATTGATCCCAGTCAAAGATGCCCCCTTAGCAATTGTATTGCTTTCTGGATTTCATCAACTAATGTTTCTATTTCTGCTCGCATAATTTAACACCGTATTTTTAAAAACTCTTTTTGTTTGTATCTCTTAGCATTTTATACAAATTTAATAGCTGCTATCAGAAAATGGTACAGTTCTATCACTCTATTTATAGAACCGACATTGTAAAAAAGAGATAAAAACCATGACTCATGGCAAAAGGAGATTTTGTCGATTAATACAGCCCACCTGTCCCACTTTCAAGTGCTTTGTTGACTTGTGGAGAAGTCGTTACTGCAGGAACACCTTCTTGAAAAGAATTTGTACTCCCAATAACTTGATATATATCAGCAGGCCCAGTCCCTGGTTTAAATGCTTCTATAATGACATCTTGATCTCCTCTTTCGGCAAGCATTCCTGTTTTCCGATTAATTGGCATTAAAATCATACCTTTTGGCATCTTAAAGGGAACATCTGGCTTCCCTTTAAGAGCATCTGCCATAAAATCACCAAAAATAGGTGCAGCTAATGAACTTCCTGTTCCATTATATCCTAACGGAGCTGGTTGATCATAACCGACAAAAATACCAACGACAATGTCAGGAGTAAATCCCATAAACCAGACATCCTTAGAGTCATTGGTTGTTCCTGTTTTAGCAGCAATATGTCGATTAAGATAACGTAAACGTGCCGCAGTACCACGCTGAACAACCCCTTCCATCATCGATGTAATTTGATAAGCCGTCATAGGGTCAAGAACTTGATCTCGCTCATCAATCAATGTGGGTTCACTTTGATTATTCCATGAATTCGTATTACAATTTTCGCAAATACGATCATCATGACGATAAATTGTCTTCCCATAACGATCTTGAATTCTGTCTATCAGAGAAGGTTTAATAGAGCGTCCGCCATTGGCAATAACGGAATAAGCTGTAACCATTCGTAATACTGTTGTTTCGCCAGCCCCTAAAGCCATGGGAAGATAAGGCTGCAATTTATCTACGATCCCAAAGCGTTCTGCATATTCAGCGACAAGAGGCATTCCCATATCATTGGCAAGCCGTATTGTCATAAGATTACGAGAACGCTCAATACCATAACGCAACGTTGAAGGTCCTGCAAAGGTACCCCCATAATTTTTGGGTTGCCAAACTTCACCATTATATTGACGAACTTCAATGGGGCCATCTAAAACAACGGATGCTGGTGTATATCCGTTATCAAGAGCTGCTGCATAAACAAAAGGCTTAAAAGCAGACCCCGGTTGGCGATAAGCTTGGGTTGCACGATTGAATTCAGATGCTGCAAAAGAAAATCCTCCCACCATAGCAAGAACGCGCCCTGTATGAGGTTCCATAGCAACAATTGCACCTTCAACCTTTGGAATTTGTTGTAAACGATAAGTGTTGTTTGTATTGGATAGTTTTTCAACAAAAATGACATCCCCAACTTGCAGAACATGAGATAAGCTCTGAACAGTTTTTCGATAACCATTCTCTTTTACAACATGGAGTGCCCATTTTGAATCAGCTTCAGATAAAACAGCAATTTCCCGTTTTTTTGATAATATACCTGAAGCTTCGCGCTGTGGCTGTAAACCAATCTCTACTTTGTTGGGATTAGTAGAAAGAACAACAGCTAAACGCCATTCAGGAACATCACTTAGCCCTGTGATATCTGCAAGTTCTGTCCCCCAATCACCTTTCTCATCAATATGCGCATAAGCTCCACGCCATCCTTGCGCATGATCAAATCTAATTAATCCATCGTGCAAAGCACGTCGCGCAATAAGTTGTAAATGCGGATCAAGCGTTGTACGAATGGAAAGCCCACCTTCATAAAGTGTTTTAGCCCCATAGCGATGTATTAAACGACGCCGTACTTCTTCAGTAAAATAATCAGCCGCAAAAACATAGCTATCACTCCCACGTATTGTCGCTCCTAAAGGTTTAGCTTTCGCTTTTTCACCTTGTTCACGCGTTACATATCCATTTGCAATCATCCGGTCTATAACCCAATTACGCCGATCAATAGCACGTTGTGTATTCTTAAATGGATCATAATTTGCTGGTCCTTTTGGAAGAGCAGCCAAATAAGCACATTGTTCTAGCGTCAGGTCATTGACGGATTTATTGAAATAGGTCAATGAAGCAGCAGCTATGCCATAAGTGCCACGACCCAGATAAATTTCATTGAGATAAAGTTCGAGAATATGATCTTTTGAATAAGTTTTCTCAATACGCATTGCTAAAATAGCTTCCTTAAATTTACGTTCTAACGTTGTTTCTGAACTTAAAAGGAAGTTTTTAGCGACTTGTTGCGTTATAGTTGATGCCCCCTCTGGACGTCTTCCAGAACCAATATTACGAATATTATTGATCAAAGCTCGAGAAAGTCCTTCAGGATCTAAACCAAAATGATGATAAAAGTTTTTGTCTTCAGCTGAAATGAAAGCATTTATAACAAGCTTTGGTATTGATTGAATCGGTAAATAGAGGCGATGTTTTGTTGCAAACTCTGCCATAAGACGGCCATCAGAAGCATGGACACGGGTCATTACCGGCGGCTCATAAAGTGAAAGAACTTCATAATCAGGGAGTGCATTTGCTTGACCACTGGTCATAACACCCCACGTTATTGCACCATAAAGTCCAATAGCAATAAAAAAACGAAGAAGATATCTTAAAAAAATCATCATAAAAACGGCTATCGCTTTCTTAAGAATTAATTAAAGAAAAAATACGTTACTTCAAACACACCAAGTGGATATCACCACAAGATTGAGATCAAGAGAAATTGTTTTCTATCTTTTATTTATACCAGGGTACACTAGAAGCCCATATTGATACTCTATTTTCTCATAAATTTAAAGAGGCTGTATCATTTTCTGCCTATAATCAGCAAATTGACGAATAGAATGAGCAATAGAGGCTGCCATTTGTTTTCTCCAATGAGGATCATTTAATAACTTTTCATCCTCTTTATTGGATAAATAACCTATCTCTATCAAGACTGAGGGTATATCTGAAGCTCTTAAAACTTGAAAATTAGCATACCGATGTGGGTTATTAATCAAGTTAATATGATTCTTTGATAAACTTGAAATAACACTATTTGCAAAATTAACCGAAAATGTATGTGTTTCACGTCGTGTAAGATCCATCAAAATATCTGTAACTTCGAGCGTTTCATCTGCAGGCAAACCATCAAGCAAATCAACTTTATTTTCATTTTCAGCTAAAGATTTTGCAATGGCATCAGAGGCTTTATCTGATATGGTATACACTGTGGCACCGCGAAGAGAATGTAGATCAATCGTATCTGCGTGAATAGATATAAAAAGATCAGCATCAAACTCTTGCGCTTTTTTAACTCTTTCACTTAGTCTTAAAAAAATATTGGAATCTCGTGTTAAAGCAACGGTAATATGAGAATCCTTTTGTAATTCGTCTCGCAATGCACGCGCAAAGTCTAAAGTCACATCTTTTTCTAAAATTCCAGTAACACCCCGTGCACCGCCATCAATACCACCATGACCAGGATCAAGAACAACACGGAAATTATATGCTGGCATTAACTGTGTTTTTGTATCAAAATTGCTTCTTTGCTGTTTTTTTAATATCTCATCAAATTTTTCTTGTGTACTTTTACGAATATCAATCAGCAACTGCCATAAACCATTATTTAATTTTTTTACGACATTTTTTTCAACCACAAAAGCCGTTTTACTTGTCAAAATAATGCGTGAAGTCTGTATGTCAGAGAAAGCATAACGCACATCTGAAAGCATAACGGATAATGTATTCCGTTTCTTTAAAGGCGTATTTTGCATCGAAAAGTCAATTGTAGGTAAATTGATAACCAAACGTGCGGGCCTGTCAAAAATCTGTAAACGAACATTTGGTTTTGAATTAAAAACCGCAATAATACGCGTATGAATACTATCACCAATGGTTCGAAAATTAATAAGTCTCAGAGGATCTGCGGCTTGAACACTAGTTTGGAGTAGCAAAAAAGATAATAAAAAGTATGTGACGAGCACAATAACATCCCCATAAGCTGTTTTCAGCTTTTTGGTAAAAAAAACTCTTATCATAAGCAAAATACTCTACATTACCTTTGTAATAATTTATCTTGGTTACATAAAACGATACACCAATTTATTATCTATTTTTCAATAAAAGCTAAATAAACACCTCAAAACGAAATTAAGGTCATAAAGATATTATAATTATACATGATTTACATTGTTACTTGCCAAACGCATGATATCAACATAAAAGAATATTTATGCTTCCTAGCTGATAATAGTCATCTAAATTATCTGTAACTCATATTAAGTTGTCTTTAGAAGTTTTTTGTCTATTATGCGTTGAGACTTTTTTATGGATGAAAAATTTCTATGTTGTAACATTAGGATTGCATTACTTAAGATTCGTTGGTTCGGATATCCGAACTGTTTTAAAGATTATTTTACCGGAGACTTTTAAGAAAATATGAGTCATAAAAAACAGATGGAAATAATGATGAGAAATGGTGTAAATGCAGTCATGCCTTTGCACGTGGTGTTTCGTCCTGTTTTTCTGGTACCTCCCTTTTATGGCAGACAGCCTTTTATGTTTACGAATAGTTATGGCATTCGTTTGAATAAAATTGTGCATGTCGCCTTCAGGATATTAACTTATGTCAAACAAAATGCTTATAGATGCCTCCCATCCGGAGGAAACACGTGTTGTTGTTGTTCACGGCAACAAAATTGAAGAACTTGATTTTGAATCAGAACATAGAAAACAGCTCAAGGGGAATATTTATCTCGCACGTATTACGCGTGTAGAACCGTCTCTCCAAGCGGCTTTTGTTGAATATGGTGGAAACCGACATGGTTTTTTAACATTTTCTGAAATTCATCCTGATTATTATCAAATTCCTATTGCTGATCGCCTTGCTCTTCTTGAAGAAGAAGAAAAAGAAGCTGTAGGAGAAAATTCTGTAGATACCTTTACGGAAGAAGCAACTAAAAATAAAAAACGCTCCAGAAGAACAAAAAAAAGTGAAAAAAACAATGTTATAGCAGCCGATATTGAAAATGATATCACATCTGAAGCGATAATAATTGATAATACAGAAGAAGCATTAAATGCCAATATCTCTTATGATGAGATTGAAATGGTCGGTGCTGAGGACATCCGTGAAGAGCTCCCGATTTATCAAAGAAAACAAGGGCGCCAGTATAAAATTCAAGAAGTCATTAAACGACGTCAAATTTTGTTGGTACAAGTTATCAAAGAAGAGCGTGGTAATAAAGGTGCTGCCCTTACAACATATCTATCTCTAGCTGGTCGTTACTCTGTTCTAATGCCCAACACAGCACGTGGTGGTGGTATTTCACGAAAAATTACGAACGTACAAGACCGTAAGCGTCTTAAAGAAATCGTAAAAGAATTAGCCGTTCCAAAAGGTATGGGCGTTATCTTACGAACCGCTGGTGCCAATAGAACAAAAGCTGAAATTAAACGTGATTATGAATATCTTATGCGGTTATGGGATACTATTCGCACTTTGACACTCGAGTCAACGGCACCATGCCTTGTCCATGAAGAAAGCAATCTCATCAAGCGTTCTATACGAGATCTTTATAATAAGAACATTAGTGAAATTCTTGTCTCTGGAGACCAAGGATATCGTGAAGCGAAAGACTTTATGCGTATGCTCATGCCAAGTCATGCAAAAGTTGTGCAACCTTACCGTGATCCTACGCCCATTTTTGCAAGAAATAATATTGAAATTCAACTTGATAAAATGTTGCAACCACAGGTTTCTTTAAAATCTGGTGGTTATCTTGTTATTAATCAAACAGAAGCACTTGTTGCTATTGACGTAAATTCTGGCCGCTCTACGAAAGAATTCTCTGTCGAAAAGACAGCCTTACAAACTAACCTTGAAGCTGCTGAAGAAGTAGCGCGTCAATTACGCTTGCGTGACCTTGCTGGTTTAATTGTGATTGATTTTATTGATATGCTTGAAGAACGCAATGTGAAGCTGGTCGAAAAAAAATTAAAAGATTGTTTAAAAAACGATCGTGCTCGTATTCAAGTAGGTCATATTTCACACTTCGGCCTTTTAGAAATGAGTCGTCAACGTATTCGCATATCGGTTTTAGAAAGTACGACACAGCCCTGCCCACATTGCGCAGGAACAGGAAATATACGTTCTGAATCATCAATTGCGTTACATGTCATGCGCTCAATTGAAGAATATCTTCTTCATAATTCGCAACATAATATTATCGTGCGCACCCCCGTAGCAACAGCGCTTTATGTATTAAATCATAAACGCAATATTCTTGTTAATTTAGAAGATCGCTTTAAACTTAATATTAGTATTGAAGCAGATGATAGTATTGGAACGCAACATCTTGTTATTTCTAAAGGCTCAATAGCAGAGAGCATTTCTCGATCTTCATTGGAAGATGCCAATGAGCAAGAAATTGAAGATTCTGTTTTCATAAAGAGTGAATCTATTGAAAATCCTTCTCCCATTGAAACAAACCAAAAGCGTAGGCGCAAAAATCGTCACGGTGAAATTACTGATCATTCTCTCTCCAACGTTCATAAAAAAGAAGATACTTTGAATGATGATTCTTATCGTCGAGGACGTCGTCGAGGACGTCGTGGTGGTCGACGCAATCAAGATAATAATTTTCATCAGATTCGCGTTCCTTATGCAGAACCAGTGGGAGATTTTGCTAAGCAAGCTTTAGCAGAAATTAAAGCAGCGCATCGCAAACGTCGTGTTTCACCTGCTAAATCTTTTGAACTTGAAGAAACAAAAAATAATACACAAGCTCTAGATATACAACAACAGAGTGAATCTGAAAAAAATGATACAAGTATTAAACCTAAAAAACGTTCTTCAAAAGTAGTACAAAATCAACTTTCTTTAGAGAATGATCAAAATATTGCAGAACAAAAATCTCTTGAAGAAAAACCTACAACCAGTCCGGTGCGTAAAACTAAAACAAAAAAAGCAGACAAAGTTATTCATGAGGTAGAAAATAAAGCTCTTGAAAAGAGTAAAAAATCAACACGTGGAACACGTAAAAAATCATCTTCTAAAGAGACAACGCAAATACAAAAAATATTAGAGCAAGAAACTGTAATCGAGATGGAGAAAGTTATCGAAACCTCTCCTTCCCAAATTGAAGAAACAATTAATCAACCCGTTGTTATTTCATCAACGCCTAATGATTCTTCCAAAACTGAACGTATTGGTTGGTGGAAACGCAGAATTCTTTCGAAAAATTAAGGATTAAAAAAAACCGCCACAGAAAACTGTGGCGGTTCAAATAAACAATTATAGAAAACGTTTTGACCAACTTTTATGGTGTGGTTTTATTACTTTTGTTTCGCTTTTTCTTGCTCAGCCCGCATACGCTCTTCAATTTCTTTTTGCTTTGATTGAATAGCTTGCTGCAGCTTTATTTGTTCTTGTTGGAAATCTTTTTCCTCCATACCAGGACCGGTATAGGCTGCTGTAAACCCATTAAGAGAAAATTCAATAGGATTAGCTGAACCACGGAAATTAACTGTGGTTACAACCATTTTTGTACCACTTTTCATAGCTGCTATAAGCTTATCATCTAAGACATCATTAGCAATACAACTTGGTCCATTACAAATAATATAAGGAATTTTTTTAGAGAACTCGTCACCAATTTTAATGTGAACACCTTCTGGCAAAAAACGACCTGTAGGTACTTGAATACCTATACGTTTCTCATTTTGCTTCCCTTTTATTTCAACAAGATTAAAAGCCGTTAAAGGTTGTCCCGTATTCGATAATACAGTATTCATTGTATTACAAATATCAACATCATGCTGCTTACTGCAAACTTTGTACCAACCTTGTGATAAAGTTTGCGCATTTGCAGAAATACCAGCTATAAGAAAAAGGGCAGCGGCTCCAACTAATACTGAAACAGCAGAATAAACATTTTTATGCGACATGATTAAGTTAATCCTTTCAACGCGCTCTTAAGTAACTTCAAAAAAATATTAAATATAATTCCAACTTAATTTATTAAATTATAATGAAATAACAATTAATTTTACTATTTTTACTTCAATATAAAAAAATTACTTCAATATAAAAAAAAAAGTCAAATTTAGAGAAAAAATACGACGAGCCATTCTAATTTTTATACACTCATATCATTTCCCCTCTTCATCACATTGGTATTTGATGCAATCTATCCATAAAACACCTCTGTGCATTTAAACTAAGATTACACAAACGAATCAATATTGCAATATTAATTAAAATAAACTCTGATACTACTCTAAAAAATTTACTAATTAAAATTTTTACATTTATTACTCTTCATGTTAAGCTTATAGAACCTTAGCAACAGGTGTTGTAATGCATGAAGCTCCAAAATATCAGATAAATTTTACTGTTTTCCTTATGTGCCTCGTGTGATACACAAAAACAAAATCATCTACGATATTATTGAAACATTTAATGAATTAAAACCACTGATTGTCTAAAATTTCTGCATAATTGTAAGAGAGCTTTTTGCTAATGAACAATTTTCTGCCCTTGTTTACAAAATAATGGTGATACGCTTTTGTAATAAAAATTTTATATTCCATAGCGTTTAACTAAACAGTTTAGTTTAAAAATACGCTACTAAAGAAGTGCTTTTTTCTTAATTAAACAACACATTTTCTTAGGGAGAAAATCTATAACTGCTGAAAATATTTTATTTATAATAAACTTTCTTAAAATATAATAACATATTAATTTATAATAATAATTTATCTTTTTTCTATTTCTATATTGTATGAAAGATCCTAATAGCGCAAACCTCTCTTATATTGAATCAATAAAATTTATCCACTTGTACATCACAAGCGGAGTTAGTTTTATAGATAAAACTACTGAACAAAGGACCCCCCCTATGAATCATCTCACGTGCCCAAAGCCATAATAAATTTATGCTCATATATTATACATCTATTATTGCATCTCTGTACAAATATCATCTCTCAGCTTTATAACGTGAATAAAAAATGTAGCTTTTATCAATTTATTTTAAGTTATTTCTTAAATAAAGAATCTACTAAAATGATAAATTCTTTTCATCTTTCACAATATCAAAGATATAAATCGTTAATGATTTAAGTTTTAAGAAAAAAATGAATTAAAAATATCATTTTGTTTCTCTATATAACACAACTTAGAACTATAAAATATTTCTCTTATCGTATTAATGAAACAAGATTTATGATATGAGATGTATCGTCATTAAAATAATTAAACAGATAAAAATAAAAAACTACAAGCACAAAAAATTATGCATAAAAAGAAAACATAAAAAAGATATATGATTTTATTATTTAATAATATATTAAATCTTATATGATAAGAACAATAGATAATATCTTATGTGCATAAAATTACTTTATTATAAATAATAATTAAAAACAAAAAATTAAAATATATTTTAACTATTATTTAGTATATAATATTAATTTCTCTGTATTTATATGAGTAAATTTTTAATTGAATAATTCTTCAACATGAAAACGTATACGATCTATAATATTCTTTTTCTTGTTTGGAAGCATTATATTATGTACTTCTTTAATGGTATTACAAAGCTTAGGTGCACTTTTTACAAACCAATTATCTTCTGTAAGACTATTTTTTATATCGTCAAATATTTGTTTTTCATAACTATAAGAGCCATCTGTTAATAATTCTTTAATATCCCTGACTAAACTAGGACTTATTGAATTATTTGCGCCTTTAGCCCAACTAAAATCTTTATCTTTCCAATCAAAATCTTTGCGCAAAATAGCACCTATATCACTTTGCAATATATCCGCTAACGTATTGCAAGCAATAATAAATATGAGATAATTTTTCATTATCTCATCATCACCTCCACTTTTCTCATTCATTCCCCATTCATTAAACGTTTGAGTTTTTTTTAAATAATCTTTTGCTTTAATCAACTTTTCTTCATACTCCCCTACTTCATACTCTCTCGCTATATGTATTCTAGAGATAATTTTTTGTTTTTTTTCAGCTAGATCCTGTAATTTCGAACCAAGATTATAATATTCATCCTTCAGAGTTTTCAGTTTTTTATATAACTTATTCCGTTCCTGTAAACGCTCATAGTATTCTGCTTTAGAAATATTTTTTTTCCAAATATCCAAATGAGATATACTTTCTTCAATAAATTGTATGCTCTCTTTAATATTCTTTCTTTTGTTTTTTAAATGTTGGTATTGTTCATCAGAAGATAACTCAGCATAAGCGTTTTTTACGCCATATATTAAAGTGAGTAACAAAAAAACGATAGTTAGACACTTTTGTAATGAAGAAAGCATGCTATCTTTACCTAAATTCTTTCTAAAAAATTTACAGGAGCTTATTAGCTTATTATATTGAAAGTGCTATTTAATGCGGTTAAACCGTCTAATCTATTTCCTTCATTGTATCAATACGTATATAATAAAAACAAAATAAATATATAATGGCTCTTTATTATAAACTTAAATTTTATTCAGAATGATTTTATAAAAATGAGTAACAGTTCTGAAACAATAAAGAAATTTTTTAAACAGAATGTTATTCTGCCATTTCGACAAGCTGTGTCATAATATTCGCTGCTCCAACAAGCCTTTCATCCGCTGAGGACCAATCACGAATAAGAGCAATACTTTGGTCTGGTCGAATTTTTGCCATTGAACCTTGTTTTCCCACCCACTGAACAAGAGCAACACTATTTGCGAAATAGTTATTACGAAACTGTATGACAATCCCCTTTGGTCCAACATCTAATTTCTCTACATGTGCTTTTCGACACAATGTTTTAATATGAAAGACTTTAAGAAGATGTTGAACCTCAAGGGGCAAAGGACCAAAGCGATCAATTAACTCCGCTGCAAATTCATCAATTTGTTCTAAACCATCAAGTTCTGTTAAACGACGATAAAGTCCCATACGTAATGATAAGTCAGGCACGAAACTTTCTGGTATCATCACTGTTGTACCAAGGGAAATTTGAGGTGACCATTGCTTATCTTCATTTAGCTCTCCATCTTTTAATTCAGCAACAGCTTCTTCAAGCATTTTTTGATAGAGTTCAAATCCAACTTCTTTGATATGCCCCGATTGCTCTTCACCTAAAAAATTGCCTGAACCGCGGATATCCATGTCATGGCTTGCCAATTGAAAACCGGCCCCTAAGGTGTCAAGAGATTGTAACACTTTAAGACGGCGATCAGCAGCAGTTGTTAAAACTTTACCAGCAGGAAATGTAAAGAGAGCATACGCACGTTGTTTTGAACGTCCTACCCTACCACGTAACTGATAAAGGGCAGAAAGACCAAACATCTCAGCACGATGCACAATTAGGGTATTGGCTGTTGGAATATCAAGACCTGATTCAATAATGGTTGTTGAGAGCAGCACATCATATTGTCCATCATAAAATGCATTCATGATATCATCAAGTTGTCCAGCCGGCATTTGTCCATGAGCCACAACGAATTTCAGTTCTGGCACATGTGTTTTGAGATATTCTTCTACAAAAGCCAGATCAGAAATACGAGGACAAACATAGAAACTTTGTCCACCACGATAATATTCTCGAAGCAGGGTCTCTCGTATAACAAGTGCATCAAAGGGTGAAATAAAAGTACGAACCGCCATTCTATCAATGGGGGGGGTTGTTATCAATGAAAGTTCACGTACACCCGATAAAGCTAACCCTAAAGTGCGTGGTATGGGAGTTGCTGAAAGTGTGAGAACATGAATATCACTTTTAAGCTCTTTTAAACGCTCTTTGTGTTTGACACCAAAATGCTGTTCCTCATCAATGATAAGAAGACCTAACCGTAAAAAATTAACTGCACCACTTAATAATGCATGGGTTCCAATGACAATATCGATTGTACCATCTGAAACACCTTTTTTTACTCGTGCAAGTTCTTTCGCTTTTACAAGCCTCGAAGCATGTCCAATTTTAACCGGTAATCCTTGAAAACGCGAAATAAATGTTTTGTAATGTTGACGTGAAAGCAAAGTTGTCGGTACAACAACAGCAACCTGATATCCATTTAATGCTGCAACAAAAGCACTTCGAATGGCTACTTCAGTTTTTCCAAAACCAACATCACCGCATATCAAGCGATCCATCGGCTTGCCTGAGGCTAGATCGTCCAAAACAGCATCAATTGCATTCATTTGATCTTCCGTTTCTTCATAGGGAAAGCAAGCAACAAACTCATCAAATGGTCCAATTGGTGGAAGTAAAGCAGGCGCAGCACGAGTCATACGCTCTGCAGCTATACGGATTAATTGCCCTGCCATTTCCAATAAATGTTTTTTAAGCCGAGCTTTACGTGCTTGCCAAGCAACACCTCCTAATTTATCTAAAGTTACCTCTGTTCCTTCTGAGCCATAACGTGAGAGAAGCTCAATATTTTCAACAGGTAAAAAGAGTAAATCACCTCCAGCATATCTAATTTCAAGGCAGTCTCGTAAAATTCCAGTGGTTCTGATGGTTTTAAGACCAACAAATTGGCCAATACCGTGGTCGATATGCACAATAATATCACCAGAATTTAAAGCAGAAATTTCAGAAATAAAATTTGTATTATTCTTACGCCGCTTTGGCGATCTTATAAAACGATCGCCAAGGATATCTTGCTCTGCTATAATAGCTAAATCTTCAGCCACAAAACCATGTTCTATCATGATAACAGCTGCTAATATGCGATCCCGAGGTGTTGCTTTGACAGTTTGCAAAGATTTTGCAACATCTATTTTTTTCAATCCATGCTCATCGAGAACTTGTAACAAACGATTGAGAGATCCTTCACTCCAACACGCTAAAAGCACTTTTTTACCAGCAGTGCGTAAAGATGCGATATGATCAATAACACTTGAAAAAACATTTTTTTCCTGCGTATTACGCTCTTTTACAAAATCATATCCTTGTTTAACATTGGTGTGAATAACAGTTTGTTCCAAACTTTGTGGAACATTAAAAGGCGAAAAATCAATACGCTGTGAAGATTGTTGCGCATCTTTCAAAACACGCTCTGGCGTTAAATAAAAAAGACTAGGATCTATTGGATGATAAGAAGTAGAATTTTTTTCATCACTTTCGCGCTCTTTGCGCGCATTATAATAGTCTTCAATAAGACGATAGCGCTCAATGAAGACTTCTTCTATGAGATGCTCAAAAACTATCGGTAAGTTGCCACAATGATCAAAAAAGCTATCAAGGTTTTCATAAAAAAATGGAAGCCAATGTTCCATACCGGCAAAACGCCGACCTTGAGAAATTGCTTCATAAAGCATGTTATTTTTTTGTGATACACCAAATGTACGGGTATAATTGCTTTTAAAACGACTGATGCGTTCTGGTGTAAGAACAACCTCACTCATTGCCTGTAATAAAAGTTCAGTTTTTTGGCCTGTTGTCCTTTGACTTTCTGGATCAAATACGCGGATACTTTCTAGGGTATCTCCAAAAAAATCAAGGCGTAAAGGTTCAACATCCATCGGAGAAAAGATATCAAGTATTCCTCCTCTTACAGCAAACTCACCAACATCACGGACAACCGTAACGCGTTCAAAACCATTGGTTTCTAGAAATTGAATAAGATTTCCCATGTTATTGCGCTGGCCAACACGTGCGTGAATAAGCTGAGCTTCTATCATTTCACGAGGAGGCAACTTTTGCATAATTGCATTTGCTGTTGTTAATATAATTGCAGAATATGGATCTTTTCGTAAATTTGCTATGTGTGCCAATGTTGATAGTCGACGTGCCATAACAGCAATTCCTGGTGATACGCGATCATAAGGCAAACAATCCCATGCAGGAAATTGAAGTACGGGTAAATTGGGTTCAATAAAATTTAAAACTTGTTGTAAATGCGCAATTTTTGTTCCGTCACGGACAACATAGATGAGCGGTTTACCTTGTGCAATTTCTGAACTTAATTTAGCAAGCGCAAAGGCTTCAAATCCATCAGTAACGCCATCTAAAATCATACGAACAGAATTATTTTTGGGAATAACAATTTTTTTTAATATAGGCATCGGGATTAATAACTTAAGCAAGTACGATAATTGGCAATATCACGGAAAAGTGGACTATCAACTTCAGAGGGGGGCAAAATTTCTCCAGTAATCCATGTGAGTAAATCACGATCATCAAAAGACATAATATACTCAAGCTCAGAGAGCGTTCTATCATTCATCCCAGTAATATGAGCATCGACATAATGTCCAAAAATGAGATCCATTTCACGAATACCGCGATGCCATGCACGAAAAATCAATCGACGACGACGAGCATCTAATTGATTTTTGTCAACGACAAAAACTGTCATAAAAAATCTCCTTGAATAAAGTAATATAAACTATTCAATTAGTCGTATAAAATTTTTACCTTGCTTTAAGGAAGTTCTATAATCTTTTGTTCTTTAAGTGTAATTCGACGATGCATTTGCTTAGCCAAAGCGTAATTATGTGTTGCAATAAGAGCAGAAAGACCAGACTGACGAACAAGGATAGATAAAGCTTGAAAGACATAAGCTGAAGTTACTGGATCAAGATTTCCTGTAGGTTCATCAGCCAAAAGAACCGAAGGGCCATTTGCTACTGCACGTGCAATAGCAACACGTTGTTGTTCTCCTCCCGATAACTCTGAGGGACGATGGTTCGCACGATGAGAAACACGCAGATACGTCAATAATTTGCGCGCACGATCTTCTGCTATAGATTTTTTTAATCCTGCTATCATTTGGGGTATCATGACATTTTCTAACGCCGTAAACTCTGGAAGTAAATGATGAAATTGATAAACAAAACCAATATCATTTCGTCTTATAGCTGTTCGCTCACTATCAGAGCGCTTTGCACAAGAAACACCCCGTAACATCACATCACCAGCTGTTGGTTTTTCTAATAATCCAGCAATATGAAGAAGTGTTGATTTTCCAGCACCAGATGGTGCAACAAGTGCGACAAGCTCTCCACGATTAAGAATAAAATTCGCTTTATCTAAAACAATGAGTGGCTTATGACTCTCGAAAAAGTGTCTTTCAATCTCTACAAGCTCTAAAATAGCTGTCATTATTCATACCTCAAAGCTTGTACGGGATCTAGCTTAGCAGCACGCCATGCCGGAATGAGAGCAGCAAGAAACGACAAGAATAAAGCCATCATAGCAACCAAGATGGTCTGTTTCCACTCAATTTGTGCAGGCAATTTTGTTAAAAAATAAAGTTGAGGATTAAAAACGTCGACATTAAATAACCAAGATATAAAATCTTGGATATGATTAATATTCGCGGTCGCGATAACACCTAAAACTAAACCCAATATAGTTCCAATAAAACCAATCATCATTCCTGTAATGATAAATATACGCAAAATCGCACTCTGTTGAGCCCCCATCGTGCGTAAAATTGCAATATCATGACTTTTATCTTTTACAAGCATAATCAGCCCTGAAATAATATTTAAAGCAGCAACAAGAACGATCAGAGAAAGAATGAAAAACATAACATTTCGTTCAATCTGTAAGGCTGAAAAAAAAGCCTGATTGCGTGTACGCCAATCAATTAAATAGACCTGTTGTTCAACTACTTTTTCTACAACAGGTTTTATTTGATCAACAGCATCAGGATCATTTAGAAATAATTCCAAAGACTGAACCTTATCTCCCAAATTAAAAAACATTTGTGCTTCATGGAGAGGCATAAAGATAAATATTGAATCATATTCAGACATACCAACTTCAAAAATAGCAACGACTTTATAAGCTTTCACACGTGGGGTAACGCCAAAAGGAGTCTCATCACCATCTGGAGTAATAATACGAATATCTCTTCCAACTGTCAGTCCTAATTTTTCTGCTAAGCCACTTCCAATTGCAACACCTTCTTCTTGATCAAACCGAGAAATCGATCCTAATTTAATGTTTTGAGAGACTGTTTTAAGCTTTTCTAGATCTTGTTTGCGCATACCACGAACTAACGCGCCAGAGCCACCTTGAACTTCACCTTGAACAAGCGCTTGACCTTCAATAACAGGTAAAGCAAACTTCACACCATTTGTAGTTTCTAAAGAAGAAATAAGAGTCTTATAATCAGAAAAACCAGAATCAACTGTTTGAATAATAAGATGCCCATTCATACCAAGAATACGATTGAGAAGTTCTGTACGAAAGCCATTCATCACCGCCATAACAACAACCAGAGCAAATACGCCCAACATAATCCCAATAAGAGAAATAATTGAAATAACAGATGCAACGACATGTTTTTTATTGGGAATCATATAACGAAAAGCGATCATCCACTCATACGATGAAAAGCATTTGTTTTTCAGCCTCTTCATAATATTTCCTATTAAATTATAGAAAGTTGGCTGAGCACATCTTCAACCTTTAGAGATTTTTTTATTCCTGTTTTTCGATCTTTAATTTCAACTTCATTTTGTGCAATACTGTTAGGACCAACAATGATTTGTGTTGGCAAACCAATCAAATCCATTGTTGCAAATTTTGATCCAGGGCGTTCATTTCTATCATCTAATAACGGATCAAAACCAACCTTCTTTAATCCCTGATAGAGAAACTCACATGCCTGTGTGCATTTTTCATCATCGGGCTTCATATTGATAATCCCAAAATCAAACGGTGCCATCGACTTTGGCCAAATAATACCATTTTCATCATGAGAAGCCTCAATAGCGGCCGCAACAAGACGCGAAGGCCCAATACCATAAGATCCCATAGAGACCACATACTCTTTTCCATCTTGTCCCATAACTTTTGCTCCCATTGGAGCAGAATATTTAGTACCAAAGTGGAAAATATGCCCTACTTCAATACCACGCGCTGAAAGACGATTATGATCAGAAACTTTAGCCCACTCCTCTTCATTATGCATTTCTTCCGTTGCTGCATAAAAAAATGTCCATTGCTTAACAATATCATCTAAAACAGCTTTATCACTAAAATCGATTGAACTATCAGGAACGGTAAGTTCAAGAAATTGTTTATCACAGAAGATAGCACTCTCTCCTGTTTCAGCCAAAATGATAAATTCATGACTGAGTTCCCCCCCTATTGGACCTGTATCTGCACGCATAGGAATTGCTTTTAAGCCAAGGCGAGAAA
This sequence comes from Bartonella sp. AP88HLJMH, assembly GCF_042195605.1. Classification (NCBI taxonomy): domain Bacteria; kingdom Pseudomonadati; phylum Pseudomonadota; class Alphaproteobacteria; order Hyphomicrobiales; family Bartonellaceae; genus Bartonella; species Bartonella sp. AP88HLJMH. The sequence goes on along the minus strand of NZ_JBHIOR010000006.1, from coordinate 20,192 downwards.
AAGTGCGTAAATAAGCAACAAACATACGATTATAAGATGTTTCAGAGCCTTCATAATCAAGATCAAAAGAATAAGCATCTTTCATTAAAAATTCTCGTGCTCGCATCACACCAAAACGTGGACGAATTTCATCACGAAATTTCCATTGAATATGATATAAATTAAGCGGAAGATCTTTATAAGAACGAACATAAGAGCGAAAAATATCTGTTACCATCTCTTCATTGGTTGGACCATAAAGTAAATCACGCTTTTGACGATCTTTAATGCGGAGCATTTCCAAACCATAATCATCATAACGACCGCTTTCACGCCAAAGATCAGCAGACTGAATTGTAGGCATCAATATTTCTATTGCACCCGCACGTTCTTGCTCTTCACGAATAATTTTACAAACTTTATCAAGCACTTTTTTTCCCAAAGGAAGCCAAGAATAAATCCCTGATGTTTGTTGTCGAATCATTCCAGCGCGCAACATGAAGCGATGAGAAACAATTTCTGCTTCTTTAGGATTCTCTTTTAAAAGTGGAAGGAAATATTGAGAAAGACGCATTGAAATAATTAACTCCTAATCAGATCTATCATATCGGAACAATTTATCACACCCTCTATTCATCTATAGCCGCATTCTGAATACTTGCAAATATAACGATCTTATCATTTAAAAATTTATTGTGCTTTATTCTCTATTTTTCTTATTTAGCAATAAAATAAAAATGCTCTTCTCTTTTTAAATAACGTAATAGGAAAGTTCTTTTATTTTGACCGATGTAAAAAAACTGTACAGATAGGTTTTTTTTGCCAAATTTCATGAACAGCCGCTCTTACTGCACGTCGTGTTGCCTCTCGAATAAGTTCATTATTTTTCTGTTTCATGCGTGGGATATTATAAACTGTATTTTCTACGATATTTAAAAGAATATCTTTTAAACTTTCCCCCTTTCCATTACTTTCAGGTAACCCGAATGTTGTTAGACCTATATCCCCTAATAATTCATGCTTACTATTTATATGGAGAGAAATAGTAACATGACCAGCATAACTTAGTTTGCGGCGTTCACGAATCCCTAATTCATCTTCATCTCCAATTAGGCAACCATCCTTATAGATGCGGCCAACAGGAACTTGATCAATAACTTCTACAGGCTCTGGTGCAAGACGTAACATATGGCCATTTCTGATATCCATAACAGTTTTAATACCCGCTTGACGTGCTAAAGTTGCCTGAGCCTTAAGATGCATTGCTTCCCCATGTACAGGGACAAGTATTTGTGGCTTTATCCAATCATACATCTGTAAAAGTTCTGAACGACGGGGATGACCTGAAACATGAACAAGTGCATCTTCATTCGTAATAATTTTAATACCCAAATCAATGAAACGATTTTGTACCTCAATAATCGCTTTTTCGTTTCCTGGAATACTTCGTGATGAATAAATAACGGTATCACCAGTGGAAAGTGCAATATTTTTCATTCCATCACGTGACAGTTTAGCCAAAGCAGCACATGGCTCACCTTGGCTCCCTGTGACAATTAAAACAAGATCTTTTCGCGAGATGTAGCCATAATCATCTTCCGTTACAAATGGTGCTAAACCATTCATATAACCAAGCTCTTGTGCAACCATAATACTTCGCTTAAGGGAACGCCCAATGACAAGCACCTTACGTCCAGCAGCTTCAGCTGCAAGAGCAATAGAACGTATCCGACCAATATTAGAAGAAAAAGTTGCTATCGCAACGCGCCCTTCAGCTTTAGAAATAATCTCTGAAAGACTGGCTTGAACTTGCTGTTCTGAAGGAGATATACCATCCCGACATGCATTTGTAGAATCACAAAGTAATGCTAAAATACCTTTTTTGCCTAAAGCACGAAATCTTTTTTCATCAGTTACAGCCCCGAGTGAAGGGGTATGATCAATTTTCCAATCACCAGTATGAATCACAGTCCCCAAAGAAGTTGTAATTGCTAAAGATACAGATTCTGGTATTGAATGGTTAACGGCTATAGCCTCTACAGCAAAGGAACCTACCTGAAAACAATCACCAGCTTGAAAAATATTGAGTAAAATTTTTTGAGATTCAAAATCTAATTGTTTTTTAGTTTCCAATAATCCTGCCGTAAAAGGCGTACAGTAAATCGGCACTTGTAACTTTGGACATAAATCAAGAACGGCCCCATAATGATCTTCATGTGCATGTGTTAAAACAAGACCCCGTATATTGTGTTTTTCACTTTCTAGAAAACGAATATCAGGCAAAACAAGATCGACACCTGGTAATTCAGAACCAGCAAAACTAATCCCCATATCAACCAGCAGCCATTCACGAAGATATTGGGGACCAAATCCGTAAGCAGCTAAATTCATCCCTATTTCACCTACACCTCCCAGAGGTAAAAAAACAAATTCACATCTATTGGCTGCAACCATAAACATCTCCCAAATCATTAAGGTATTTGATGATAAAATAATTTTTCAATAACGGCCTGCATTAACAGAATCAGCCAAACCAAAATGAACATCCCCAGCTGTTATAATGGCTGTCTGACCGTCTTTTTGCTTTATGATGCAGTTAAAATCACTATCAAGACCATCAAAAATACCCTCAATGACTTTTTCATCATTCACCACTTTGACATGTTTCCCAAGATGAGCGGAATATAAAAGCCATTTTTTTCGGATTATTTCACATCCTTTTGGCTGTTTCCAAAGAAGGTAATTTTTAGAAAAACACTCCGTCAAAACCGTAAATAATTGTTCTGCATCAATACGCAAACCGATATTCTTTAAGCTTGAAGTGGAATAGGGTGCATCTTCATAATTATATTTCACATTTATTCCAATACCAATAACCAAGGCATATTGTTGTGATGACAATTTTAAAATCTCAAGCAAAACTCCAGAGCTTTTTTCTCCTCTGAGCAAAATATCGTTTGGCCATTTTAAGCTCACAATATTGTTTGTCTGCTTTTCCTCTTTTATCAATTGTTTTATTGCCTCTGCCACACTTACTCCAGCAACAAAACCAAGTTGAGCCGCAGTTTGATGAACAATATCATCAATTAATAAAAGACTAGAATAAAGGTTCCCTTTTGGACTAGACCAAGTCCTCCCTCTTCTTGCTCTTCCCTGTGATTGTTCTTGTGCAACAATCCAAAGATTACCTTGATGACCAGTTTGCGCTTTTCGTTGCGCAATGAGATTTGTTGAATCAACACTATCGTACGCTTCAACAGTGTATCCCTGTTTTTGTGCAAAATCTGATAAAGTATAAACCATATTCATTAAAACAATGCTGTTGCTGCTTTTTCTGCTAGCTCAGCGAACCAAACTCCAAAAAGCGCGTAAAATAAAATAAAGAATACAGAAAGACCAAGACAAAATTGAAGCTCTTTCGATAAAGCAACAAAATGCGCTTTTGCATCATCAAACCACATAATTTTAATGACTCTCAAATAGTAAAAAGCCCCAACGACAGACGCTATCATCCCAACGACAGCAAGTGGCGTAAGTCCAGCGTGGACAGCAGCAGAAAATGTATACCACTTTCCAAAAAAACCAGCCATAGGAGGTATGCTTGCTAAAGAAAAAAGCTGTATTGTCATCACAACAGCCATAAACGGATTCGTCTTTGCTAACCCTGAAAGATCATAAATATTTTCAACATTTCCATTCTGAGAGCGCATTCCAAGAATAAAGGCAAATGAACCAAGCGTCATTCCAAGATAAATAGTCATATAAAGGATAACGCTTTTTATCCCAAGCATATCTCCAGCAGATAAACCAACAAGTGCATAACCCATATGACTGATCGACGAATAAGCCATTAAGCGCTTAATATTATTCTGACCGATTGCAGCAAAAGCACCCAGTATCATTGATGTAATCGCCATGAACACCAAAATTTGTTGCCATGCAGGCATCACGTTATCAACACGCCCTAGGGGAATAAAGGTCACCACAATAATACGGATGATTAAAGCCATTGCAGCAACTTTAGGGGCACCAGCAAAAAATGCTGTAATCGGTGTGGGCGCTCCTTCATAAACATCAGGTGTCCACATATGAAACGGAACAGCAGAAATTTTGAAAGCCAAACCAGCTAAAATAAAGACAATTCCAAAAATGACCCCCAATTGTACATTTTTGCCCTTTAAAGCAAGAGCAATTTCGTGAAAACCAATTTGACCGGTAAAACCATAAAGCAAAGAAATACCATAAAGAAGCAACCCTGAAGATAATGCTCCTAAAACAAAGTATTTTATACCGGCTTCAGAAGATTTTACATTATTACGATTAATCGCTGCTAAAACATATAAAGCTAAAGATTGCAGCTCTAACCCCATATAAAGCGACAGCATATTACCCGCTGAAATCATAAACATCATTCCAAGGGTTGCTAAAAGAACAAGTACTGGAAACTCAAATATATTAAACTTTTGTGCATTGGCAAAACCAACAGACATGATAAGAGAAAAGAGTGCACCAATAAGCATTAAAATTTTCATATAACGACTAAAGGAATCGATAACGAGCGCATTGGTTTGAAATGAACCATTTTTCGGAAAAACTATAAGAATAATAATGGTTGCCACAAGAAGTGCCATAGCTAAACCTGTCACTGTTAAAGAAGCACGTGTATTGGAATAAACACCAATCATAAGCAGCACGACAGCTCCTAATGCAATTAAAAGCTCTGGAAGAATTAAGACTAATTGCGCTATTATTTCAGTTTGCATGTGCATTCTTCCCTTATCTAGTGCAGTTTATTGATGAGGGTTTCTACGGAAAACGCCGTTGCCTTAAGAATAGGCGTTGGATAGATACCAAAGAATATTGTAAGAATAACCATTGGATAAAGGAGGAATTTTTCTCTTAAAGAAAGATCTATTAATACTTTTAAATTCTCTTTATCCAAGGAACCAAAAACCACACGCCGATAAAGATAAAGGGCATAGGCTGCCGATAAGATAACACCTGTTGTTGCTAAAACAACAACCAATTTATTTACTTGAAAAACACCTATTAAGGTTAAAAATTCACCCAAAAATCCTGAGCTTCCAGGCAAACCAACATTTGCCATAGTGAAAATTAAGAAAACAACAGCATATTTAGGCATATTATTCACTAAACCACCAAACGCTGAAATTTCACGTGTATGCAAGCGATCATAGATAACCCCAACACAAAGAAACAATGCTGCTGAAACAATTCCATGGGATAGCATCTGATAAATAGCCCCTTGTATCCCCTGTTCATTCGCAGCAAAAATACCCATCGTTACATATCCCATATGCGCTATTGAGGAATATGCAATAAGTTTTTTGATGTCACTTTGAACAAGTGCAACCAGTGATGTATAAATAATAGCGATAAGCGATAATGTGAAAACAAAAGGCGCAAAATCTGCTGAAGCGATAGGAAACATAGGCAAAGAAAAACGAAGAAAACCATACCCACCTAATTTAAGTAAGACACCAGCTAAAATAACAGAACCCGCTGTCGGTGCTTCTACGTGAGCATCAGGGAGCCATGTATGAACTGGCCACATTGGCATTTTAACTGCGAAAGAAGCAAAAAATGCAAGCCATAACCATATTTGCATATGAGCAGGAAACTGATAATTGAGTAAAGTTGGTATATCAAGTGTCCCAGCCTCCCAATACATAACCATAAGAGCAACCAGCATAAGCACTGAACCAAGTAAAGTATATAAGAAAAACTTTATACTTGCATAAACACGACGTGCTCCTCCCCATACACCTATAATGATAAACATTGGAATGAGGCTGCCTTCAAAAAAAACATAGAATAGCATTGCATCAAGAGCACAAAAAACACCAATAATCGCAACTTCTAGAAGAAGAAACGCAATCATATAGGCTTTTAATCTCTCTTTAACATTCTCCCAACTTGCTAAAATACAGAAAGGCAAAAGAAAAGCCGAGAGAACAACAAAAAGAATAGAAATACCATCGACCCCCATATGATAGCTAATACCACCCCCTAACCAACTGGATTTTTCAACCATTTGAAAATTTTGGTTGCTAGAATCAAATCCTATCCAAATAATTAAAGAAATAATAAAAACAAATAGAGTCGTAAAAAATGCGACATTACGTATATTATGGCGTGCTACTTCACTATCATCTTTGATAAACAAAATCAGAAGAACACCAACAAGCGGCAAAAATGTAACCGTAGAAAGAATAGGCCAATCGGTCATTAGTTTACGCCCCCGATCATCATCCATGTAATGAGCAATGCAACGCCGATAAGCATTGCAAATGCATAGTGGTAAAGATAGCCTGTTTGCATTCGAACAACTCTATTTGTAATATCAACAACACGCGCTGCAATACCATTGGGACCTAGACCATCAATAATCTTACCGTCTCCCACTTTCCAAAGAAAAGAACCAATTCTAAAGGTAGGACGAACAAATAAAAAGTTATATAATTGATCGAAATACCACTTTTGGTAAAGAAAGTGATACACTCCTGGCATAATACGCGCCATTTTCTTGGGAAGAGAGGGAGCCACAATATAAAATAAATAAGCCAACATAAACCCAAGAATCATTGCTATAAAAGGCGACCATTTTACCCAATTAAAAACATGGTGAGCATCATGAAGAATATGATTATGGCTGCTTGTAAACAATGCTCCCTTCCAAAAAGCATTATACAAGTCACCAAAAAAGTAAGGTTGGAAAACGACACCAGAAAATATTGCTCCAATGGATAAAAGAAAGAGTGGAATCAACATAACTGGAGGCGATTCATGAACATGATGCATCACATCAACTGTTGCCCGTGGTTTACCATGGAATGTCATAAAGATAAGTCGCCATGAATAGAAACTTGTTAAAAAGGCAGCAAAAACAAGAAGATAAAAAGCATATCCTGAAGCAATATTATGAGATGCAAAAGTAGACTCTATAATCGCATCTTTTGAGAAAAAACCTGCAGTCCCGAAAAGTGTTCCTGGAATTCCAACTCCGGTCAAGGCAATGGTCCCGACCATCATCATCCAATAGGTGACCTTTATATGTTTGCGTAACCCACCCATTTTTCGCATATCTTGTTCATCAGATACAGCATGAATCACAGAACCTGCACCAAGAAACAATAAGGCTTTAAAAAAAGCATGCGTAAAAAGATGAAAGACAGCAGCGCCATAAGCTCCAACACCTAATGCCACAAACATATAACCAAGTTGAGAGCATGTAGAATAAGCAATAACACGCTTAATATCATTCTGCACCAACCCCACAGTTGCTGCAAAAAACGCTGTTGTTGCACCAACAATAATAATCACGGTCAAAGCAGTTGAAGAAAGTTCAAAAATTGGCGACATACGCGCAATCATAAAAACACCAGCCGTTACCATTGTAGCGGCATGAATAAGCGCTGATACAGGGGTTGGCCCTTCCATTGCATCAGGCAGCCAAGTATGTAAAAGAAATTGTGCGGATTTTCCCATCGCACCAATAAATAATAAAAGACATGTAATGGTAATTGCCGTCTGCCCATCAAATTGCCAATCTAAAAATGTCATATTTTGTATAAAGCTCTTGTCGGCAGCTTTTGCAAAAATAGAGGCAAAATCAACCGATTGGAACAAAACAAAAATACTAAAGATTCCTAAGAGAAAACCAAAGTCTCCAACACGGTTAACTACAAAAGCTTTCATTGCGGCCTTATTAGCAGAATCGCGCTGAAACCAAAAACCAATGAGTAAATAAGAAGCAAGTCCGACACCTTCCCATCCAAAAAACATCTGAATCAAATTATTGGATGTGACCAACATAAGCATCATAAATGTAAACAAAGAAAGATAAGAAAAAAAACGAGACCTTGAAGGGTCATGGTGCATATAACCAATTGAATAAATATGCACCAATGCCGAAACACTATTCACAACAATAAGCATGACAGCTGTTAATGCATCAACATGTAAAGCCCAATTAAAGCTTAAGTCACCAACAGTCATCCAATGTAATACCAATACATCAATCGCTGGAATATGACCAAGTGCAGTACTGAAAAATGCTATCCACGATAATATGGCAACAACAACCATAAAGCTACATGTTATCAATTCACTCGCACGATCTCCTATCGTTTTTCCACCTAGTGCAGCAATTAAAAAACCCAAAAGCGGAAGAAAGACAATCGTATAATACATCACTGGTTAGCCTTTCATTACATTAACATCTTCAACCGCAATGGAACCACGATTACGGAAAAAAACGACCAGAATTGCTAAACCAATGGCAGCTTCAGCAGCTGCTACGGTTAAGACAAATAAAGCGAATACCTGACCAACGAGATCATGAAGAAATGCTGAAAATGCAACAAAATTGAGATTAACTGAAAGCAATATAAGCTCAATGGACATCAAGATAATAATCACATTTTTTCTGTTGAGAAAAATTCCAGCAATACCAATTGTAAACATCAAAGCAGAAACAGTGAGATAATGTGTAATATCAATATACATCTGCATAGCCCCCCTTACATACCTTTGCCTGATTCAACTTGTTTGATTTCAATGGCACTTTCTACCGTTCTAGAAACTTGCTCCGCAATAGATTGCCGCTTTACTCCTAATTTATGACGAAGTGTTAAAACAATAGCTCCAATCATTGCAACCAATAAAATCATTCCAGCAATTTGAAAATAGAAAACATAATCCGTATAGAGAATATCACCTAATGCTTGTGTATTTGTTCGCTGCGCTAAATCTGGCATTGGTTGCGTAACATGCGTTCTCAAGACTGGAGAAAAATAGCTACTCATAAAAACAACAATCAATTCTACAGCGATAATAACACCAATAAGAGCTCCAATAGGAGCATACCGAAGAGTTCCACTCTTTAACTCAGCAAAATCAACGTCAAGCATCATAACGACAAATAAAAATAAAACAGCGACAGCTCCAACATACACAACAAGCAGAATAAGCCCTAAAAACTCTGCTCCTGCAAGTAAAAACAAAGCTGCTGCATTAAAAAATGCGAGGATTAAAAACAAAACAGAATGCACTGGATTGCGTGCTGTAATAACAATAACTGCACTTGTTAGCATAATAAAAGCAAACAAATAGAAAAATGCCGCCGCTAGATCTGTTAGCATAGGCTTCTCCTTAATTATTCAAACAATTGGTATAAACTTCATACCAGATTACAATTTATCGGAAAAATATCCGACACCTCATTTAACGATACACTTAACGATAAGGCGCATCCATCAATATATTTCGAGCAATTTCTCGCTCCCAGCGATCTCCATTCAATAAAAGTTTTTCTTTATCATAATAAAGTTCTTCACGTGTTTCCGTCGCAAACTCAAAATTTGGACCTTCGACAATAGCCTCAACCGGACAGGCTTCTTGACAAAAACCACAGTAGATACATTTAACCATGTCTATATCATAACGGACAGTTCTACGTGTACCATCATTGCGCCGTGGCCCAGCTTCAATTGTAATCGCTTGAGCAGGACAAATCGCTTCACATAATTTACAAGCAATACACCGTTCTTCACCATTTGGATAGCGACGCAATGCATGCTCACCACGAAAACGCTGAGATACAAAACCTTTTTCATAAGGATAATTAATCGTGGGTTTTGGTGAAAAAAATTGACGCATAGCTAAGAAAAAAGCACTCACAAATTCCAATAGAAGAAGTGACTTTGCCGCCTGAATAAAACCTGACATCGTAAAATCTCCTCTTAAACGAAATCCGTAAACTTTAAAAAAGCAGCAGTTATCACAACCATTGCTAGTGAGAGAGGAAGAAAAACCTTCCAACCAAGCCGCATGAGCTGATCATAGCGATAACGTGGAACAAATGCTTTAACCATAGCAAACCAAAAAAATACAAAACAGACTTTTAAAACAAACCAAATGATACCAGGAACCCAATTAAGCCACCAAACATCTAAGGGAGGCAGCCAACCGCCTAAAAATAGAATGGTTGTTAATGCGCACATTAAAACAATCGCAACATATTCACCTAGAAAGAAGAGCATGTAAGGCGTTGAAGAATATTCTACCATATGACCAGCAACAAGTTCAGATTCTGCTTCCACCAAATCGAATGGAGGACGATTTGTCTCTGCAAGCGCAGAAATAAAAAATATAATAAACATTGGAAAAAGGACCAACCAATTCCAATCGAGAAAACTGTTAAAAGGAAGACCAAGAGTTGTACCAAGCCCGTGCGTTTGTTTAAAAACAATTGTTGTGAGATCTAACGAACCACTTATTAAAATGACAGTCACAAGCACAAAACCAATGGAAACTTCATAAGAAACCATTTGTGCCGCCGAACGAAGAGCTCCTAAGAAAGGATATTTTGAATTTGATGCCCATCCCCCCATAATAACACCATAAACTTCAAGAGATGAAATGGCTAAAATATAAAGCAAGCCAACATTAATCTTTGCAATCTCCCAACCCTCATTGACAGGAATAACAGCCCAAGTTGATAAAGCAAGTGTCGCTGAAACAAAAGGAGCCAAAAGAAAAACACCCTTATTTGCACCTGCAGGGATAATAGGCTCCTTAACAACAAATTTAATTAAATCTGCAAAAGACTGTAACAAACCCCACGGTCCAACAACGTTTGGTCCACGACGCAATTGTACCGCTGCCCAAATTTTTCTATCTGCATAAAGAAGATAAGCAACTAAGACCAAAAGAACGACCAAAAGAAGAAGTGTTTTTCCGATTATAATGAGTAATGGCAACAGCCAAGTCATAAAGAAATCATACATCATTATTCCTTTTCCTTTGCCCTTACTTTACTGTTTGTGTAGCACGGTTTTTTGCAAGAGATGAACATTCAGCCATAACAGCAGAAGCACGTGCTATCGGATTTGTTAAATAAAAATCTTTAACCATAGAAGTAAATGCTTGACTCTCGAGAGAAACCATTTTTGAACCAAGCGCCTTAAGACCACTTATATCAGAAGGCACTATATCATCAACAGCACAAAGGTGTGGATAATCATTAAACAAGCATTGCCTTAATTGAGAAAGAGAATCAAAAGGGAGCTTTTGTCCTAAAATATCCGATAAAGCACGCAAAATAGCCCAATCTTCTTTTGCTTCACCTGGAGCAAAACCAGCCCGATTTGTCATTTGAACACGTCCTTCTGTATTCACATAAAGCCCTGATTTTTCAGTGTAAGCAGATGCAGGCAAAATAACGTCAGCAGCATGTGCACCATTATCACCATGGCTCCCAATATAAACTGTAAAAGCTTTTGTATTGGCTAATTCTACTTCATCAGCACCAAGCAAAAATAGAACTTCACAGGTTTTAAGTATATTTGCAACCCCAAGCTTAGAAGTAAAGCCTATGTCCAACCCTCCAACAATCGATGCTGCATTATGAAGAACCCCAAACCCATTCCATGTCTCACTAAGAGCACCTATATTATCAGCTAATTTAGCAAGACTTTTTAAAACAGATAAACCTTCACTTCCTGAAACCGCTCCCTCTCCGATAAGAATAAGGGGCCTCTTCGCTTCTTTTAAGACATTAAAAAAAACATCCTCTCCACGAATAAGTGTCGTTAATGTATCACTCCCAGATCCAAGGTAAGAATAAGGATAACGTAAATCGACTTTCTCTCCAATTAATGCAATAGGAAAATTGCCCATCCGTTGGCGCTTTAAAATACGCGCATTTAAAACAGCTGCTTCATGACGTGGATTAGATCCCACAATAAGCAGTGCATCAGCCTGTTCAATACCTACAATTGTAGGATTAAAAATATAACTCGAGCGCCCAAACTCTGGCGATAAAGCCCCCCCTCTTTGACGACAATCAAAAAGCGTTGAGCCCAAAGAACTCAATAATGCTTTAAGGGCATACATTTCTTCAACAGAAGCAAGATCCCCCGCAATGGCTCCAATTTTTTCTGGAAAAATTTTAGAGATTACCATTTTAATTTTTGCAAAAGCTTCTGTCCAACTGACAGGTTGAAGCTTTCCATCTTTGCGTACATATGGCTTATCAAGCCGCTGAGTCCGTAATCCATCCCAAATAAAACGCGTTTTATCAGAGATCCATTCCTCATTTACATCTTCATTCGTACGCGGCATAATCCGCATAACTTCACGGCCGCGGCTATCAATACGGATAGCACTACCAAGCGCATCCATCACATCAATCGATTCCGTTTTTACCAATTCCCACGGACGGGCATGAAACGCATAAGGTTTTGAAGTTAGAGCTCCCACTGGACAAAGATCAATAACATTTCCCTGTAATTCAGATGTCATAGCTTTTTCAAGATACGTCGTAATTTCAGCATCTTCACCACGACCGATCAAACCAAGCTCAGAAATACCTGCAACTTCCGTTGTAAAACGAACACACCGTGTACAATGAATACACCGTGTCATAACAGTTTTGACAAGAGGTCCAATATATTTATCTTCTACAGCACGTTTATTTTCTGTATAACGAGAACAATCTCGTCCATAAAGCATTGCTTGATCTTGAAGATCACACTCTCCCCCTTGATCACACACTGGACAATCCAAAGGATGATTAATGAGAAGAAATTCCATAACACCTTCACGTGCTTTTTTTACCATCGGTGTATTGGTAAAAATCTCAGGTGCCTCACCGTTAGGCCCTAATCGTAAATCACGAACCCCCATAGCACAAGAAGCCTGAGGTTTTGGTGGACCACCCTTAACCTCAACTAAACACATACGACAATTTCCAGCAATTGACAAAGATTCATGAAAACAAAAACGTGGAATTTCTGCCCCAGCCGCCTCAGCAGCCTGAAGCAACGTGTAGTAATCAGGAACTTCAATCTCTTTGCCATCAACTTTGATATTTATCATCACCCATCCAACCTGCGGATAACCCACTTAAAATTTGCATTCGGTTGCTCTTAAAACAAAATCCTTTATTAAACCGCTTCTAAAGCAATATTTTTGCTTTGGACTACATTTCGCGTGTATTCATCAATTCTACGCTCGATTTCCGGACGAAAATTACGTATTAACCCCTGTACAGGCCATGCGGCAGCATCACCAAGCGCACAAATAGTGTGTCCTTCAACCTGTTTAGACACTTCAAACAAAAGATCAATCTCGCGTTTTTGCGCTCTTCCCTCAACCATACGCCCTAAAAGACGCATCATCCATCCCGTCCCCTCACGACACGGTGTACACTGACCACAACTCTCGTGCTTGAAAAAAGCAGCTATACGCCAAATTGCCTTGATAATATCGGTTGATTTATCCATAACAATCATTCCCCCTGTGCCAAAAGAAGACCCGACATCTCGCATCCCATCAAAATCCATGATCGCATCGATCATATCCTCACCACGAACGACTGGACAAGAAGCCCCCCCTGGAATAACTGCTAAAAGATTATTCCATCCACCACGAACACCACCCGTATGTTTTTCAATTAATTCACGGAATGAAACACCAAGAGCGTCTTCAAATGTACAAGGTGCATTAACATGCCCTGAAACCATAAATAATTTCGTTCCAACATTATTTGCTCGTCCGATTGATGAAAACCACGAAGCACCCCGCCGCAAAATCGTTGGAACAACGGCAATAGACTCTACATTATTTACTGTTGTTGGACAGCCATAAATCCCCATATTGGCAGGAAATGGTGGTTTAAGCCGAGGTTGTCCCTTTTTTCCCTCAAGACTTTCAAGAAGAGCTGTTTCTTCACCACAAATATAAGCACCCGCTCCATGATGAATAACAATATCACAAGCATGCCCATATTTCGTTTTTTTGCCAAGTAAACCCGCATCATAGCATTCATCAACGGCAGCTTGAAGCGCTTCACGTTCACGAATATATTCACCACGAATATAAATAAAAGCAACATTGGCTCCCATAGCAAAAGTAGCGATTGCACATCCTTCAATCAAAGTGTGGGGGTCATGACGTAAAATATCACGGTCTTTACAAGTTCCAGGTTCAGATTCATCGGCATTGACAACCAAATAATGAGGACGCCCATCATTCTGCTTTGGCATAAAGGACCACTTCATTCCAGTAGGAAAACCAGCACCACCACGACCGCGTAAACCCGATGCCTTCACTTCATCAATGATCCAATCACGACCTTTGTCAATCATTTCTTTCAGACCATTCCAATGCCCACGCAACATCGCAGCCTTTAATGATTTGTCTTTTAAACCATAAATATTGGTGAAGATACGATCTTTATCAGTTAGCATACCCCACCTTTTTTTCTATTACCCATAGCATTTTCCGTTTTTCCTCAAATGCAGTTTTTAAATATCTTTTCAAGACTTCTTACTTTTCGTTAAATGTTGCCGTCATGGGTAGAATAATAAAATATTTTCTCAAGAAAAATACTTAATTATGTTCCCCATTCTTTCCTTATCCTTTTTTGGTGAAGACTTGAGAGATCTTTTTTTCTTTCTCATCATCAATAAGAGAAGTTAAACCACTAATCGGTTCCGACGATTTACGACTATTTTGCGGACCAACCGCTATCTCAGAACCCTTACCTGCTTCAAATGCATCAATAATTTCTTCAAGGCGTTCAGCTGTAAGATCTTCATAAGTATCTTTAAAAATCATAACCATCGGAGCATTCACACAAGCACCAAGACACTCCACCTCTTCCCATGATAAGGTTCCATCCTGATTGGTCGCAAAAGGTTCATGATGAATTTTTTTCTGACAAACTTTAATCAATTCATCAGAACCACGTAACATACAAGGCGTTGTACCACAAACTTGAATATGCGCTTTTGTTCCAACAGGCTTAAGCTGAAACTGAGTATAAAAAGTAGCAACTTCTAAGACACGGATATAAGCCATGGAAAGAATCTGAGCAATATGCTCAATCGCTGCACGTGTCACCCAACCATCTTGCTCTTGAGCACGCATTAATAATGGAATTACAGCAGATTGCTCACGCCCTGCAGGATATTTTTTTATGGTATTTTTTACCCATATCTGATTTTCTTTTGTAAAAGAAAACTCAGCGGGCTGATAAACATCATCTGCAAGACGGCGTACGGACATTAGCGATCAACCTCCCCAAAAACAATATCAATCGAACCCAAAATAGCTGTAGCATCTGCTAACATATGACCTCTGGTTAAAAAATCCATAGCTTGGAGATGAGCAAACCCAGGAGCACGCAACTTGACACGATAAGGCTTATTGGTTCCATCAGAAACAAGATAAACACCAAACTCACCCTTCGGAGCTTCCACAGCAACATATACTTCTCCAGGAGGTGTATGAAAACCTTCCGTATAGAGTTTAAAGTGATGAATCAGTGCTTCCATCGAGCTTTTCATTTCACTCCGCGTCGGTGGTACAATTTTGCGATCCAAGCTCGAAACTGGTCCATTTTTTTCAGTACTCAGTAAACGTTCCACACATTGGCGCATAATTTTCGCTGATTGACGCATTTCTTCCATACGAATAAGATAGCGATCATAACAATCGCTATTTTTACCTATAGGAATATCGAATTCCATTTCATCGTAACATTCATAAGGCTGACTTTTACGCAAATCCCATGGAACACCAGCTCCACGAATCATAACCCCAGAAAAACCGCGTGCCCAAGCTTCATCAATACTTACAACGCCAATATCCACATTACGCTGCTTAAAAATCCGATTTGGGGTCACAAGCGCGTCAAGTTTTCCGAGAGAAACAAGAAATGGATCAATAAAATCACCAATATCCTCAACTAAAGATTCTGGTAAATCTTGATGCACGCCACCAGGACGAAAATAATTTGCATGAAGACGAGCACCACAGGCGCGCTCATAAAAAATCATCAATCTTTCACGTTGCTCAAATCCCCAAAGCGGTGGTGTTAAAGCACCAACATCCATTGCCTGTGTCGTTACATTAAGCAAATGATTAAGAATACGCCCAATTTCAGAAAACAAAACACGTATTAATTGCCCTCTTTTAGGAACTTTTATATCTAATAACTTTTCAATAGCAAGAACAAAAGCATGTTCCTGATTCATAGGAGCAACATAATCCAAACGATCTAGATAAGGACCAGCTTGGAGATAAGTCTTTGTTTCCATTAATTTTTCAGTACCGCGATGCAACAACCCAATATGTGGATCTACACGCTCAACAACTTCACCGTCCAGCTCCAGAACCATGCGCAAAACCCCATGCGCCGCAGGATGCTGCGGACCAAAATTGATATTAAAGTTTCGAACATTGACCTCAGCCACAATCAACCCCTTGCTTTTTAAAAAACTTCATATCAAATATCAAAAAAATCTATCACGCTAAAAAATATTTAATTATTTAAGAAATACAGTACCCTAATATAATGCCTTATCAAAACCAATATTATTTTTTTTCATCTGCTTTCCCATCACATGGCAAAGTATACTGTCCTCCTTCCCAAGGAGAAAGAAAATCAAAATTACGCATCTCTTGGCGCAAAACAACAGGCTCATAAATCACCCTCTTTGCTTCATTATCATAACGGCATTCAACAAATCCTGTCACAGGAAAGTCTTTGCGTAAAGGATATCCTTCAAACCCATAATCTGTTAAAATCCGTCTCAAATCCGGATGTCCTGAAAATAAAATCCCATACATATCATACGTTTCACGTTCATACCACTCTGCGCCAGGATAAACCGTACAAGCTGAAGCAACAGGAGTATTTTCATCTGTACGAACTTTTACACGTAAGCGTAAATTCTCACGAGGAGATAACAATTGGTAAGAAACATCAAAGCGCTTATCGCGAGAAGGATAATCCACACCACTAATGTCTGTAAGATTAATAAATTGACAGCGAGAATCATCACGAACAAACATTAAGACATCGATAATTGCATCAAGACGTGCCACAATGGTCAATTCACCAAAAGCAAGAACAGTCTCTTCAAGCTTATTTTTTAATTTGTTTTCCAAATAAGCAGCAAGCTCAACCAATGTTTCATCCACCATGACAAGAAAACTCTCTATCGCTCTATGGATCCGGTACGACGGATTTTTTTCTGTAGCAACAATATGCCGTATAATAATGCCTCTGCTGTAGGTGGACACCCTGGGACATATATATCGACAGGCACGATACGATCACATCCCCGCACTACTGAATAGGAATAATGATAATATCCCCCACCGTTTGCACATGATCCCATAGAAATCACATAACGTGGCTCTGGCATCTGATCGTACACTTTTCTTAAAGCAGGAGCCATCTTATTTGTCAGAGTACCTGCCACCACCATCACATCTGACTGGCGGGGTGAAGCTCGTGGTGCATATCCAAAACGCTCATTATCATAATGAGGCATTGAGCATTGCATCATTTCGATAGCACAACAAGCCAAACCAAAACTCATCCACATTAAAGAACCGGTACGTGCCCAAGTAATCAAAGCATCTGCCGAGGTAACTAAAAAACCCTTATCTGATAATTCAGCATTGATATCACGAAAAAACTTATCGTCAGATCCTATCAGCCCACCAGTATTTGGATCAATGATTCCTTTTGGTTTTGGAGCCTCAATCGTTGAATTATTAGATCTTAATTCCATTCAAGGGCTCCTTTTTTCCATTCATATATAAATCCAATAGTCAAAATCGCTAAAAACACAATCATCGACCAAAAGCCAAACATACCTATTGATTCGAATGAAACAGCCCAAGGAAAAAGAAATGCAACTTCAAGATCAAAAATAATAAATAAAATTGATACCAAATAGAAACGAATATCAAACTTCATGCGTGCATCACTAAATGAATTAAACCCACATTCATAAGCCGATAATTTTTCAGGATCGGGGGAACGATATGCTACAATGTAAGGTGTAATCAACAAAACTCCAGCAATAACCGCTGACACAATAATGAAAATCAAGACTGGCAAATAAGAGCTCAATAAATAAGCCATAACCCTCTTCCATCGTAACGAAATGCCTGAGTTTAACACAATGATTCAATATTGCGAGACCAAACAGACAAATTTAACAATCGCTCTATTAACTCTATTCATACTGCTTCTAAGGCATACAGAGCGATACTTTTCTTATCGGCATAGGTAACGCAGAGCAAAGAAAGACGCAAGCCCTATTCTTATAAACCATATAAAAAGAAAGAAAAAACATATCTATTCCCAATCAAACACTCCACCACATTACTCATAGCATATGGATATTTTAAAAAGGAAATTTCATAAGGAATCACGAAATGGCGCGAGTGACGGGGCTCGAACCCGCGACCTCCGGCGTGACAGGCCAGCACTCTAACCAACTGAGCTACACCCGCGCATTTTTTTCGAACCAATTTAATTTGGTACAAGCGGTCGTGTAAGGGGTTCATGCGTTTATGTCAAGAAGGATTCTGCATTTTAAAAAAAAATTATCAAATCCCATCTTTATTCTTGCGTTTAGAAAAATTCTTCCTTAAATAGTCTCCATTCAATTGCTGATCATTGCATTGGGCGATTAGCTCAGCTGGTAGAGCGCCTCGTTTACACCGAGGATGTCGGGAGTTCGAGTCTCTCATCGCCCACCATATAGCTTTATATTCCTATTAAGTTTTTGAAATTCATATCTTTTTTGCTGCGAGGGATGCCTTAATAAAGTTAGGGGAATAGGGTTTTCACTATTTCCTTTACAAAGCGTATTCTTTTTGCCAGCTTTCTCTAACAATTTTTTAATAGTTCTAAATCTTTTCTTGTGAAATAATGTTTATCAGTCTAGCAAACATACCAACAGCTTCACATCTAAATGTATCAGAAGACTTTATAGTGAAACTTTTACAACAAGCATCCGATTCTCTTCTCAAAATTTCTGCTGCCTCTTGATCTAAACCATAAAGCTCTATGATCTTTTCCTCCAGTCCTACAGGAACAGATTTTTTGCTAATCTCGACAGAAGATAAAAATCCTACAGATATGTCTAATTTCTTAGCCATATCTAAGAGGCGTTCGGAGTGATCAATGCGAAGTTTCCGTAAAATTTTACCAAAGGGTGTTAGCATTTAAATAAAACGCGTAAGGGTATAAGCTTTACGGCATAAACTGAGAAAATTATCCACCAATAATATGTTTCACGCAATCAGCAATGTGATTTACTTTCTTTGCATTAGCAGCAACTCCATTAAATTTTTTTATAATCCAATCAGCTCCTGTTCCAAGGTGTGTAATCTATGTTTTTTGAACAATAGGCTCAACAGCCCTCACAGTTTCTTCAGTAGATGTAGTTAATTCCAGAAATCTTTCACAAACAATTCGAGGCGCTTCAAAATCATTTGCTTCATTACGTACAGTAAACAAATTATCTAAATTATCGTCGTTAATAAGATAAGGGGAATGCGTCGAATAAATTACTTTATTGCCCTTTATGCTCGATAAAGTTTGTAAGGAGCTTAATATTTTTCTCTGTGGATGAATATGTAAATTATTTGCTGGCTCATCCAATAAAAAAATTATTCCATTTTTGCTTCTATGCCTGCGAACTTCTGTAAGGACTTTAAAACAAAAAAACCAACGAAATCCTTTACTTCTCTCATGTAAATAAAAAAGAGGTTATTTGCTTTAATTTGTAAACAATAATCTACAAAACCACTATTAGATTTTTCTATTATACAATCATCAAAAAGGCTCTTCCCTTCAGTAATATCCACCCAACCTTCTTTCACTACTGACTTTAAATAACCATTGATCAATCCTATACGCTGCTTAACAGCATCGTTGTCATCACAATTAACAATATCTTCCTGAAAACTAATACCAAGATTTTTTTCTTATTTTGTACTCGATTGGATGAGCCATAAACATACCGACATGCTTGGCTCGCATCTCCAACGAAAGTATGGAGATTGTAAGGATTTGTGAACATGTTCCATGTTTCTGTCCACCAGCTACTACCAGCAGGTATTGTCTCGTAAGTATAGCCATTGCCGCCAATAATTCTGCTGACAAAGTCGTATCTATTCCCATCAAAGCCAACAATGGTTTGTTTGCCATCACTCACATAACCTAACAGACCGGATGCAACTAAAACATTAAAGGCTGGTCCATAGAGATTGATAGTCGTGTTTTCGTTGGCTATCCCGTGCACACCTTCTTGTTTGAAAGAATTCAGCATATTCCCCAATGTCATTGTCCCGCGACTATGTCCATAAAGTTC